>JBCCWV010000173.1:0-10668 GCA_039192745.1 Verrucomicrobiota bacterium | reverse complement strand
TGCTGGTCTATGCGCCGCATTTCCGCCTGCTCCCTACTACACGATTTATGGCATTGTCCGTGATCAAGTCGGCCAGACCGTCACGGCGGAGGGCGCTAGCGTCATCCTCTTGAAGGGCGGCGAGGAAATCGCCCGGACGGCCATCGACGGCAATTCCCGGCTCGATCAAAACTACGAACTGGCCATTCGCCTCGACCAGAATCGGTTTGGCACGGCTCTCTATTCCGAGCGCGCGGTCGAGGCCCAGGGACTTTTCAGTCTCGCCGTGGATTTGAATGGAGCGCTTTTTTACCCGATCGAGGTTTCGGGGAGTCTGACGGCGGGAATGGGTGGTGAACGTGTTAGGCTCGACCTGAATCTCGGTGAAGACTCCGATCTCGATGGACTGCCGGATGTTTGGGAGGAGTGGCAGTTGTATCAAGCGGGGCACTATCCGGATGAGTTCGGGAATTGGGCCATCGATCTCTTGAGCAAGAACGGGGACTTCGACCGGGACGGGCAGTCCGATTGGATGGAATATGTGGCGGGGACATTTGCCGGAGATGCCACAGAGCGCTTCAAGTTAGACATCAAGGAGAAGAACGCAACGCACGTGCGTTTCGAGTTCTACGCCATCATCGGCAAGACTTACACGATCGAGCGGACCACGGATTTGCGCACTTGGAGCAGGATTCCCTTCTCGATTGGAGCCGCCGAATCAGGTTCAAACACCTATGTCGCCTCCGAAGTGGGAATAGTCACTGCCTTCACGGAAGTCTCCACCTCTGGAAACGAGCAATTTCGCCTAACTGTTCGATGAGAATCATCCCCGCCTTCATTCTCGCGCTCTTTTTGGGTGCGACCGCCGCCCATGCCCAATGGCAATCGACCACCTACGATTTAAAAGGTGGATGGAATGCCATCTATCTCACCGGCGATGCCGGCTACGAGCCGCTCGACACCATGTTGCCTGCGGATGTGGTCGAAGTCTGGCGTTGGAATTCCAACCCCAATCAGGTGCAGTTCACGCAATCTCCACAGATTCCTTCCGCGGGCACGCCTGATTGGTCGGTGTGGAAGCGCGGGCAACCGTCAGCCAGTTCTCTTTCTCAACTAACCGGACAGAATGCCTATCTCGTGCGCTGCACCGGGACCGTCGCTGACAGCTATTCCGTGACGATCAAGCAATCGCCGCGCCCGCCGCGTGCGACATGGGTGCGCAATGGCGCGAACCTCCTCGGGTTTCCGTCGATTGAGAGTGGTGGGAATTACCCGCTTTTCTCAAACTACTTCTCCACTTTCCCGATCGCCACGGCGGCAAACACGAGAATCTACAAGTATGTCGGCGGCGATCTCGGCGCAGGTAACCCACTGCAAGTCTTCTCGCCATCCTTCGAAAGGTTGGATCGTACTAAGGCCTACTGGTTCTCGGCGGAAGTCGTGGGCACTTTTTACGCGCCCTTGGAACTCAGTCTTAGCTCTCAAGACGGCATGCACTTTGGGAGAGCCGGATCAGAGATTACGGTCATCGTCCGCAACCGTACGTCGAGTCCGGTCACGGTGACGTTTGACCTTGAGTCCAGCGAAGCCGCCCCGGTTGGCGAAACGGGTATCAATGGAGGAGTGCCGCTTACGGAACTGACATACAACACGGGGACTTTACAGTGGGATTCGACTATCATTTCCGGACCATTGACCAAAGCCATCGGGGCGCAGGATTCGGTCGAGGTGAAATTCGGCGTTAACCGGACGGATGCCAGCATGGTTAACGCTTCTTCCGATGCGCTCTTCGCTTCTCTCCTGCGCGTCACCGAAAGCGGAAACCTGATGGACGTCTATCTCCCGGTTTCCGCGACTAAAGGCACCCTCGCCGGCCTCTGGATAGGAGATATCTCCTTGAATGCGGTCGGTTATGCCGATGGCGTGGTGGGTTCTGTTCCTCGCGAGTACTCTCTGCGTACTTTGCTGCATGTCGATGATGCCGGGATAGCACGCTTACTTTCGCAGGTCTTCCTCGGTCAGCTCGACGGAGGAGGGGAATTGTTTGGAATTTCCACGCGTGAATCGCACCTGAAGCAGGATGCCAAGGCGTCCGCGCAGCGGCTGACAGCGGCACACATGCCGCTCGACCAAGTAATCGCCACCGGGTCCGGAAATGTCGCGATTGGCTCCACGCTCACGCGAACCATCACCGTGCCTTTTGACGATCCGACAAACCCTTTCGTCCACCAGTACCACCCGGACCATGACAATTTGAATGCTCGCTTTGATGGTCTGTCGGCGGGCGAAGAGAGTTACAGCGTTAGCCGTGCGTGCTCCTTCACTTTCACCGCTTCGCCGCCCGCCGGTAGTACCGTGAACAGCGGGTGGGGGAGTGCGGTCATCGGCGGGACTTATGACGAGGTGATCTCTGGTGTTCACCGACGGGACATTCGCATGACCGGCACCTTTGAACTGCGTCGTGCCTCCGAAATCGGCGCGATTACGACCGCCCCTTAATTCTTTTCCATTCAGCTATCCGAAATCCACATGATGAAATCCAAACTTGTTCTCTTCTTATCGCTTCTTTCCCTTGCCCTGCCCGGCCTGCTTCAGGGACAGGCTGTGCCTGGATTGATGAGTTACCAAGGCTTCCTCGTTGACGGCGGTGGTAACGCCCTCGGTGCCGGGAGCCCCATCAACCGCAAGATGATCTTCCGCATCTTTGACTCGGCTACCGGCGGGACACGAATCTGGTCTGAAGAGCAAACGGTCACTGTTGCTGACGGGAACTTCAGCGTGGTTCTCGGACAGGGGGTAGAAGCGTCCTATGACGGGTCGCCGGAGACCCCTCGACCGTCGCTCTTGACCGTCTTCGGAAGCACGGACCGGTACCTTGAGGTTGTTGTCGACAATGGGGACGAGACCTTGAACACGACGGATGCGCCGATTTCACCGCGTCAGCGTCTCATTAGTTCGGCCTTTGCCGTGCGGGCACACTCCGCAGACAACATTGCGACAGGAACGGACTTGCAGCTGAATGGAAGCTCGAACTACGGCCTCGGTTACTATGGAGGCAGCCGCCTGTTCAATGGCATTGATGTCGATGGCCCCGTTCTCTATGGCAACAGCGGTGGGGTACTTGGTTCAAACCAAAATGGAACGCAGAATATTGCCTTGAATTGGGACGGGAACGGCAATGTGGGAATTGGCAATACGACGCCCGGGGAAAAGCTCGATGTGACCGGAAACATCAAGGCAACAGGTCAGCTCATCGTCAACAATGGTCTAGCTCAGTCGCCGGCGACTTCCGCGAATGGCGGAGATGGGATGCGTCTTATTCTCTGGCCCGGGACAAGTACTGAGACTCCGTTCGGATTCGGTATCGCAAATGCGACTCTCTATGGAGTAGTTCCCCCGAACTCCGCCCATGCCTGGTATGGGGGAACCACCGAGTATATGCGTCTTCGAGGAGATAACGGCAACCTTGGTGTTGGGACCAGCAACCCGCAGGAGAAGGTCGATGTCTTTGGCAATATCAAAGCCTCGGGAGAGCTGAAGGCGAGTAGTGTGACTATTACCGGTGGCATCAAGGCATCCGGAACGATTCACACCGATCACAACACAGTTTCTCATGGCCAAGGAGCGCATTTAGAATGGAATAAGGAAGCCGGTGGCGGAAAAACCTATCTTCTTAACCAGAGAGGGACCGGTGCCGGTGGAATCGTGTTTGGGGATGTCGATGCTCTCGATAACTACACGGAGACTCTATCGATCGAGACATCAGGCAAAGTGCGGACGAAGAACGGAGTTCACTTTCCAGGCGCGCTGGAACCTACTAGTGGGAATTGGTTGACGAATGGAAATTATATTTCGTTTGGACATGTAGGTGTGAGCGAGGACTTCCTGGGATATTCAGACAATACCTTCTGGCTACGTGACAGCGCCCTGGGAGGAGATGTCGCCCAACCAAACCTCGACGTGGGTGGGGATATCAAGAGCGGGGGAACGGTAAGCGGTGCCAACATCAAGCGCGGCGTGAACGATGTAGTCGTTGCACAAGCGGCTTTGAGAATCGTGCGAGGTTCTCTGAAGTTTAACCCGACGAACTCCGGCTCGTTTAATCCTGCCACCGATGCAACCATAGCGGGAGAGGGGTTTACGGTTAGTGGACCGACTCCAGGAGGACCAAACAATCATGTCTTCTCTGGAACATTTTTAATTACGTTTTCATCAGCTTTTGCCGATGTTCCCGTCGTGACGGCAACTATAAATAGCAATTTCGATAACTATGACTTCATCAATGTCTTCGAAGTCACAAAGACATACTGTAAAATCCAGACTCAGATCTCCGACGGGGGTAATCATTGGATTCCGTTCTCATTCATTGCGATTGGAAAATAATCTCGCCCGAGTGTGCTGAGAGCAGAATCTAGACAAATGAAGTTGTGTCTAAGTTCTTCGGCACGCGCTGCTCCTCCTCTTATACGTCGTAATTTTGCCGGTATTAAAAACAGATATTCTCACGGGGACCATGCACGCGGACTTCGATCTATGAATGGTCGTTTGTGTATACTTCGATTGGACCGGAAATCCTGCGATTAAACTCAACCATTAATTCTTAAGATATCTCTCATGAGGTTCTATGTCTTTGCTCTGATCGTGATTGCCAGCCTCGGCGCCGTCCACGGACAACTCGAGCTACGCCCGCCGAACTACAACACCAGCTTTCAAGCTGGAGCGCCAATAGTAGGTTCTCCTCCACCCACGAGTGGCCAGAATGCCTCCGTCGTAAATACTTCCGGTGGAGTTGGCGCTCTGTCCAATACGGGTTCAGTTGCTGATCAATACCCTTCAAATCCGGACGGGGATGCGGTCCTAAAGGACGTTATTATTGGATCTCCTTTCGCCGCCGGAGTGCCACGCTATGTTCTGGGGGACATCATTACTCCGCCGCTCTTGCAATGGGATGGGGCAACTGTAGCTGCCCCCGGTTACTGGCGAAAGAAGCCGGTCTTTCCTGGAGAAGTAATCTCTGGAATCGGCACCCCGGTTCCTGCCGGAACGGTGGTGGTCACGGAGGCGTCAAACTCCAGCGCAATCGTGGTCGTGCAAAGTGTTCCCGCGGAATTGGTGGTAGGCTCCTTCCTACTCGGGCAACCGGTGACGCGTGTTATTGGAACAACGGTGACGCTTGCAGGAAACGCTTCCACTACCATTAGCGGAGCAACCACGGTTAGTGTAACGCCAGCCACGGATTTCTATTACAGCCCGCACGCGGAAAAGGTTTTCGCGCATCAAGCCGGTCGTGTCACGATCACTTGGGTGACTGCCCAGCAGGAAGGTGGTGTCTTCCGGACGGTGGAGGAGATTTTCGCAGTTTCCGCGAACACGGGTCGTCCAATCAGGACGATTTTCTGGACGGAAGGAACCTTTGACGGTCCGAAGGTGCAGGTGAATGACGGGAGTATCACGACGATTAATCCGGTCTTTAACCGGCAGGTGCCCAAGGCGGTTCCAGAGGAAGTGAGCATTCCCGGATACAATCCGATCTCGCCAAACCTCACTACTATCTCCTTCGAGAAGTTTAATGGAGTTGGAGAACTAAAGGCTTACAATGTAGAGGGTCGGGTTCTTATTGAGTATCTCGGTGAAATTCGAGACAGCGCTGGTGCCCATGAATTTCTTGGTTTGGAGATTGTGGAGATTAAGCGAGTGCCTCCTATTGGCTATCCGTCTGTCAATCTTGGTCAGGAGATTCTGCCTAGCCGTGGCGGGATGGACTTGATTGCTTCGCCGGTCCTCAACAGCCAGCAAGGGGGAGTCACTTACTATGGGACTAGTGTTCGGCCAGATCAGACCCTCGCTTATTATGCCGAGCGAGAGACGAGTGTCGCGAATGATCCTGATGACGGAAGTCCGAACAATCCGAACGAGGCCTTCAATAAGGTTGTGTTCTACTGGTTGGAAGAAGGAAACTTCGGGATCAATTGGCCTACTCACCAAGATCGCTACTGGCTCCGATGGTCGCCGAACCTGGAGGATTATGCCCATTACACGGTGGATGATTCTGGGAGCACTGTAGACACGGGGGTGAGTTTTACAGGAGGAGTTCTTCCTCAGTTGATTTATCAGGATGATCAGGCGCAGGCAGAGGCGGTCATTGATATCAATACTCAGCGTTTTCATATCAACTATCTCGGTCCCGATGAAAGGAATAGATCCCTACTGAAGTTTACGAGTAATGGAGAAGTCTGGTATGTGGCCATGTATTCCCAGGGAGAGGGAAGGGCAAGGGTGGTTTCTTCGACGACGCAACCATTCGATGACCGTTCCATCGTCACGACGCCGACAACGATCTGGCTGTGGCCGGGGAATCCTGTCTCTATTTTGAGTGTGGGGAATCTTGGAACCTATGTATCGGAGGTGATCGATGGAACGAGGTATCGGCTCGGGTTCAGATACGATGAGAGCTTCCTCGGGTATCACCAGTTTTTAATCTATATTTATGCGGGTTGGCCTTACAATAATTTCTTCTTTCTCCGTTATGATGGATGGGTCACGAATCCACCACTTCCGTCTTCTACGGTCGTCAGTGTCGAATCCACCGCTGGTCTGGAAGTCGGAATGGTCGTCACAGGGACTGGAATCTCCGGAGACGCGACAATTACAAGAATCATAGACGAAACGTCGTATGAGCTTTCGACTTATGTCAGCGGCGGAGGCACGCATGACTGGACTTACACGGTGGAGTCCGACCAGAAAGCCTTTATCAACACCTTCGCCTTTGTGGGTAACCGGATCCTTCCTCCAGTGGGTCATGAGGCCGGAGGATATATTTCCGAGGGAACCGGTTATTACCCCGACGGCTATGTTGATCCTTTCGTGACTGGAGTCCCTGTGGCCAATGAAGGCGCGATCATTCCGGTCAATGCGGTTCCTGGGGATGAATCACTCAAAGTTCGATGGTTCAAGCGGGTGGAGGCGCCCAATTCTTCTTTTCAGGATTTCTTCGTGCCTGGAAAGATCGGCCGATACACCTCCGTCTTTCCGACGTTCACGATTCCAGAGATCGTCATCGCCCAAGGTGTTGGCACCGATGATTTGCCTCCGGAACTTGCGAGCGGAAGCGTCTATTACCAGAACGACGATTCCCAACCTGGCTATAATCCGAACGAGGAGCATGCTCTCATGCTGGCGGGTCGCGCCTATGCGCTGCGGGAGGATTTGAACGTGATCAGCGGTCCGGACTTCACCTCTTTGCCATGTGTGCTGCTCGCCTACACCGACCCCGTTGACGGGAGGCCAGCGATGAAGGCCTATAATGTGAAGCGCTCGAATGCCTTCTTTGATTTCGATTATACGGCGACGGCCGGCACGCTCCTGGTGAAACCTTATCCGCTTCCCTTGATGCCGCTGGCATTGGAGGGGACAGGAACGGATCGGAAAGCGAAAGACTTTGAAATCCAATCCACGGATGATCCCGCCAATGAAACGCGGAGTGCTGACACGAATTACACCGGATTCACTTTTCAGGACAGGAAAGGCTTTACGTGGGTCCACCGTGGAGCCCACCAGCCGAAGGTGCTCGTCCGTGCCAGTTATGGACTGACCGGGCAAACCGCAGACGTTACGGGGATCGTGGCAAACGCGATTGCCAATGGTTGGAGCTTTACCGTCGACAATTTTTCCATGGGTGGCGATCCCGCTCCGGGGCAGCCGAAGGTATTGACCGTCTCTTACGACATTGGGTCAGGCGTCAACGACGAGGAGATCGTGGAGGGCGGCACCTTCACCCCGCCACCGCCGGGGCCGACCTTGTCGATGCAGCTTTATTATCTGAACCGTGAGGGCTTCTATTTCCCCGGTTTCACGAGCCAACCCGAAGTCGACACGATCCTGCCCTTCCTGCGTGATGTGTCGAGATCCGGAACGACACTCGATTTGGCGAAGATCGACAATGGGGAGGATGACGAACCTTTGACGATCGTTTATCGCCCGACATGGCCGGCAGACGCGCCGGAGTTGAGAATTGCCGAGTCGCTCATGTTGCCGAAGTTCGGACTGCCGCAAGTCCGCGGGCAATCGAGTGCCCAGATCCTTTATCAACAGTCAATCGCCAATGCGGCGACGAGCACTGGTGATTCAAAAAGAAGCGTGACGTTACACGACCCGACGAGGGAAAAGACGGTCGCCATTGATGCGCCCGCGGTCGGATTGACCGAGTTGCCGTCGGTGCTCATGACGACGAATTATCAGGGCAAGGTCTACTTCCAGGGCTTGCCTCCCCATCTGCAGGAGCGATTCTTTTTTGATCCGCTGCGGGGCGACAGTGGGACGCTCATTCTCCTCGGTGAATTCCATGATGTGCCGGCTGGGGAAGACTATTTGGACATCAACTTGCTTTCGGAATCCGACGAAGCCGCGATCAAGGACCTCATTCCGGTCGGCAATGCCGATAAGTCGAAGTGGGAGTCGGCGATCAATGCATTGGCCACGACGGTGGAGACATTTATCGAGAATCCTGCGCTGGAAGGGGACTTCATCGTCGATACGGCGCAGAATGAGGTTGTTGGTGAGAACGAGATTTCCATCATCGATGATCCGGACACGGCGGTGGATAGCTACGCATTAACCGCGACCGGACAGGGAACGGGATTTGTGACGATGGCCTTTGTTAACGGCGATGTCTTCACGGATGAAGGCGATCCGGTGCAGATTCAGGTCTTCAAAGTTGCGCCTCAGCTTTACGTCGGTGATCTCAAGACGCTCTTGTCGGAGAATCCGCTCGATGAGCAGGTGTCGCTGCGTCACAGCGCTGACTATGGCGGCAAACCGGAGGAGTATGAATTCGACTGGCGCTGGACAACCGGGGCGGCTACTGCTCCCGCGGTCTATACGCAGACGATGGAGGAACGTATTGGCGATCCTGGTGCTACTCCGGCCAGCCACGAATGGAAGGTCATCTATGATCCAAGGAAGCCGATGGCAACGTCCTTCGAGTTTGACTATGCCTTGTCGTTTCCTTTCCCGCGCACGATGTGGATCAAGACCGGTTTCTACACGGCAGAGGACGACGCAGCAAACTTCCCGACCGCTGTCATGAAGTCGACTGTTGGCCTCGACTTCTCCGAGGACGGTGTCCCCGGCAGAATCGTTTTCAGTGCCAATCTCGGTGCGCTCGATGGTTTCCTTCTATACGTCAATGGCACACCGGCGCTGGCTCATGCGACTCCGGAAGATATTCTCGCCAATACGAACGCGAGCAGCGGGCTCACGCCGAATGGCCTGAGCCGGCAATTCACTGTCCCTCCCAGCTTCTTCTCGGCGGGGCTGAACCGGATTGAACTCGCTCTCTACTCGGAGGCAGACGTGTGGATTCAATCGAACCTCGACTTCATGATCGAGGTCGCGGAGGAAGTTGACGTGGTAGAGGGCGGCAGTGTTTGGCAGGTTGCGCCCGACCCGACGGAGCAAAACAAAAACATCGCAATTGTTGGCGGAAGTCCGCTCAACCCGTTCGGCGGCCCCACCTTCGTTCTCAACGACCGCTGGTTCACCATGCGTTACCGTCCGAAACTTTCGGCGGAAGGTGTCTGGACCGAAGGCGCGGCGACGCAAAACGATGTCGAATGGTCCCGCTGGACGAATCCCATGTTGGTCGAAGGATGGATCAAGCGTGTCCTCGCCGCGATCAATCCATTCGAGCAGCGCGTGAAGGATCTCTTCGGCAACGAGGTGAACACGGATGTCAGCGTGCTTACCCAGGCGGGAACGCGTTGGGAGGGTGACATTGCGCTCAACCTCGACAACATCAATGAGGTCGGACTTATCGAGATTTACGAAACGGTGCTCAATCGCGGTAAGAGCATGAGTATCGACGCGAACACGAACGATCCGGACACGAACAACGCGCTCCTGCTCGCCGCAGGTTATCTCAATGATCTCTACACCCTGCTGGGCAACGAAGCCTTTGCCGATGCGGCCAATCCGACGATTTCCATCGACGATCAGGGCAGCTCCACGCAGGTGAATACCAGCCGCTTCTCCTTTGAGGCGCAGGTGGCGAGTTCGTTGGACGAGGAACTGGCGCTACTTCGTGGTCGCGATGACCTCGTGAGTCCCGGGGTGCGCACGGCGCCGGCGTATAACCGGCTCTATTGGAACTACACGCGAGGAATTAACAGTGGAGAGGCGATCTACGCGCTGAACTACAATATTCACGAGACCATCGGAAGCGAGACAGCGGATGGAGTTATCGATGAAGCCGATGCGCAGCGCATGTTCCCGCAAGGTCATGGTGACGCCTATGGTCACTACCTCACGGCTTTGAAGGGCTATTATAAGCTTCTTACCAATGCGAACTTCACGTGGACGCCGAGGGCAGAAGCCGTGACGGTCCTTGGGCAGCCGGTGACGGTCGATTACTTCGACGAACGTAAGTTCGCGGCGGCTGCGGGCAACGCGGCGCGCACGGCCGAGCAAGTCGTCTCGCTGACTTATCGTAAGTATTACCAAGACGATCCAGCCGAAGGCTGGGAACATTTGCGCGATGACCAAGGGTCTAACTCCCAAACGGGAATCACGCGACGCCAGGGGCTTGACGAATGGGTGAGCCGGAGTGCGCAAGGAACGCTTTTCCATTGGGCGGTGGCGAATGCTCTCCTGCCGGAAGAGGATCTCGTGAACACCGGCATCCAGAAGATCGAC
>JBCCWV010000172.1:0-10695 GCA_039192745.1 Verrucomicrobiota bacterium | reverse complement strand
TTGTGGGATTTCGAGCCAATTGCCCATCAGTTCGTCGATGGGTTTGAAGGCGGGGAGAGGAAGCTCTTCGGCGATAGTGGCCTGGAGTTTTTTGTCGTCTTCGGGAATTTCCTGCGGACTCACGCCGCCGATATTCGGCGACATATCTTCATCTTCGCTTGAGTCTTCGGCGACTTCCCCGCTGCTTCCTCCGATGAATTTGTCGATTCCGATTTCCTCGCGATAGACGAACAGGACGGCTCCAAGGCAAAGCAAGATGATCAGCAGTAAAAAAAACTTCATACCTCTCGGACCTTAGACGGCGGTTTCAGCCTTGGTCAATGTCGAAACTTGTGAAGCGCCGCCTTTCCGCGCACAATGCCCGGCCATGTCACGCCGGCTTTTTCTCCTCGACGGAATGGCGCTCGTTTACCGCGCGCATTTCGCCCTTATCCGCAGCCCGATCTACTCGTCGAAAGGCGTCAACACGTCGGCGCTTTTCGGATTCACGAACACACTACTGGACTTGCTCGAAAAGCAGAAGCCCACACATCTGGCCGTCGCTTTCGACACTTCGGCGCCGACATCCCGTCATGAGATGTTCCCGGAATACAAGGCTCAGCGCGAGGAGATGCCGGAAGACCTGCGCCTAGCCATTCCCAATGTGAAACGACTCGTCAAGGCATTCAATCTACCCGTCATCGAAATGGACGGATACGAAGCCGACGACACCATCGGCACGCTTTCCCGCAAGGCCGAAGCCGATGACGTGGAATGCGAGGTCTTCATGGTCACCCCCGACAAGGATTTCGCCCAGCTCGTGACGGAACGCACCGCGATTTACAAACCGGGCCGGCAGGGAAGTGAAGCGGAGATATTGGGGCTCAACGAAATCCTGACCAATTGGGAAATCGAACGCGCCGACCAAGTCGTCGATATCCTCGGACTGTGGGGGGACGCGAGCGACAACATTCCGGGAGTGCCGGGCGTTGGTGAGAAGACGGCGAAAAAATTGATCAAGCAGTTCGGTAGTGTGGAGACATTGTTAGACTCGACGGACCAGCTCAAAGGTAAGCAAAAGGAAAACGTCGAGAATAACCGCGAGCAGGCGCTGCTTTCAAAAAAGCTCGCCGCCATCATCACCGACGCGCCGGTCGAGTTGGATTGGGAGGCGCTTGAGATCAATGAACGAGACGACGAGGCGGTGAAGGAACTCCTCGTCGAGTTCGAATTCAACGCCCTTGGGAAGCGCCTTTACGGCGACGATTTCAAGGCCGGGCGGGGGAAGGTTGAGGGCGTGGACGGCGGCGGAAGCGCGACCTTGAAGAAACTCGAAGACGTCCCGCATGAATACGGGGTCGTCGAGACCGTGCGAGAGGCGAAGGCACTCATGAAAACGATCATGGCGGCGGAAAAGGTCTGTTTCGACTTGGAAACGACCGACCTCGATCCGCTTCGCGCGCGCATTCTCGGCATCGCATTCTCGTGGGAGGCGGGGAAGGGGAGTTACGTTTCGCTCCCGTCCAAACCGGAAAAGGCGCAGGAGTTGCTCGACATTTTCGCTCCGTTTTTTGCCGACACGAAGATCGAAAAGATCGGGCACAACCTGAAGTTCGACCTCGGTGTCCTCAGTTGGTCCGGCATTGAAGTCTCGGGTCCGTTTTTTGACACGATGCTTGCGCACGCATTGATCGATCCTGACCAGCGCCACGCGATGGACTATCTCGCGGAGTCTTTCCTTGGTTATGAGCCGATCTCGTTCAAGTCGCTCGTTGGCGAGCAAGCAGACAAGGACGATCCGCAAATGACGATGCTCGACACAACGCTCGAGGATCTCTCGCGCACGCAACTCGCGAAGGTGGCCGACTATGCGACCGAAGACGCCGATGTGACCTTCCAGCTCGCGGAGAAGTTTCGACCCATTCTCGAAGAGAAGGGGCAGCATCAGGTGTTCTACGAGATCGAAGCGCCACTCGTCCCGGTGCTCGTCGCCATGGAGCGCGAAGGCATTCGCATCGACCGCGATGATCTTGGTGAAATTGGGGAGGCCTTGGGGGCAAAGATGGCCGAATTGGAGAAGCGGATCTTTGAGGCTTCCGGCGAGCCTTTTAACCTGAATTCGCCCAAGCAACTCGGCGAAGTGCTCTTCGATCGACTCAAGCTCGACGACAAGCCGAAGAAAACGAAAACCGGTCAGTATAAAACCGACGAACAGGTCCTCTCTGCCCTCGCGCCGCATCACGAGATCGTGCAGGACATCCTTGATTTCCGCGAGGCCACGAAGCTGAAGAGCACCTACGTCGATGCCTTGCCGGGATACATTTTCTCGAAGACAGGTCGAGTGCACACGACGTTTCATCAGGTTCTCACCGCGACGGGCCGACTCGCCTCGAATAACCCAAACCTGCAGAACATTCCGATTCGGTCCGAACTCGGGCGTGAAGTGCGCAAAGCCTTCGTCCCGCGCGACGAAGATCACCTCCTGCTCGCCGCCGACTATTCACAAGTCGAACTCCGCGTCATGGCCGCGCTCAGCGAAGATCCCGCGATGATGGAAGCCTTCCAAAACGACGCCGACATCCACACGACGACCGCCGCGCGGGTTTACGGTGTCGAGCCGGACGACGTCATCAGCGACATGCGTCGCACGGCGAAGATGGTGAACTTCGGAATCATCTACGGCATCTCCGCCTTTGGTTTGTCACAACGGTTAGGCATCGCTCGCAAGGAAGCCGCCGACATCATTGAAGAGTATTTCCGGCAATACCCTGGTGTGAAAGCCTACATGGAAAAGACCGTCGAAGATGCGAAGTCCAACGGCTATGTCGAAACGGTCACCGGCCGCCGCCGCTACCTCCGCGACATCAATTCCGGCAACGCCACCGTGCGCGGCGCCGCCGAACGCACCGCCATCAACACCCCTATCCAGGGCACCGCCGCCGACATGATCAAGATCGCCATGGTCCGAGTCCAACGCGCCCTCGCCGAATCTAACTTCAAAACCCGCATGCTCTTGCAGGTCCACGACGAACTCGTTTTCGACATGGCTCGCGACGAGGAAGAGAGAGTTGTTCCGGTCATCATTGAAGCCATGAAGAACGCGATTCCGCTAAGCGTCCCGATTGTTGTGGAGACAGGAACTGGCGCGAATTGGCTGAAAGCACACTAAAGGCCGCTTCCGACGTAAGTTATTTCCCGTAAGCCTCCTACTGCTCGTGTTTTTCTTCAGGCAGTCTGAAGGGACTCACGGCGCGGTCGATTTCTTCGCCTTCCCATTTCAGTTCTTCCAAGAGCCCTCTGTAATTCTCTTTTGCAGTGGTCCAATTAGGGTGCTCAAAACCAGTTGCCTTCCAAAACAGATGGAGAATGGACAACGCCTCCCGCATGAGGGGTTCTGCCTCCTTGAAGCGATTGGTGGCTTTCAGGAGTAGGGCGAGGTTATTGAGGTTTCTGGCGACGTTCGGATGTTGGTCACCGAAGGAGGCTCGGTCGATGTCGAGAGCCTCCCGCATGAGGGCTTCTGCCTCCTTGAGGCGATTGGTGTCTTTCAGGAGTAGTGCGAGGTTGTTGAGGTCTATGGCGACGTTTGGGTGTTGGTTGCCGAAGGAGGCGCGGTCGATGTCGAGAGCCTCCTTCATGAGGGGTTCTGCCTCCTTGAGACGATTGGTGGCTTTCAGAAGAGTTGCGAGGTTGTTGAGGTTTCTGGCGACGTGCGGATGTTGGTCACCGAAGGAGGCGCGGTCGATGTCGAGAGCCTCCTTCATGAGGGGTTCTGCCTCCTTGAGGCGATTGGTGTCTTGCAGGAGTAGTGCGAGGTTGTTTAAAACGGTACTTTTTTTATCAGAGTTGGGAAGAATTTCATCCCTTGCAGCAGTGAGTTGCGATTCAGCTTCTTTCCACCGGGCGAGTTCTTTAAGAATTCTTGCAATCCACAATCGCACAGTGATCCTTTTTTCGGGATCATTGATCTCTTCAAGATGGTCTCGCAGGAAGTCGATCTTGGTCTCTGAATAGGATTTGTATGTGAGGGTTTGGCCTAAACCGATGAGCCGCTCGGCAAACTTTTCCAAATCGCCGGAACGATGTTCGTCCCAGCATTCGATCATTTCTTCGATTTCCGTCAGGTAATCCGTAGAAGCCTCGGCATGATCGACGATCCAACGGCCTACTTTATCAAGGGACAAGGCACGGGCTTCTTCCAGATAGAGGCCAGCGTCACCCTCTTCCCCAGCGGTGGCGCGCAGGCGAGCAAGCTCAAGTTTGGCGTGAGCCCGTTCTTCCGGGTCTCCGATTTCGCTGAGATGGTCGAGAACGGCTTGAGCGTCTGGGGCGAATCCCTCGTCGCCGCCGTATTTTTCAAGGAGTTGACGGCGTTTTTCTCGGCGTTCTTCCAGTGATGGGTAAAAGAGCGTGAAGAAGTCGAGCAAGTAGGGAATGCGTTTCCGCGCTCCACGCGAGAGATTCATGCCTAGCCAGATGTCGAAGAAGCCCTCGCGGATGTTGTAGAGTCTTCGGCGCCCGTCCTTAGGATCAGGCGTGGAGCGGATGTAGCGAGCTTCGGTAAGGCGCTTGAGGAGGGCAGAGGTCTGCGGCTGGCTCATGCGCATTTGTTCGGCGATGGACGCGGGTGTTTTTTCCTGATCGCGCATCGTGGCCATAGTTTCGAGAACAGCTCGTTCCTGCGGTGGGAGGTCGTTGAGGCGGTCCTGGTAAAATGGACTGATGCGGTCGAGCAGAATCTCAAACTGTTGCCGGACCTTGGTGATGGAATCGTGGGCGATGAGTTCGTAGAGCATGACCGTGAGGCGGGGATTGCCGCCGGTCATGCGGTAGAGTGAGAGGAGTTTTGGCCGGAGATCGTCGAAAGTGGCGAGAAGTTCTTTCTTATCGTCCCATTCAAGGTTCAGGCGGATCAACTCGATGGTTTCTTCTTCGGTGAGGTTGTCGAGGATCTGGGTGTCGAAGAAGTCGAAGAACGGTTCTTTAACGTTGGTGATGGCATCGAAGTGGAGGGGCGCGGTGGCCATGAGAAGGCAGCCGTTGGCATCCATGAAGAACTTCCGCATCGCACCGAGGTCCTTCTTGTTCTTGATCTGCCGTGCGAACAACTCGTGGAGGTTCTCGAGCATGACGAGGATGGTTCGTTTCTTCTCCTGATTGGTGCGGCGGAGGTGTGGGACCAACTGGTCGACGATAAGGGAGTCGTCTTCCTCGGTGTGGAGACTCTCGTAGAGATTCATCCATTCCGTTTCCTCGGGTAGTTCGTCGCGGAGAATCTCGCAAAGGCGGATCAGGAAGTCGGCGAAGGAAAGGACGCGGTTGGATTCCTCGGGAAAACGGGCGACGACGTAGTGGCTGGAAAGTTCTTCATCCGTTGCGATTTCATCCTTCACCAGTGAGAGAAGGTGGGTTTTTCCGATGCCTCGTGGTCCGATGAAAAGGAAGTGACGTTTCGATTTCCGCGACATGGAACCACGGAGGACATCGAGGGTGTCTTCCACGAGCTTCTTGCGGGCCACGGTGATTTTGCGCCGGTGCTCGGGGCTGGTCAGATGGGCGCGGTAGAGGCCGAGATGGGAAGTGGTTTCACGCATAGTATTTTTTCCACCAGGCTTTGAGGATGCCGCTCGCGAAGTCGAAGTGGTCCTCGGAAATTTCCGCGACATAGAAGTCGTTTTCGAGGTCGCGGAGAAGTTGATTGAATTGCTGTTTTCGCGCGTGGGCCGGAAGTTTGGAGCCTTCGGCATCGAGGATGCGTTCGAATTCCTGTAGGAGCCGTGAACGGGAGAAGCCAGCTTCGCTCAGGCTGAGTTTGCTGAGTAGCTCGTGGGCGGCGGAGAGCTTGGGCTCCTGATAGTAGCGTTCAAGTCGGGTGTAGTAGTGCTGGAGCTTGTCTCGGGCGGCGGTGCTTTTCACCAATTCTGAAAATGTGGAATCCACATCTTTGGCAGTGATTTTTTCCTTGTTCTTTTTCCAGCTTCGAAAGAGCTCTTGGGTCACGATCTGCATGAACAATGGTATCGGGCGGCCAAGAAGTTCGATTACTTTGGAAGGAACCTCTTCGTCCAGTTCGACGCCTCGTTCTATCAGCATGGATGTGACGAAGTCCGTGACGTCGTCATTGGTGAGGACTGGAAGGGGAATGTCATCGAAGTCGTTGATGAGATCGACCATGCCCATGGAGTCGAGAGTGCCGGAGAGGTTGACCGAACCACCGACGAGCCAGCGAATGGTATCGTGCTTGGGCTTTGGATCCTGGCGTTGTGTCCGAAACCAGGCGAGAAACTCTTGCAGCAAGTCTGCATCGTCGGCTCTCATGTTGAGCAACATGTCAGGAAGTTCATCGATGATGAGGAGAATCGGGGCCGCTTCGTGGCGGACTTTTTCGAAAAACGTGGCTCCGTGCTGTTTCCAGTTTTTCCGCCAATCAAGATCACTCTCCCGAAGAGCAACTTTGAACTCGGATAGTCCGACCTCTTTGATTTTTCCCAGCGCAGTTTCGACCAAGTCCCAAGTCTTCCCAAGGGTGTCTCGAAAGAAGTCCGGATGCTCGTCATAGAAGCGTGAGAGCAGTGAAGAGAAGAAGTCGGCGGGATGCGAGAGGTCTTGGACGTTCTCGTAGATCACGGCGTAGGTCTCCGGGGGATGCGCTCGAAGGTGATCCATGACGCTTGTTTTGCCCGTCCTTCTGGGTGCGGTGAGGAGGACGTGCTGGGCTTCGATGGCTTCCCAGAGGTCTTTGATGAATTCTTCCCGGTATCGGAGATCCTCCGCGTCCACGGGAGAACCGACGTAAAATTCGGGGATTTCGGCAGGATTTTCCATAACGATTCTGGTTTAAAACGAATTTGTTGGTTAATTATATATACAACATTTCAATTGTAAAACAATTTAGTAATAGAAAATTCCAAAGGAGGGGAAACAAGGCACCAAGCGGTGGAAATTAACAGCCCGAGACACGAAATGCCGTTGGCGATATCCCTGAATTGGGTCGATTCCTGCTCCGCTCCTCACCAAACTCAAAACTCACCTATGCCAGACTCCTTTCTCCCCGCACCGTTTTCCCATCATTACGAGATTGATCCGAAGTATTCGCGCAGTGCGGTTTATTTCAGCAGTGAGTTCGCCATCGATCAAAGTTTGAAAGTTTACTCGGGGGGATTGGGCTTTCTCGCGGGGTCGCATATGCGGTCGGCGGCGGATTTGCTTCAGAATTTGTGCGGGATCGGGATCTCCTGGACTTGCGGATACTACAATCAAACCCGCGGCGAAGGTCGCGAGATGGCGGTGCAGTTCCGGCATAAGAACTATGCGTTTTTGCAGGACACGGGGATACGTTTCGTGCTGCCAGTCTTTGGAAACGAGGTGACCGTCGGAGCGCTTTATCTTCCCGGTGATACCTTTGGCACGGTTCCGATGTTTTTTCTCACGACCGACATTGACGAAAATCCGGGACACGACCGCGAGATCACGAAGCGGCTTTACGATAGCGATCACCACCGGCGCATTGCGCAGAACATCGTGCTTGGCGGTGGTGGGGCGAGGTTGCTGGAAGAGATCGGTGTCGATCCTGATGTTTGGCATTTGAATGAAGCGCATGGACTCGCCGCCGCCTTCCGTGTTTTGGAAAAACACGGCGGCAAGGCCGAGGAAGTGAAGAAGCGTTTTGTCTTCACGACGCACACTCCTGAGGAAGCCGGCAATGCGAAGGATGGAATGGGGGACCTCATGCATGCGCAGTTTTTCAGTGGGCTCGATGAAGGAACGGTGCGCGAAGCGACAGGTATTCACGACGATGTCTTCAACCACTCGCTGGCGGCGCTTCGCTTGAGCCACGCTTCTAATGGCGTTTCCAAACTTCACGGCGAAGTTGCTCGCGAGATGTGGAGTGGCTATCCGGACATTTGCGAGATTGGCCATGTGACGAACGCGCAGAATGCCAAGTATTGGAAGGACCGTGGTTTGGAAATTGCGAGAAGCAATGGCGACAAGGAGTTCCTCCGCGAGCGCAAGTCGGAGTTGAAAGAAATGCTCTTCCGCCTTGTCGCTGACCAGACGGGGAACCTCTTTGACCCGGACGTCCTCACCATCGTCTGGGCCCGTCGTTTCGCTGGCTACAAGCGCGCTGAACTCCTGACCCGCGACGCCGAGCGTTTCCGTCAGCTTGTGGAAAACGAGGATCGTCCCGTGCAGATCATTTGGGCCGGAAAGCCTTATCCTTTCGACTACGGCGCCATCGACACTTTCAACTATCTCGTCAATCTCACCTCTTCGATGGCCCGCGCGACGGTCCTCGTCGGCTACGAACTGGAACTCTCGCGGCAGCTTAAGTGCGGGTCGGACGTCTGGTTGAATAACCCGGTCGTCACGCGGGAAGCCTCGGGCACTTCGGGGATGACGGCGGCGATGAACGCGTCGGTCAACCTCTCCACCTACGACGGCTGGGTCTGCGAGTTCGCCAAGGACGATCACAACAGCTTCATCGTCCCGCCCGCAGACCGTTCGCTCGACGATCACGCGCGGGACCAGTACGACATGAACAGCCTCTTCGACATTCTCGAAAACAAAATTCTGCCCCTCTACTACAACGAGCCCGACAACTGGTGGCAGATCGTGTTGAATTCGATGAATGAAGTCGTCCCCTTCTTTGATTCCGATCGCATGGCGGACGAGTATTACGAAAAGGTTTACGCCTGAAGATCTTTCGACCGCAGAGGGCCACTACTGTTCACACAGTAACTTCGCCATGGCTTCGTGAACTTGCGGGTAGAGTGCGACTTCCGGGTCGCGCAGGACGGTCAAACGCATCGTGTTGTCGGGTGAATGGAAAATGTCGTGTTGTTGACTGGATTTTGTGACCGTCCAGCCGAGTGAATGAAGGAAGGCGGCGAGGTCACCCATGGTTTTGACCGAAGCGAAGGCGTTTTTGTCGGGCCTCACGCGTGGGTTCACCGGAGGGCTTTCCGAACAAGCCTCAAAGGCATCTTCCAGTCGCTCGAGGATCTCCGTGTAGCTGGCGCCTTGCGTCACGCATCCGGGCATGCCCACGACTTCCCCCCAGAACGTGTGCCCCTCCAGCGGGTGCACGACGACATCGAAATCGGAATCGTCGGCCATAGTGGGGATGCTAAGGAAAAATCGAGAAACGGCGAGAAAAAAACCGGGCGCACTATCGCAAGTCCGGTCCAATCACTCGCCAAAACCGACGCCGAACTTGAGATCGAAGGGAACGTTCACCTTCTTCAAGTCCTGCCAGAGGTCGATCTCGAGGGAGCCTTCCTTGACGACTTCGTTCAACGTCAATTCCATGGTCACCTGCTTTTTCCCGCCGAAGCCAAAGGAAGAATAGCCGGATTGCTCCATCTCATGACTCTTTCCATGCGCGTCGATGAAACGGTAAGCGGCGATGGCCGCCATCTCTCCGGAAAAGGAAAGCGAAACCTCCATCGCGGCATCGCCAAAGTCGGGCTTTCCCGATTCCTTGACCGTGAATTCAATGTCCCCGGCCTTGAAGACTTGTCCTTTTTCCAAACTCCCAGCCTCTGAGCGCGCGGACTTTTTCTCGGTGGCCATCGTGAGGGCGACCACCCCCTTGGCCACGATGTGGCTGCTGCCCTTTGCGGGAATGCCGTTTCCGCTGACCTCAATCGCCGCAATCGTTCCGTCCTTGCTCACCTTGCTGAAACCGTGGAATCCCTGCATCGAAAAGGAATCGGGTCGTTCCACCAGCAATGTATTCCCCGCGGAATCCGCAAAAGTGTCCAGCTCCGATCCGTCAGAATCGAACTCCAGAATCCCGCCATTCGGGCTTTGGACGAAAAAGGCCACCGACGTGCCCGGATTCTGCGCGTTGAGCGGCATGATCATGTTGGCAAAGTCCTCGCGATCGCCGTGAATTTTTGAAACTATTTGAATACCAACAGGTTCCACGGTTGTGAGTTGCTCGTCGGCCTTGGCGGTGAACACCTGAAGGCTCGTGAAAATCGCGAGTGCCGGGAGGTAAAAGAAGCGTTCTTTCATTTCGTTAAATTACCCGAAAAGTCGGGATTTGCATAGGATCGGGCATTCATGGTTATGAAATAGACCTTGGAAAAAAGGCCTATCGGGTTCAAGTTTCAGCATCCTGATCCATATCCCATGGCGTCACCAGTTTAGAGCGTCCTGCGAGTGCGGGTCACAAGAACTGATTAAACGATAATCCCATTAGAAAAACCTGAAGAACATGAAAGCCATCATTGCCATTGCCGTAGCAGCCGCCTTCGGATTCGCAACCGCCGCTTCCTTCCAAGCTAACGAAGTCTTTGATGGCTCCGTCGCTTGTAAGAAATGCGAGAAGTGCGAAGAGAAGCGCAAGAAAGAAGCTGAAAAAGACGAAGCCGTTCTCGCTTGTAAGAAGTGTGAAGCTTGCGAGAAAAAGCGCAAGAAAGAAGAAGCTGAAAAAGACGAAGCTGCTCTCGCCTGCAAGAAGTGCGAAGCTTGCGAGAAAAAGCGCAAGAAAGAAGAAGCCGAGAAAGACGAAGCCGCTCTCGCTTGCAAGAAGTGCGACAAGCACAAGAAGGACGAAGACAGCGAAGAAGAAGATGAGGCTCTTGCCCTCGTCGCCTAATTCTGCTGAAATCCAAATTTTCGACAAAAGCGAAGCTCGGCACCGACCGGCTTCGCTTTTTTCGTGCCTTCGACTCGGGCTTGCATAACGCGGCCAAAAGGTGGAGACTC
>JBCCWV010000171.1:0-10715 GCA_039192745.1 Verrucomicrobiota bacterium | reverse complement strand
CTTTTTTACGCCTTTCTGGAGAAGGCGGGCTTGTTTCAGGTATTTCGGCTGAAAGTAGGAAAGCGTGGGAATTTTGGGGAGCGTAGAATCGGCGGCGGTGGTGGATTGTCAAAAATCCACTATCAGTTCGTCTTCAGCACCTTGATGAACGCATCTTGCGGAATGTTTACTTTGCCGATCGCTTTCATCTTCTTCTTTCCCTCTTTTTGCTTTTCGAGGAGTTTTCGTTTTCGCGTAATATCCCCGCCGTAGCACTTGGCGGTGACGTTCTTGCGCATTGCGCTGATGGACTCCCGGGCAATGATCTTGCCGCCGATCGCAGCCTGAATGGCGACTACGAACATCTGCTGCGGGATCACGTCTTTCAGACGTTTCGCGAGGTCGCGCCCGTAGTGTTCGGCCTTGTCGCGATGGACGATGGTGGCAAAGGCGTCCACGGATTCGCCGGCGATGAGCATTTCCATCTTTACGAGTTTGGCGGGCTGGTAGCCGGCGTGCTCGTAGTCCATGCTTCCGTAGCCGCGGGTCATCGACTTCAGCTTGTCGTTGAAGTCGACGAGGATTTCCGCGAGTGGGATGCGCGTGGTGAGCATGACGCGGAATTCGTCGATGGTTTCCGTGTTCTCCAAGTGGCCGCGTTTTTCGGCAACGAGTTGCATCATGTCACCGATGTAGTCGCCGGGGACCATGATGAAGACGCGGACCATGGGCTCGCGGATTTCCTCAATGATCTGCGGTTCCGGGAGCAAGGTAGGATTGTCGACTAGCACTTCCTCGCCGTCGGTTTTCGTGACTTCGTAGATGACGGAAGGGTAGGTCGAGATGACGTCCATGGAGAACTCCCGGCGAAGGCGTTCCTGCACGATCTCCATGTGAAGGAGGCCGAGGAATCCGCAACGGAATCCAAAGCCTAGCGCGGCGGAGGACTCCTGTTGGTAAGTGAAGGCCGCGTCGTTGATCTGCAGTTTGGCCATCGCGGCCTTCAAGTTCTCGTAGTCCGAGGATTCGACCGGGTAGATGCCGGAGAAAACCATGGGCTGGATTTCCTTGAATCCGGGAAGCGGTTCGGCGCAAGGTTTCGAGTTGTCTGTGACAGTGTCGCCGATCTTCACCTCGCTTGCCGTCTTCATGTTCGCGATGATGTAGCCAACATCGCCGGCGGAGAGGCTATCCTCTTTGTTCATCTTCGGGGTGAAGACGCCGACCTCCTTGGTTTCGTAAGTCCGATTCGTCGCGAACAGTTTGATGCGTGTTCCTCGCTTAATGTCGCCCGACATGACGCGGACGTAAGAGACCACACCGCGGAAGCTGTCGTAAACCGAGTCAAAGACGGAGCAGCGGAGCAATCCATCTTCATTGGCTTTTGGAGGAGGCACCCGGTCGATGATGGCTTCGAGGATGTCTTCGATACCGATCCCCATTTTCGCGGAAGCGGGAATGGCTTCTTCGGCTGGAATGCAGATGATGTCCTCCAACTGCTTCTTGCACTTCTCGACGTCGGCGGCGGGCAAATCGATCTTGTTGATGACCGGGATGATCGTGAGTTCCTGCTCCATCGCGAGGTGGACGTTGGCGACGGTTTGCGCTTCGACGCCTTGGGCGGCATCGATAAGCAGCAAGGCGCCTTCACAGGCAGCGAGGGTAGGGGAGACTTCTCATGAAATATCGACGTGGCCGGGTGTGTCGAGGAGGTTCAGTCGATAGGTTTCGCCGTCCTTGCCCTTGTAGCGCATCGTGACGGGATGCGACTTGATGGTGATCCCGCGTTCGCGCTCGAGATCCATGGCGTCGAGGAGCTGGTCCTGTTTTTCGCGCTCGGAAATTGTCCGCGTCGCTTCAAGCAGTCGATCGGAAAGAGTGGTCTTTCCGTGGTCGATATGCGCGATGATGGAGAAGTTTCGGGTCCGTTCAATGGCCATGGCGTGCGGTAGCGCGGCAAGCGGGTCGCCCGCCGGGGCGAGACACCGGAAACGTAGCGGGGAGGAACGCTTTGTAAAGCAGGCGCGCTAATCCGCAAATGCGCTCGCCTGAACGATCATGGATTCGAGGTTTCCAGGGCGGATCTTGCCACGTGGTTCCCCGTCTTTGAAAACAATAAAGTCGGGTATTCCTCTGACGCCATATTTGTCGGCAATTCCAGGATTCTTATCGACATCAATTTTAGCCACTCTCACTTTGCCGTCCAGTTCCACGGCGAGACGTTCGACGGTAGGTGCGATCTGATTGCAAGGGCCGCACCAAGTTGCCGAGAAGTTTGCGACAACGGGGACAGGACTGCCGAGAACCTCCGCTTCGAAGTTCTCAGGCTGAATCTGAATAAGCACGCTTTCGCCATCGAATGGCTTTGGCGATCCGAAAAGATTGAAGAGAATAATTCCCGCGATGGCGGCGACGACGATGAAGAGTCCCTTGTCCATGATTGTAAAGTTACGGTTAAATGTTGCCGCGAGCAACGGGTGCTGAATATGATGCGAGTACAACCGTCAAAACGCGGGTTCTATCCATCAGACCATGAAAACCTTCCCTTTATTCCTCCTTTGCTTCCTCGCCCTTGCGCTTTCAGCGCCCGCGGGAGTGGAAAAGACTGCAAAATACCTGCACAACCTCGGGGAAGATAAAATCGGCTCTACGGTGTCGGTCGAAGTTTCCCACGTGGTCCCGGTCAAAGACGTCAATGAGATTGCCGAGGAGTATGGTATCGCATTTTTCACTGTTCACACGATTAACGAGGACACGGCGAATCATGGAGGAGTGATTCAGTCGATTGTGTTGAAGGAGGAAGCGGAGCGATTCCAGAAACGTTACGGACTCATGCCGGAGACGACACGAGGGCGGGACCGGACTGTCGATACCAGAATTTACCGGGCCACTCTTCATGAAGGAATGGGGGACCGTTATTGCCTTCTTGATTCCGAGGAAGCGGGGAAACTCGCCGTCGATTTCAAGTTGGCCATGGAAGCAGAGCGCGAGGCTAAGAAGGAGGAAGGTGATAGTGAAAAGCGCGAACGTATGAAAGAGAAAGTTCGTGATGCCATCGAGGAACGCGAGAACGGAAAAGGAAAAGGGAAGGGCAAGGGTAAGGGGCGTTCGGGCGATTCGGAGGATACCGTTAAAGGTCGTCGCCCGAATTGAAAGCCGTTCGGAAGACGAAGCGATAGGCTTCAGGTTCGCTCCGTTCGGTCAGCAGCCGTCCTTGAATTCAACCTCTCGTTAGAAGCCTCCGGCCTTAGAGCGGGTGAGATTTAACTGTAGCCGATAGATGATATTGGGTGGAGTCGCGAAGCGACCTCATAACTTGTAGCCGGGGCGCTTTAGCCCCCGGTTGAGCGCGCACAATGAGCCACGTCGCGAAGCGACCGTTTAATCCATATTGGTCACGCGAGCCTTCAAGCGGTCGCTTCGCGACGCGAGAGGCTTTGCGAGCTACCGGACGTTAAAAACGTCCGGCTACAATTAAGCCGTCGCATCGCGACGGATGGATTCCGGATACGGTTTAAATTTAATCGCTCTAAAAGCGGGTTTCGACAGGGAGTTCCTTTCGGAGATGTCCAGCCATCGATTTCCCAGGTCAATTGCCGTGGGAAGACAAATTCCCCGAGCGCTCTGACAACGTAAATTCATGTGGTTTCCCAATGAACCTTTATTGGGCCAGGATGGCGAAACTGGAATTACACGCCACGGCCCGCTGCGACTTTGGTTCACCAACGGCCATGATGTCGACGATACGCCGTCAGTTTGTCGAAGCAGATTGTTCCTTGAGTTCCTTCAAACCGAATTGAAGAAATTCGTGGAGAAGCACTTTTTCCCCGTCTGATAGGCTTCCCGCCGATTGCTTTTTCAAGAGATGGGCTGTGAGCGTGGGGAGTGGGGCGTTTCTTCCGACCACCGCCATCAAAGCCTTTCGTTTTGTCGCGATTTCCTGATCGATCTTGGCGGGGAGGGGTGAGGTCTTTGCGAGTTGAGGAAACTTCACAAGTAGTTCCGACTCGGCGGTCGCAATCTGCTGGGCATCACCGTCGAGAAGCTTGCCGAGCACGTCACGAAGAGCGGCCTTGGCGTCCACGCCTGCCGATTTCTTGCCGAGTTCCTGAATGCGGATATTGCGGAATGAAATGTTGTGCCCGTGGTCCTGGAGGCCGATGTGGCCGGAGCGAGGGAGGTCCTTGAGCGCAGTCTTGAACTTATTCTCTGTGCCGTCGGGATTCATGCCAGCGTCTTTCCACTCATCGAGGTTGGCCTCGAGAATTTTTTCGCCATTGAGATGCACGGCGACCATCGGTCCTTCGACGTGGAGTCGCATCTTGTTCCATTCTCCGGCGCCTTTAGCCGGGTTTTTCGACGGCGCCAACGCGTCGTAGAGAGATCCCATATCGTGAGTGGGTTTCACGTCCCTGCCACCAGCATGGAAGATCTGAATCTCAAATCCGCCCTGAACGGGATTGTCCGGATCGGTCCGGAAGAAGACACCGCTGTTGCAGCGCTCCGTCATGTTGAATTCGAGGTCGAGGATGAAATCGCTGAAGGATTCCTTCGTCCAAACATAGGAACCTCCCGCCTTCCGCAGGAGAAGTCCCTTCTTGGGGTCGGTGCGCCAAGTGGTGATCGCTTCGGGTTTCAGGAACCAGCCGTCGAGATCTTTGCCATTGAAGAGCGGACGCGATTTATCGTCGGCTTTGGCCGCAGCAGGCGCTGCGCCCTTGCCTTTACCTTTTCCCTTTCCCTTTCCCTTGCCGGCTGGCGCCTTGGCGTTGAACTCGCGTATCTTGATGTTCTTCCACGCGACTTGGAAAGGCCCTTTGTTTTTCGGAATGCTGTGGACCTGGAGGCCGATGAAACCCTTGGGGTGGGACTTGAACGCTTCTTCGTGGGTGGTGTTTGCGACTGGGTTGCCGTTGATCCACGTGCGGATGTTCGGGCCGCGGGCGACGACACGGTAGTGGTTCCACTCGCCATCCTTGAAATACTTGTGTGGCTTCAAGTCCTCTTTCGCCGTCATCCAGCCGTAGGATGCTTCTCCATAAATGTATCCGGCTTCGGCGCCATTTTCGCCGCTCGCTTCGATCTCGACTTGCGGGCCGTTCACGCGGCCAGCTTTGTCATTCTTTTTCTCACCAACGTCTTTTTTGCGGACCTGTGAGCGAATTTGCACGCCGGAGTTGAGGCCGGTCTGCACGTTGACTTCGAATTGAAGCTCGAAGTTTCCAAATTCTTTTTCGGTGCAAAGGAATGAATTCGGGCTGCCTTCCGCCGTCCGTCCGACGATAGCGCCGTCTTCGACCGTGTAGGGAGCGGTGCCGTTTTTCTGCACCCAGCCGTCGAGATTTTTTCCGTTAAAGAGGTGAGTCCAGCCGCCGGAACTGGCGTGGTCATCGGCGAAGCTAATGGTGGCCGCGCTCAAGTAGGCGGAGACGATAAGTAGCGAAGGGATTTTCATGGTGGCAATCATTACCAGAGAGATGCCACCGTGAAAGGATTTCTTTCGGTGCAGGGGCGCCTTGGGCTTGGAATTGGTCGGAATGGCTCGCGCGGAGACGCAGAGACGCGGAGGTGTGGTCAAAGGAGTGCCATTTTAGCAGGCGCATTCATTCGCATGCGGTTCACGAGGTGGAGGGAGTGTCGTCTTTCAAGTAGGCGACGAGGTCGGCGATGTCTTGGGCGGTGAGGCCCAATTGTCCCGCGGACATCATCAAAGAACGTTCCATCGGGCGAACCTCTTTGATGAGTTTGCGCGGGATTTCTACTTCGCCACCGCCAAACACTTTCAGGATATAGGTGCCGCCGGAGAAGAGAACGAAGCCTTGGATAATGTGGCCTTCCTTGGTCTCGATTTCCACTCCGTCAAATCCGTGGGCGATGTCTTTGCTCGGATCGATGAGGGCGGTTGCGATGACTTCGCGAGAGTTGCCCTTGCCCCAACCTTCGAGGGTTGGGCCGAACTCAACGCCGTTCCCGTCCACTTGATGGCACATGTAGCAGCGGGCGACAGTCGCTTTGCCTCGCTCGGCGTCTCCGTTCAAGGCGAGCACTTCCTGCAATTCAATTTTCACCGGCTCGGGACCGTCGATCGGGGCTTTGTAGTCTTGATCCGGCTTCAGTTGATTTGGTTTCACATTGAGCCCTTTCATGTCCCCGGCGAAGTCGCTCCAAACGTGGCTGCTGCGATTGTAGAGCCACCACTGCGCGAGCGGGCGAAGGTCGTCGGCTCCCTTTTCCGCCACGTGCACCATGGCCATCGCCGCTGCTTTCGTGGGAATGTAGGCGATGGCGGTTAACGCGTCTTTGCGGGCATTCAGAGATAAGTTCCCGTCCATCGCGCGGTGACGGAAGGCGATGGTGGATTTCCGCGGATGCAGACGCCATGCGATTTCGGCAAAGCGATCACTCCACTGCGTGCTATCGGGATTGCCAAGTTCCTTGAGGAGCGCCGGATAGATCGCTTCCTCCTTGCCCGTACAAGCCGTACCAAGTGCCTCGAGATACCAGCGATCTTTGGAGTCGTAGCGATTCGCGAGTTCTAGAATGATCTCCTCACATTCTTCCAACGGAAGATCGCGCAGAGCGAGAGCAACCTCGCGGCGCACGGCGATGGAAGGATCGCGGGCGAGCTTGGCCGCGTGCTTGAGCATGTTGTGCTCAACAAAGCGAAGCGCACGGAAAGCCACGATGCGCATCTGCGGATCGTCGTGCGTCTGCAGGATCGTTTCGACCTTTTCGATGCCGCGATCTCCGAGCTGTGCGATTAGCCAAATCGCACGAGCCTGGAAATAGGGATTGGCGTCGTCGAGCAATTTCGTGACGGCGGGAAGACTCTTTTCTCCAGCGGCCTTGAGACGGGTGAATCCGATATTGCGAACGTTATTGGCCGGGCTTTTCAACGCCGCGATTTGCCCCTCGACGGTTTCGAGATCGATTCTTGGAACTGCTGGCTTCACGCCCTTCGGCGCGATTCGGTAAATCGTTCCTGCCGCGTGGGTGTCAACCATGCGGTGGCCGCCGACCCGCGCATCGAACCAGTCGGCGACGTAGATTGCACCATCCGGTCCGACCGTGACATCTGACGGTCGAAACCAAGTCGCTTCTCCGGCTTTCCGGTCGCCGTCTTCGTCAAATTCGTCGGCTCGCTTCGCGCGAAGAAAATCAAACCGCTCCAAGGCAAAGCCGGCTCCTGAAGGTTTCGGGAAGTAGCCAAAGACGACATTCCGAGCAGCCTCGCACGACAATAAGAGACCGGGACAATCTTCTCCGAGCGCTCCGTTTTCATAAAAGGCGATTCCCGTGGGCGACCCTGTTCCGTAGACGTCCCCAGCGGGAATCGTTCCCGGGTCTTCCTGCCGCCATTCGGCAATGCGAGCGGGTTGCCCGGGGCGCCGATCCGCCTGCCACGTGCGGCTGCCGTCTTTCGAGGCGAATCCGAGATTGCCATATTCCATGAGCCACGTCGTGCGGCACGCGGGCGGGTCGTCATTGTCGTTTTGAAAAACGTCGCCGAAGGACGTGACTGTTTCTTCGTAGCTGTTGCGCATGTTGTGACCAATCGGGCGCAACCCGGTCCCGTCGGGATTCATGCGAAGCGCCACCGAGCCGACATAAACATGTCCGTCGTCGCTAACGAGCCCCGCTTGCCCGCCCTGATGGGGGCCCGGCTCCGAAACGGAGGGCGAACCGCCTTTGTAGGAGCTGCCCGCACGAAGCGTCCACCCGTCCTTGTCGGTCACCACGTGCGTGCCCGCATTGCCCGTGTTGAAATACCATTGCCCGCTCGGCCCCGTCGTCACCGCGTGCAGGCTGTGATCGTGATCGTATCCGCCAAATCCGGTGAGAAGAATCTCCCGAGTATCGACCGAGGAATCGAAGACAGCGTCGCGATCATTGTCCGTGTAGACGATGATCGATGGCGGTTGCGAGACGACGACCTTGTTGTCGATAACCGCAATTCCTAACGGAGCCACCAATTCCGGCTCCTGCACAAAGACATGGCTCTTGTCGGCCTTCCCGTCTTTGTCGGTGTCCGTGAGAACGACGATCTTGTCGCCCTTCTCGTCAGGATCGACCGTGTCGCTGTTCCGGAACATCCGGTAATTGACCCCCTGCGCGACCCAAACGCGGCCAAGGTAGTCGATGTCCATGTTCGTCGGATTCTGCAAAAGCGGCGTCGTGGCCCAGACGGTGACTTCCATTCTCTCGTGAGCGATAAGGGAGTCGGCAGGGACGAGGGTGGGTGCGTCTTGTGAGAAGGCCGTTACGGGAATGAAGAAGGAGGCTAGAAGGAGTTTTTGGAGCATACGGGGGAGTTCCGTGATTGTGAAGGCGTGGGTAGAAGAAGATTCCGCATGTGAACGTGATCTTCCCGAAAAACTTCTACTCCTTTCTTACTAGTATCTAAAAAGTCCCGGCAATTTGAGTGCGTGAGTCTGTCAGAGTAACGCACGGAACTCTTCAGGCGAGAGTCCCGCGTCTTTGGCGATGCCGCCCATCGTGAAGGCGTTGATCGGATTATGTCTTGGGATCGTGAGGATTTTTGTTCCGTCGCTAAGAATTGTGTGCTTTCCCTCTCGAACAACTTTGAAGCCAGCCTTCTCCAAGGCCCGGAGTGCCTGCCGGTAACTTATGCCGGGAATCTTTGGCATTCTGCCGGACTGTTCAGGAGAAGTTGACCTGAACCTCGCGGAGTTCCTCGCCTTTCAAGAGTTCTTTCTGTGCGGCAAGGTACTCACTGATGGCAGAGCGAATGTTTTCGAGGGCCTCTTTCTCGTCTTTACCCTGCGACCAGCAGCCGGGCAGCGTGGGGCAACCGACAGCAACCCCTTCCTCGGAGGGTTTCAGAATGACGGGATAGGAGAGGGTCATCTTAGGAATTTCGCGGACGGTTGGCGCGGGTGCAAGCGGAGTCTCGTCGGCTCCGATGCATCGGCAGGATCCGGAGCGCATTCTTGAGCGGCTTGGGTTGAGTGGCGAGTAACGGGCTTGCCATCCCCGCCCGGCGGACATACAAATCTGTCCTATGGCGGTATTGACCACAGGTATTGTTGGGGCGGGACTTGGCTGGGTCTTGCGCTATATGATCGAGGGCGGGGAGGCTGCTGATACGGGCTTTGAGACCAAGGCCGCCCTCCTCGAAGCCATTCAGCAAATGGCTACACCCGGCAAGCAAGGATGGTTGCCCAAAAACCACGTTTTCGAGAAGGCCGTGCGCGAATGTCTGCGGGCCGCCTTCCTCTTCGCTGGCTACGCCACCAGCGAGGAACTTGGCGAGAAAAAGTCTTACTGGGAAGTTCTCGTCGAATCCGTCCGCACCGGTGACTTCGCTAAAGTTCCCCTCACCGAGTTGCGCGACACAGATGAGCGCCTCTGGCTCGCCGCTTACTTAGAGCGAGCCAAGGATAAAAGTTCCTTTGCAGAATCCTCTGACGCCGACCTGCCTTTCGAGCCGGAACGCTGGATCGATCTTTGGTCGCCCGATGAGGATGAGGAGCAGGCCGCCGAGTTGCAAGAATGGCTCCGCGAGTGGCTTGAGTCCGTGATACAGAAGCACGGCCCGATCCCGCAGGCATTCCGAGTCGGTCTCGTCGAGGGCTTTCGTCCCGGCAGCAAGCTCGAAGGCGGCAGAGTCCAGCGCGTCAGCTTGCACGCCGCCTTCTGCCTTTTCCTCCGCGAGAAATACCGCAACAACCCGCCCGCCTACCGCCAAGGCGTCGCCGAGACACTCCGCCGCATCCGCGACCGGCAGGACGAGGGGCAACAGGAAATCATCGCCCGTCTCGACGCTCTCCAAGAGGCACTCCCCGACGCTGACACGCTAACGGATTTGGTCGGCGAGGTAATTGAAGGAAAATTCCTCGGCGTCACCCGGCGCTTTGACGAGCTCTCCACGAAAGTTCTTACGCTCACGCAGCTCTTCATCGACGGCCAGCTACGCACCGACCTCACGTTCGGCCAGCTCCGTCGTGCCTTCGATGCACTCTTTGCCAAAATGGAAGAGTCCAATCGGCTCCTGCAGGAGCAGGGCAAAAAGCTCGACAACCTGGAGGGGCAGACTATCGAGCCCGACTACGACGCCGCGCTCCGTCGCATTGCTGCCGAGCACCCTTGCACATCGGACGAACTCAAGTCCATCCTCACGACATTCTCTAAGCGGGTCAAAGAGAACCCACAGCCGGATCATTTGGACCTCGCCAAGGCGGCCTACGCTGACAAACACTTCGACGAGGCCGCCACGCAGGCCGACAATGCTTACGAAAAGGCAATGGAAAGGAGGGAGAAGGCGATGGAGCAAAAGGCCGAAAGCGAGCAAGCCATTTCCGACGCGACGGAAAACGCCATTGAGGCCGCGTCATTCGAGGCCCAGGTTCACTTCGAGCAGGTTGAATTTGAAAAGGCGTTGGCCTGCCGTAGGCGATCAGCAGCTCTCGTCGGCATTGATGAAGATCCGATCGGCTGGGCGGTTGCTCAGCTTGAGGTCGCTTTCATTCTCCACGAGCTAGCACGTCACGCGGAGGCGGAGCCGTTGATGCGACGCGTGGTGGAAATTTTCGAAAAATCGCATGGTGAGGAGCATCCGCAGGTCGCGGTGGCGCTCAACAATCTGGGGCAGTTGCTGCAGGAGACGAACCGTCACGTGGAGGCGGAGCCGTTGATGAAGCGCGAGTGGACATTTTCGTAAAATCGCATGGTGAGGAGCATCCCCAGGTCGCGGTGGCGCTCAACAATCTGGGTGT
>JBCCWV010000170.1:0-10753 GCA_039192745.1 Verrucomicrobiota bacterium | reverse complement strand
CCCCCCGCCCCGATGATAGATTAATCCCGACCCCGTTGTCAGTCAGGATGTTACGCTCAACAATGACATCTTTGGCGTTAATGCCCAAGATATTCATTGCCAATTCGTCGCTGGAATTGATCACATTGTCACTTATTCGAAAGACGGCTTCATTGATAACGTCTACAAATAGGCCATTTTTGTTGCCCTTCGCTGGTGCTGGTAAATCCGAGTTTGGGGGGCCGAAGCGATTACCTTGGATGAGCGTTTCTAAGGCAAATATAGGAGTAGACACCGAGACAGCTCTTGTAAGCTCTCCGGCAGATAGTCCTCCTCCGCGACCGCAGTTTTCAAATACATTCCCGGGATGCTCCCCGGGAATGTCTGTTGAACCTCCGAGAACAAGTATTGCTGCCAAAACAAAAACACCCGATCCTCCCAGATCCCTGAACTCACAACCCTGAATGATAATTCTTGCTTGTGAGGAACTTACGTCAACTAAGTTAAGAGAGTCGGAAGCAAAGATGGCCGCTTCTGTTAGATCTTCGATTGTAATATTCTGGAAGGTGATTTCTGAGAATTCCGAAGTGTCCAGAGCGAAGAGAGCAAGTCCGCTGTAGGTGCCAGTCCCTTGAATCGTCGCTCTCTCGTCCACCAATAGTCGTTCACGGTCGATGCCAATGGCAACAAATTCGTCAACGACGCTATTTGGAAGCGTGGCACCTATCACCACGTTATGGATAATTCGCTCATAGGGGCTACTCGTCATGATAGAAGGAGGCGCGTTTCTATCGGGGCCTATTCTGAAAAAGACTCGAACGTCCACTTCTGAATCGGTTGCAAAATCGCCTGCCCGATTCACTGCTTGGATAGCCGACCGTAGAGATCGCTCCTCCGGCGTGCCAGTGCTACTTGCCGTGAGACTATCGGCATTCGCACGACCGGAGGTTCCCGCTTCGTCGGATGCGGACGTGACATATAGAGGCAAAACGGGTAGTGACGCCTCCGAGGTGTTTCCTTCTTCATCGGTAACTATTAAGAATGGAGGGAAATCGAGGATACTCTCAGTGAGTTCCAGTGCGAATGCAGCCTTCCCGTCGCCGTCCGTCGTCACGACACTCTCAGTGGGACTTTTGTCTGGATTTTGATAGAACTGGAGTGAGAAGGTTTGGGAAGGTCCTCCAGAGACTCTGCCGAGTAGTTCATCGCTACCGTCACGTAGTATGGTTACAACCTCTGGACTTTGGATTTCGTCGTTGGCCGAGTCTTGCAATTTGATTGGAGTCAACGAAATCCCATATCGGTTCCCGATAATCGTATTTTTGTCACCGGAGCGGACTGATATACAAGTCGGGTTCAATTCATTCAAAAAGCGATTTTCTGAAAATGGAATGTCGCCTCCCACTTTGATATCATTCGCACCGTCGATGGTGATAAACTCGAACTCATCAAATTCACGAGAACCGGCAGCGTTGGCGCGGAATTCGCATCCAGTCACCGACGAATCCCTGGACTGCGCTCCTTCGAAGCTTACGGAAGCGAAAAAGAATTGGCAGTCATGGACAACTATCTCCGGAGCGTTGATAACGTGGACAGCACGATTGACAGAAAATTTCCCCTCCGGTTTGAAGGTGTTGGACCGGATGCTGGTGTTACTAGCGTTGGTGCCGCGAATGACAATCCCGTCATTTCCTTGGACGAAGCCGATCGTGTTGTTAACTGGGTTGTCAAAGAAGCGATTTCCGGCCTTTCGATCATCGCCGCCGATTGAGTTGTTCGGAGCGTTGTCGACAAGAATTAACGGTCGCTGAGTTGACTCCTCATCTGGAAGGCTTCGAAAACGAAATGCGTTCCCTTGGATGGTATTGTTCGTGGAAGAATTCCCGGATATTTCAATCACCGATTGCTTGAACTCATTGGAATCATTTGGAGACGAGCTACCCACTTGATTACCTGAGGAATTCTCAATGGAGACTGCGATTTGGGGGACTGGACTCCCCTCGAATTTACAACCAGTTACGCGGAAGCTTCCTCCTCCATCTGCCGCAAGGACCGTGTGCGAGCCGCCCGGGAAATTGCCAGATTGAAACTCGCAGTCCTTTATAGCCAACCCAACGACGTCGGAATTGACAATGAATTCTGTCTCTTCTTCGGAGGTAGAAACCAGTCTGAGAAAACGGACTTCTGAGCCAGCTGCGCCCGATTGAAAAGTGATTGTCGAGTCGCCAATTTCGTATGTCGTGACCTCTCCCTGGCGATTACCGTCGATAACGACGATATCGGTAACTTCCATGTCAGAACCGATCTGTGGCGTCTGAGGATCCGTAAATACGTCTTGGTCAAAGACAATGATGTCCTTGCCGACGAGCTGATTTGCCGTCTCAAGGGCGGCGCGAAGCGTTGTCTGCAACCCGGGGGACGTAAGGTCGCTATCTGCTACGCCATCGGCAAGATCGGCATCACCTTGATCTCCCGTGTTGTTCACGATTATGGGCTCTCGAAGGAGGGGGGCAGGGTCCACATAGGGAATACCATCATTTGGGGTGCCCGCGGTGAACGGTAAATCGTCGATGCCATCCTCGTTTGAGTCCACAGTGCTGAGGTTGTCACTCCAGAAATTCCCCCCAAAGACGGGTCCGTCGACGATGTTTGCGTTCGGAGTGTCCTGTTCGCTAGGGCTCATGGACCGAAGTGGTTGCGATGAGATTCTCGGTGATGGCGAAGAGTTCGAATTTGAACTCAAAGCGTTTGCGCAATTCTCAAGCTCACAGATGCCGCGGAGAGCGAGGTTCAGATCGCCAGAGTTTGTCTGACGAAAGGCATTGTCTGATATTTGATTCGAATTCGGAGCGTGAGTGTTGTCAACACCGTCAAAAACCAGGTTGGCGTTGTTTCCCTCAACGACGTTCCGGGTCAGAGTGTTATTGGCCGCAAAGTTAAGTTGGACCCCATTGAGGCAGCCTCGAACCGCGTTTCCTGTGATCTCATTGTTATTCGAAGAAATCAATCCGGGATCGGCGCTGCGACTCCCGACTTGGATGCCAGTGCCGACACGAAACTCGCGGCGCCTACCGACCGTGTTGTCGCCGATCAGATTATCTTGGCCATACAGAATAATCTCCTCACAGGTATTTGCCTCGGCCGCGACACCAAAGGCTGCTTCCTGATCGGCGTCACTGCCTAGTTTAAGTTTGCTAACGGACTCGTTGCGAAAGACGAAATAGTCTTTGCCCTGGGCCAGGTTCTGCAGGCAAATGTCAAACGTGGAAGTTCGATCAGGATTTGCTTCCCAGAGTTCGTTGTCGCCAATGTTGATCTGACCGTCGCTGAAAAGCTGGGCCAACTGAGAGAAGTTCTCACCGTCCGGAAGCAGGCCGGAGAATTCATTTCCGAGCACTTCAAGCACAGCAATGCGCTTGGGAACGTCGCTATTCTCAAGGCCGTCGGCGTCTCGCGCTTCATCAGACGGGTCAATTCGCAGCGATCCGAGCACGCAATCGGCAACCGTGTAGATCCCGTCTAGTGCCGCATTGATATGGATCGCAGAATTGGGAAGACTATGCTGGAAGAAATCAAGATTAAGATGATTCACAAAGGTGAAGTCCGTTCCCTCGGTAAGCAACGCGTTCTGTGATTGACCAAATCTTGTAAACAGTATGCGTGTCAGGGCGGAGCGAACCTCTGAAGGCAACGGAGTATCGTTCGCATCTTCGCTCGCGAGTCCCGCGATGAAGTTGCGGTCAGACGCACTTGAAGAAACACCGGAAACATTGAAAATCTCGTCACCGAGCGGATCGAAGGCCCGACCACTGAGCAGATTATTTGAATCGACAAAGAGAAAAACCACTCCAGCACCTTCTGCGGCATCGATTTCTGCCTGGGTAGTAACGACCTTTGTCTCGTAGGCAAGAATATCGAATTCAAAGAGATTGTTCAGGTTGAGCTGATATTCCCTCGAAATCACGTCCATCTTGAACTGTGTGCTTACAAAGCCGCAATCGATCATGGAAGCCCTTGGTACAAAGTCTTCGGTCGAGCGGGTAAATGTGATGCGGTCTAGATTCTCGAAGATCACTCCTTCAGCTTCGAGGAAGCCATCGTTGAACTGCAGTTCTCCTCGTGTCAGGCTCGAAGCTGGCGCCGCAGAACGAATCACGCTGCCAGGTTCGATTTGCAGAGTAACCCCAGAATTAATACGCACGCGATCTGCGATTGTTCGCTCTCCGCGCCACACGAGAGTATCATTTGGGAATTTTCCCCGCGCAACGACGCCCTCTATCGGTCCAAGTGTTCCGTTGGTGGATAGAGCGAACGGTTGCGGCGGATCACCTGCACTTGGAATGAACGTTCCCTCAAAGTGAACGGTAATCGGCTCGCCGGTAGGCAGTTCGGTGAGCAAAACATCGCGCGATTCAAAGAATCCACCAGAGCCAACAAAACTTTCTATATTTCCGACCGAATCACCATCCACATTCTCTGCCCGCGCTGTGCCAGTCACCATTCCCGGCTGTATAAGCAACAGCTGCACTTGGTCTTTTCCCGAATACTCGACTTGAATTCGGGTCGAGCCGAAAAAACCAGCATCTGGCAATTGAGCATACACCGATGCGAGCATGATCCAGAAGAGGAGCAAAACCGCTCCACAAACGCCTCGTGATCCAGAGGACACTGCAAATGAGTTCATTCAGCGACGCTACTTCGCTATGGATTCAGAAACTTTCCAGATCGTGCGATTTTCCGAAATTCGGTTTCAGGTTCTAGTTCGGATAGCTCATCGCTATCTTTGTTCTTTCGTTGGTCGTGCAGGCGGACGAATCCTTAAGGTCGTGCGGAGGATCGCCGACCTCACCGTTGCCGAAAAGATCGCCCAAGATCACATCATGGAAGCGATCAACCACCGGGCATTGGATCGGAATTTGTGGGAGTAATTCGCCGTTTTTCTCTGCGAATTCCTCAGGAGGCGTCAGCAGGCTTGGCTCTGCATTTCCGCTGCCTGCGCAGGGGGCATCCTTTGATCTCAATCATCAATGGACCCCTTTTTTGCGAAATATTCCACCGCTGTCGGGTCTCAGACTTACCGGGGTAATTGGACGGAAAAGAGACGTTTTGCCGCCTGTCGGTGGTCCGGAATCTGCGGTGAATGTCCTTGAAAATCGTCGCCTCAGGCGCAATTTCCCCCGCTTTCATGAGCCTGTATACGAACTACATCGAGGAAATCGAGGAAAGGAAGAGTCAAGGTTTAAGCCCTAAGCCGATTGACGGTGGTGACTTGGTGTCTGAGATCGTCGCGCAGATTCGGGACGTCGACAATGAGCACCGGGAGGACTCCCTCCACTTTTTTATCTACAACACCCTGCCGGGGACGACGAGTGCGGCGGGGGCGAAGGCGGAATTTTTGAAAGAGATCATTCTCGGGCAAGTCGTCGTTGAGGAGATTCGTCCGGCTTTCGCCTTCGAGTTGTTGTCTCACATGAAGGGTGGGCCTTCGGTGCGGGTTCTTCTTGACCTCGCTCTTGGCGAAGATCTGTCCATTGCCAAAGAAGCGGCGAAGGTTCTCAAGACGCAGGTCTTCCTCTACGAAGCCGATACCGAGCGACTTGAGGTGGCCTTCAAGTCGGGGAATGAAATCGCGAGAGACGTTCTCGAGAGCTACGCGAAGGCCGAGTTCTTCACGAAGCTTCCGGACGTCGAAGAGGAGATCAAAGTCGTTACCTACATCGCGGCCGAGGGTGACATCTCGACGGACTTGCTCTCGCCGGGCAATCAGGCGCACTCCCGATCGGATCGAGAGCTTCACGGGAAGTGCATGATCTCGGAGTCCGCCCAAGTGGAGATTCAGGCCCTGCAAAGGCTTCATCCTGACAAGCGGGTGATGTTGATTGCCGAGAAGGGCACGATGGGAGTCGGCTCTTCGCGGATGTCCGGGGTGAATAACGTGGCCTTGTGGACGGGCAAGCAGGCGAGCCCCTATGTTCCTTTCATCAACATCGCGCCCATCGTGGCGGGCACGAATGGGATTTCGCCCATCTTCCTGACCACCGTCGGTGTGACCGGCGGGATCGGTATCGATCTTAAAAACTGGGTCAAGAAACTGGATGCCGATGGGAAGCCGGTCCTTGACGACAAGGGTGATCCCGTGCTTGAGCAGACTTATTCCGTGGAAACGGGAACCGTGCTCACGATCAACACGCGCACGAAGAAACTCTATCAAGGTGACAAAGAGCTGGTCGATATCTCGTCGGCGCTGACCCCGCAAAAGGTGGAATTCATTAAGGCCGGTGGATCCTATGCGATCGTTTTTGGCAAGAAGCTCCAGAGTTTCGCAGCAAAAACCTTAGGTGTGGAATTGGAGCCGGTTTTTGCGCCATCGAAGGAGATTTCCCATGAAGGTCAGGGTCTGACGGCGGTGGAGAAGATCTTCAACCGGAATGCGGTGGGTGTGTCAGAGGGAGTTACTCTCCACGCCGGGTCCGACGTGCGGGTCGAAGTGAACATCGTAGGATCGCAGGACACAACCGGCTTGATGACTTCTCAGGAGTTGGAGTCGATGGCGGCGACGGTGATTTCTCCGACGGTGGACGGTGCTTACCAGTCCGGTTGTCACACGGCTTCCGTTTGGGACAAGAAGGCGCAGGCGAACATTCCCAAGCTCATGAAGTTCATGAATGACTTCGGGCTAATCACCGCGCGGGATCCCGAAGGCGAGTATCATGCGATGACCGACGTCATCCACAAGGTGCTCAACGACCTGACCGTCGATGAGTGGGCGATCATCATTGGCGGCGATTCCCACACGAGAATGTCCAAGGGCGTCGCCTTTGGTGCGGACTCGGGAACGGTGGCGCTGGCCTTGGCGACGGGTGAAGCGACGATGCCGATTCCGGAATCGGTGAAAGTGACTTTTAAAGGGGAGCTGAAGCCCCACATGGATTTCCGCGATGTCGTTCACGCGACGCAGGCGCAAATGTTGAAGAAGTTCGGCGATAACGTCTTCCAGGGACGGGTGATCGAAGTCCACATCGGAACCTTGCCTGCCGATCAGGCGTTCACCTTCACGGACTGGACGGCGGAAATGAAGGCGAAGGCTTCCATCTGCATTTCCGAAGATGAAACTTTGATCGAGTCCCTCGAGATCGCGAGGAGCCGGATTCAGATCATGATCGAGAAGGGGATGGACAACGAAAAGCAGGTCCTTCAAGGCTTGATCGACAGGGCAGACCAGAGAATTGCCGAGATTCGATCCGGAGAAAAACCGAGCCTGACCCCGGATGCCAACGCTAAGTATTTTGCCGAGTTCGTGGTCGACTTGGATATCATCGACGAGCCGATGATCGCTGATCCGGACGTCCACAATGAAGACGTTTCGCGGAGATACACGCACGATACTATCCGCGCGTTGTCCTACTATGAGGGAGAAAAAGAGGTGGATCTCGGGTTCGTCGGATCCTGCATGGTGCACAAGGGCGACCTGAAAATTGTTTCCAAGATGCTTCGAAATCTCGAGGAACAAAATGGGAAAGTTCAATTCAACGCCCCGTTGGTCGTGGCCGCTCCGACTTACAATATCATTGATGAGCTGAAAGAGGAGGGCGACTGGGACATGCTGCAGAAGTATTCCGGTTTTGAGTTCGATGACGACGACCCAAAGAACGCAGCCCGCACGGAATACGAGAACATGATGTATCTCGAACGGCCGGGTTGTAACTTGTGCATGGGGAACCAGGAAAAGGCGGCCAAAGGCGACACGGTCATGGCGACATCGACTCGGCTTTTCCAAGGGCGGGTCGTTGAGGATCCGGAACGGAAGAAGGGCGAGTCTCTGCTTTCCTCCACGCCGGTCGTGGTTCTCTCCGCGATCCTCGGTCGCACTCCCAACCTGGACGAATACATAGAAGCGGTGGAAGGAATCCCGCTGACGCAGTTTGCGCCGCCTCTCAAGGAGTTAAGCACAAGCGCCTAGATTCGCGGGCGATCTGGCACATCGAAGGCACGCACTGGGAAAGAAAGAGATGGAGCCAGGAATCAAACTCGTTCGTGTTCTCCAAATTGATGAGGTATTGGCCCACGCCTGCAGACGCGTGACGAGATAAAAGTTGATCTTCGATTTCCGCATTAAAGCCTGAAGGTTTTGTGATGTGGCTGGTGGTCAGGCAGAGAATAGAAAAGGTGAGATGATTCAAAGGATCATAAAGATTCGTCAATCCCTTCATAAAATCGGCGATCTGGTCTTTGGTTTTGGAAGGGTCATCGTGCAAGACGAAGAGGACGGTTTCCATCCCGAGAAGGTCTTCGGCTTGCAAGTCTTCCAGGGCAATCTGTTCGTTGATGATTTTCCGTTGCCGAAGATGGCCGGAGACAGTTTCAACCGCTTGAGCGACTGCGTTGATGTGACGTTGATAGACGATGGACAATGATGAATTCATGGAAGAGCTGAAGCCGACCATCGACGAAATCACCTGCCGCTGCTTGGGGTTTTTTAGCGTGTGAATTGCCATTCTTGCATTGCCGTTTTATAGCGGAACAAAGCGCTTATTCGGCAAGAGAGTCTGGGTGATCCTCTTAACCTTCGCCATTCGGGCCAGTTACCCGCAGTCGATAGAAAATCGGAAATTGTGTATCCTCTATCACCTCAATTTCTACAAGTTCGATAGGTCCGGGAGTAATGGTCACAATCCCATTGTCTAATTCCTGCCAATCCCCGTGGTTCAAATCAGTGCATCTTTGCACGGCAAAGTCCACGCCGCTCCACAGGGCCACTTTCGATTGGCGGAAGGACAGGAAGACGGATTCACCATCTATCGCGACGGATAGCAGAGGAGTCTCGATCCGTCCGACGTCGGCGCCTACGGCAAATCTGAGGAAGTTGGGCACTCCTGATCTACTTGGATCTGCACCATCGGCGCTTACACCTTCGTTGGCGGAAGTCCCGTAGTTTTCAAGTCGCCACCTTTCGATTGCCGTGTAGCCGTCAGAGCCTCCGGCGAGCGTCTGGTAAATCATCGAAGAACCATTTTCAACTCGTGCACGAGCGCGCAGCATTGACCAATCCGGAACCTCTGAGGCAGCCGTCTGCCACTGCCCGTTGGTGTAGGTTGGATCAGGGAGGTTCACCCAGTTCTGACCTTGATCCACCGAGAAATCGAAGGTCACTTGTCGTGTCAGTGGGTGACCAGCTCCGCGAAACCACTGCATCGTCCCGCTTGAATCGAGGCTCAAGCTTTGCGCGGGTATTCCGATCCAGGCTGATGACAGACGGCAATTGGTGCCAGTTCCAGAAGCGACAACGGCTGTGCCATCTCCACAAAGCACCATTTGGTTTACTTGAAAGAACGTGAAATTCCCCGGAAGCGAAGAGTCGAAGGTCCAATCATTATTCAACGCAGCGAGGAACCGCTGGGTATTCCCACCGAGCGAGACAAAGTCACCGCCGAGAAACCTTCTCCCGCCCGGCTCGAAAGCCATCGACGTCACATTGAAGTTCACGACGGGAAGTGTGATTGATTGGGTGGTTCCAGTGTTGCTGAGAGCGGCATAAAATGCCGGAGTCGTTCCGTTGGTGTTACGGAATGCCCCGCCTACAGCAACCGCATCTCCAGGAAGGACTTCCATAGCTAGCAAATCGTCATCAAGAGAGGCCAGAAACCCCTGATCAAGTGTCCCGTCGCTCATGAGTCGGGCAATGCGTTTGTGTTCAACCCCGCCGACGTCGCTAAAGGTGCCGCCGATCAAAATGCGATCCTGCCAGTCGCGAACGATCTTCGTAATTCCGCCCCCGATTTTGTTGAAGGAAACGGAGAATGTGGAATCGAGGACGCCGTCCTTGCTGAAAAGAGCGATGCTATTGATCGAGTCAGTCCCAACCGTGGTAAAGAACCCTCCGGCAAGCACTGAACCATCTCTCAGAATGGACAGCGTCTTCACACTAGCCCTCCCCGATAACGCTTCAAAGTCCGGGCCGAATTGTGAAATCGGCGTTCCGCTATTATCGAGAAGCATGAGTGAATAGTAATTCTCATCGCCCGGGAGTCGGAATCGTCCGCCGACGAGAATGGTGCCATCTTCGCGAATTCCGATGGTTGCGACTTCATCATGAGTGGAATCCGCCGCGACCAGAGGGCAGTCAAAGGACGCGTCGGTCGTACCGTCCCGATTCAGGCGCACAAGAAGCCGGTCCGATTGGCCGTTCACGGCTAGTCCCACACCTCCAACGAGAAGCTTTCCATCCACCTGCAGACACATGGCGCGAACCTCTTCCCCGGTCAGGTCATCAATCCAATCCCTGTCCCAACCCTGGGGACGGGGAGGCACGATTGCCGTGAAATTGATGACGTAGGGGTCGGGATCAGAGGCGCTCCCGGCAATACTCAAAGTCATCGCTTTCTCTTCGGCGACTAGAGCGTCAAAGGTTACGGTTATTGGAATCGTCTCCCTCCCACTCATAACAGTGGCTTCGTCGCTCAAAGTCAGTTCGTTCTCATTATCGCCGGTCAGGTCGAAGAGAGGAAAGGAAATGCTTCGGGCGCTGTTGTTTCGCAATTGGAAAGTAAACATCGTCTGATTGCCGAGCAAGACGGTCCCAAAGTCGTGGGAAAAAGGGTTCCCAACTTCATCTCCTGCTTCGTCCAGTAGGCTGATCGGGGGAATCTGAGGCAGAGCCTCGGCAAGGATTGGATTGGTGTTAAGTAGGAACTCCTCGAGGTTCAGCCAGCGGTCTGCATCGAGGTTTCCGAAGCCCGAGTTCTCGTCGTTACTTTCAAGAACAACGAGCCCGTTT
>JBCCWV010000169.1:0-10812 GCA_039192745.1 Verrucomicrobiota bacterium | reverse complement strand
GGGGCACCATACAATAGATTTGGTAATTCTGTTAGTCTCCATGAGAATATAGGGATCGTGGGATCAGTGGGCAGTGATTTCAGCGGTGATGACAGTGGAGTTGCATATCTTTTTCGCGATTTAGGTTTTGAGCCAGGGATTATTACTGAAACTGCACTTCTGACTGCTTCTGATAATAGTAGACTTGATGCTTTTGGTTTCTCTGTCGGTGTCTCTGGAAATACTGGGCTAGTTAGCGCAGTTTTTGATGATGATAATGGCGACAATAGCGGTTCCGCATATTTATTCAGAGGTCTTGAATCTGCATCTGGAACCATAACTGAAACTGCAAAGTTAGTTGCTTCTGACGGAGAGAGTCATGACGGGTTTGGGCAGTCTTTAAGTATTGATGGAAACACTGCTGTTGTCGGAGTTAGCAGGCCGGAAGGTGGCTCAACCTATCTTTTTCGGAACCTAGATATTGCTTCTGGAGTTGTTTCAGAAACCGCTAAACTGAGACCTGCGAATACGGTTGGAGTTTTAAATTTTGGAAATTCAGTGGCAGTTTCAGACGGCGTTGGAATGGTTGGAGCCCGATCAAATGTCTATTTCTATTCCAATATTGAGTCGGCAAGTGGCGTTATCGTAGAAACTGTTATGATCAATGCGTCAGACAATGGTGCCGGATTTGGAATAGCCGTCAGTTTAGACAATGATCGTTTTCTGGTGGGAGCATCAGTAGCTGAAGGTTTTGAATTCATGTCCGGCAAAGCATACACCGGAACCGTCAGCTCGATCACCACTCTCGATGAAGGCAACGCGAGCCGAATCATCGACGGGATCAGTTTTGAGTCGCGGACGGATTGGATCGTGGGAGAGAAGACGGATGGGAATATGGTGGAATTAATGGCGGGGGATGTGGCGGAAGTGTTGGCGGCGGGGGCGGCGGTTTACATCGGGAAGATGGCGGGGTCGGATAACAACATGTTGCTCATCAATGGCAGCCTGACGGCGAACGAGGCGAAGGTCGGATCGGGCGACGGGAACAATGGGAACACACTCGCCTTCGGCACGGCGGCGACGATTGACATGGACCGGATCACGCTGGCGTTGGACAACTCGCTCGCGTTCGAGGGGGAGTTGACGAGTTTTGAGGACTTGGAAGGTCTGTTGGGAGAAACGGATCTTTTCGTATGGCTGGACACGAACGAGCAGCAGGTGACGGCGGGGACATTCGGGCAGTTGTTGTTGCCGCATTTCAACGCCGGAACAGGGTTCATGAGTTTCACGGCGATCCCGGAGCCGGGGGTGGTGGGGATGATTTTTGCAGCGGTGATTTTGGGTCTCGCGCAAAGACGCAGAGGCGCAGAGTGACATTTCATGTTGGCCTCTCACGGAGGCACGGAGTTCACTGAGTTATCATTAGCTTGAAAAATTCCCATCAAATTGTAATCTCAATAGATGAGAATTACCGTGGAAATTGATGAAAAACGGCTTCGTGAAGTCTGCAAATTCACCGGGATCGAGAAGAAATCGCCGGCTGTGGCGGCAGCGGTGGATGGATTTATCCGGCAGGAACAGCGGGAGGCGTTTTTGAAGAAGGTTCTGGAGGGGGGGACGGATTACCGGGCATCGAATGAAGAAATCGAGGCCTCATCAGCTTGGGATGGATTGGAAAAGGCTGGGTCATGAAACTGCTGGATACCTCGGTGTGGATTCCGTTTCTCCGTAGAAAAGGCGATCCTGGCGCGAAGCGGTATGTGGCAAATGTGATTGCGGCGGATGAGGCGGCCTACACGTGCCCGGTTTCTTTTGAACTGGTAGGCGGGGCGTTGGATCAGGAACTTCCCGGGGTGATGGAGGCGTTGACTTTCGCGGACCGCCTTCCCTTGGAGGAAGCGGATTGGGATGCCGCGGGCGAGGCGTCACGGGAATTGCGGAAGGCGGGAGTTAACGTGCCGCACGATGATCTCTTGATTGCGACCGTTGCCTCGAACCGGCAGATTCCACTGGTTTGCCGGGACAAGCATTTCGCGATGATTCGGTCGGCAGTGTATCGGGATTTGATGGTGGAGGAGATTTAGCCTCGTTCACGGGTGCGATGGGTTCTTGGTGCTGGTCTCTTTCGACGCAGCGGAAAGTGCCGGGAAACGGAAGAGTTATTGGTCGGGGATTTGGTAATGGATTTGATCTTCCTTGTAACTCTATATTTTCCTTGTATTTTACAGATATAAAGGAAAATCGATGACCACTTCCACCATTAGCAGCAAAGGCCAGACGACGATTCCGGTGGAGGTTCAGCGGAAGTTGGGGGTGCGGCCCGGGGATAAGCTGCAGTACTTTTTCGAGGAGGATGGGACGGTGAGTTTGTTGCCGAAGACGGCTTCGATCAGTGATTTGCGCGGGATTTTGCCGAAGCCTGAGCGCGCCCTCAGTGTTGAAGAGATGGAGGACGGATTAGCGGAATCCGCGGCCGAGCGAATGGAAAGATGCTCGGAATAGACACGAATCTGCTCGTTCGGTTGATCGTCGCTGATGATGAGGAGCAAGCGGATCGGGCGCAGCGGGTTTTGGAATCGCGGTGTTCGGAGGAGGAGCCGGGATTCGTGAATGCGGTGGTCTTGGCGGAGTTTTCATGGGTGCTTGCCAAGTCGTACGGATATGACCGCGAGAGTATCGCTGTGGCGATTGAGAGTTTGCTGTCGGCGAAGGCGCTGGAGGTGCAATTCCCGGTGGAGGCTTGGGAGGCCGCAAAGGCTTGCCGGGGATCGATGGTCGGATTCGCGGACTTCTATCTTGCTGCGATCAATCGGGCGCAGGGATGTGATACGACGCTGACTTTTGACCGAAAGGCGGCGGTGACGGAGGGGTTTGAAGGGATTTAATGTTGCGCTCGGTCCGGTTTCTATTTCTCGCACAGAGACACGGAGCGCACGGAGGTTCTGAGGTTAAATTGGCCGGGTAATCTCTGAGTTTTGCCCGCCTTTCCCTTTTCAAAAACTTTTGACAGAATGGGGGTTTTTGATACTTTTCGCTCCGCTTTGCGCCTGCTGAGGGGTTTCTTGTCGTCTAATTCCGTCGTGACGGTATGGCATTGAGAGACTTATGAGGTTGGAACAAGGCAGGGGTTCATCGGAAAAATACCCGCGTATTTACTCCCCGACCCGCTCTTGTAGCTCAGGGGTAGAGCACTTCCTTGGTAAGGAAGAGGTCACGGGTTCAAATCCCGTCAAGAGCTCCATTTTACCACGAATAAACAAAAACAAACACACCGCAAAACCTAAAGTACCCAGTCGATCGCTAACGCACCGACAGACACCAACTAGCCATGGCTAAAGAACAATTCCAAAGAGACAAACCACACGTGAACGTCGGGACCATTGGTCACGTTGACCACGGGAAGACCACTCTGACCGCGGCGATCACGACGACACTTGCGGAGAAAGGTTTTGCCGAGAAGCGCGCCTACGATGAGAGCGACGCCGCGCCCGAGGAAAAGGAACGTGGTATCACGATTTCCACCGCTCACGTCGAATACCAAACCGACAACCGCCACTACGCGCACGTCGACTGCCCCGGCCACGCCGACTACGTGAAGAACATGATCACCGGCGCAGCGCAAATGGACGGAGCGATCCTCGTCGTTTCCGCCGCCGACGGCCCGATGCCGCAAACGCGTGAGCACATCCTGCTTGCCCGTCAGGTCGGTGTCCCCGCCATCGTCGTTTTCCTCAACAAGACCGACCAGGTCGATGACGAGGAACTCCTCGAACTCGTCGAGATGGAAGTCCGCGAACTCCTCTCCCAATACGAATTCCCCGGTGACGACATTCCGATTGTGAAAGGTTCCGCCCTCAAGGCCCTCGAAGGAGACGCCGACCAGCGCGGGAACATCGAAGCGCTCATGGCCGCCGTCGACGAATACATCCCGCTTCCTGACCGTCCGGTCGACCGGGATTTCCTCATGCCGATCGAGGACGTCTTCTCCATTGAAGGTCGCGGCACCGTCTGCACCGGCCGTGTCGAAACAGGCATCGTCAAGAAAATGGAAGAAGTCGAAATCGTCGGAATCAAGGAAACGCAGAAGACGACCATCACCGACATCGAAATGTTCCGTAAGCTCCTCGACGAAGGACGCGCCGGAGACAACGTCGGCCTCCTCGTCCGCGGATTGAAGAAAGAAGACGTGCAGCGCGGTCAAGTCATCGCGAAGCCCGGATCGATCAACCCGCACACGAAATTCAAGAGCGAGGTTTACGTCCTTTCCAAAGACGAAGGCGGACGCCACACACCGTTCTTCAGCAACTACCGCCCGCAGTTCTACTTCCGCACGACAGATGTGACCGGCACGATCAAGCTCCCCGACGGAGTGGAAATGGTGATGCCCGGCGACAACATCACGATGGAAGTCGAGCTCATTTGCCCGATTGCGATGGACAAGGGACTTCGCTTCGCCATCCGCGAAGGCGGCCGCACCGTCGGCGCCGGCGTTGTTAACGAAATCATCGAATAACATCGGCACGGCCTCCGACGCGCTACCGCCGGGGACCGGGCCTTCAACTTTTCGCCGCCGACCGGCACCGGATCGTGTATCATTCGCGAACTGGTTCCGGTTTCGGCGTCAAAAAAGGAAAAGAAAAGGTGCGTAGTTCAGTTGGTAGAACGTCGGTCTCCAAAACCGAATGCCGGGGGTTCGAGTCCCTCCGCACCTGCCAGCCTTAACACTCTCCTCCCCAGACACCGCAGCAAGCATGTTCAAGAAAATGTCCAACTACTTCGGCGAAGTTTCCGCCGAGTTGAAGAAAGCGACCTGGCCGTGGGTTCCCGCGGGCAAGGGCGTGAAAGGCTTCAAGCGGTTCAAGGAACTCACCGACTCCACCATCGTCGTCGTCATCGCCATGGTTCTCCTCGGCGGATTCGTCGCCCTTTGGGACCTCGTCATGTATGAAGTCGTCGAAGCCCTCATCTGGGCCGGCGGCGGAAAATCCTAATTCACGAAGATGCCGAGAATTCCCGAGCCCAAGGACCAGTGGTATGTCGTGCAAGTTCTCTCCGGACAGGAGCAGAAAGTGCGTAACAACCTCGATAAGCGCATCGAACAGGAAGAAATGAGCGACCTCGTCTACGAAGTCCTCGTCCCGACAGAACGCGTTTCCGAAGTGAAGAAGGGCAAGGAAATGGTCACGAGCCGCAAGTTCTTCCCCGGCTACATCATTGCGAACATGCACCTCCTCGACGAAGGCAACCGCCTCGTCGACAAGACCTGGTATTTCATCCGCGAAACCGATGGCGTCATCGGATTCGCCGGAACCCGGGACAAACCCGTCCCCATGCGCCAGAAGGAAGTCGATTCCATGCTCGCGCAAATCCGCGAACGTGAAGAAGGCGTTGCACCGAAGATCGCCTTCGAAGTCGGTGAAACCATCAAGGTCGCCGACGGCCCGTTCGAAGGCCAGACCGGCACCATTGAGGAAATCAATCCCGACAAGGGCGAACTCGTCGTCGCCGTCAGCATCTTCGGCCGCTCCCAACCCGTCCCCCTCGAATACTGGCAGGTCGAAAAAGACGATTCTTAGACCGCCTCTGGCGGGAATCACGAGATCCGAAACAATTTCCAAATTAGAAATCCGAACTTCGAAACACCTCAATAGACTCGCATTCCACCTCCGCTAAAATTACGGAGAACAATACCGCATACGGTTTTCTGAAAACTGAAAACTGAACTACTGAAAACTCTTTCCCATGGCTAAAGAAGTCGCATCCATCATCAAGCTCCAGATCCAAGCCGGACAGGCGAACCCCTCGCCGCCCGTCGGCCCCGCTCTCGGTCAGGCCGGGGTCAACATCATGGGCTTCTGCAAGGAGTTCAACGCCGCCACGCAGAAGCAGGCCGGCGACATCCTTCCCACGGTCATCACCGTCTACAAGGACAAGAGTTTCTCCTTCATCACGAAGCAGCCACCTGCCGCAGTGCTCTTGAAAAAGGCGGCGAACATCGCGAGTGGATCCGGCGAGCCGAACAAACAAAAAGTCGCCAAGATCAGCAAAGCCAAGCTCATGGAGGTCGTGAAGATCAAAATGCCCGACCTCAACGCCAACGACGAAGAAGCCGCCGCCCAAATCCTCGCCGGCACCGCCCGCCAAATGGGCATCGAGATCGAGTGGTGAGGCCCGTGGCGACGGCATCCTGCCCTCTTTTCAATGATGGGGGCTAGTAGTAGAAAGGACTCTCGTCTTTTTGCTCGTTACCGCAGTAATTCCCCTCTGCAGGTTGTCGAATATAGTCGGCGAAATGCTCGATTAAGCTGGGAAACGTGTAGTCGATCTCTCCGAGAGGTTCTTCCCCAGCTATTCCAACGGCTTCATGGTAAAAGCAGCCGACAGTTCCATTGGGGCGAATAAGGATACCATCGCCGCTACCTCCTTTATAGAGAGGAAGTGATCCTTCCCACCCCGTGATGTCGAATAATTCTACGGCCGGGTGGACATCGATTTCCAACGCCTCCTGGGCAGTATAAAAGACGCCTCCCGGAGGTGGAGTCCAATCAGTGAGGCCACCAAAACACTGAAAAAATTCGAGTATTCCATCTTTGGCAGCGAAAGGATATTTTGCAAAAAATCCGTCTGGCATATCAGATTCTCCCGGTATTGAGACCGAAATATCATCACTTTCCGAAAAGGTGATCCAAAACTCGTTGTCGCATTCGGAAAGAGCCAGTTGGGGGAATGTGAGTATAGAGACCGCCAACTTCTGAAGATGGGGGAAATCAGGGAAGTTCCATTTCGTGGAGTAAAAACTACGAACCTCTTCGGCATCTCTAGTCGCCAGGAGTGCCAAAGGATGGCTTGCCTCATCTAGCCTCACCTGCACATCTTTTTTAGCGGGTAATGGGTGTATTTTCGTCTGAATTCCCTCGGGGGTTTCTAAAGAAGATTCTTCTCCAAAAATGCCACTTGCTACTTGGCGAATCAGGTTTTCGTAGTCGGACATAGCCCTCTCTTACTTCACCTCCCAAATCCGGAGGTCATCGACGATCGCTTTCTTCGCCACGGCAAAAACGAAATCTCGCTTTGTTTCGTGGCCGAAGCCCGGTGAGGAAAACGAAGCCGCTTCCTCCCCGTCGATCCAAACCGTCAGCGTTGTGCCGTTGTGGTAGGTCGTGACTTCGTGCCAGCGGTCGGCTTTCAGTTCAATCGGGAAATTCTTCTGGGATTTCTCGAAAGCTTCTTTTGCTTCCTTCGAGTTTTTGTCCTCCCGATATTTGAGATTAAACCGCCCGGTGCGCTCGTCGTCGAGACGAAGGCTGGTCGGTTGGATCGTGACACCGTTGATGTGCCCGGCGTGAACTTCCTTATGCTCCCGATCATTGTAGGCGAGCTTCAATGATCCATCCTTCGGAATCTGCATCCTCAACGAAACAACGAGATCTTTCACCGGCTTCGAAAGTGAATGTCGGGTGGAAATGGCGTGATCGGCCTTCGGCGAAATCGTCATCACGAGAGTGCCATCGACGAGATCATTCTGCTTTTCGCCTTGCGCGCGTGAAGCGCTGTTTGTGGACCAGTTTTCGCCGAGTGCTTCTTCACCGTCGGGATCCTCGCGATTGAAATCATCTTCGAAGACGAGTGAACCGCGCGATTCCACAATCTCCGCCACTTCGTCCGGGAGCGCTGGCTTGTCGTTCTCAGTGTCTGCGGATCCATTCGTCGTTTGTTGTTCCTCAACCCACTTTCGATCGGCCTCCGAAAGACTCTGAAGGGGAATGTGGAATATCTGGCCGTCGCTGTCCCGGCGAACGCGCACTTCGTCGTCTTTCAGGGAAATGTAGTCCGCCTCCAGTTGGCGACCATCCTCCGATTGCCAGGTTCGCGCTTGAGAAAAACATACCGCGCCGAGGAGAAAGAAAGTAACTAAGAATCTCATAATGTCCGAAGGCTAAATCAAAATCACGCGATACCGCAAGCCTCTACTGCGGATGCTCCTTCAAACATCCGTCATCCATCGGCACGGGCTTTCCAGTATTCTCAACCGGATGGGTAAAAAGATAGCGCCAGACGGACTCGTGAAGAAACTCCCCGTCTTTATCGACTTTCGCTTTCTTGCCAGGGAGCACGGCACCGTGGGCTCTCGCAGGATCGTCATCGACGTCGAAGTCAGTGACCAGTCGTCGCGTGTTCCCGAAAGGTGGGTTCGCGCTTTCCACGTTCACGATGGGACCGAACCCATGTAATCCCATCAATTCCCAAGAACGGCAGTAGTGATCCCGTGTCCAGCCCATGTCGAGGACGTGGGTAAATGCGAAATAGCGGTTCTCCGGTGTCGCGGAGGGAAGTGCCTGCCACATTTGATATTGGTCCCGCGGACCAGCGAAGCACACCACGCGGCTTACTCTAACATGCTTCGCAAACCGCGCTGCGGTCGTCGATCCGTGGGAACTCCCCGCAACGATGACGTCCTCCCAGCGCAAGTCGTCGCCGGATTCATTGAGAAACCAGTCCCACTGCCCTTGCGGATTCTCCTCCTGCAAATGCTTCACGAACATGAGGGCACTCGCCATCATCCCATCCGGCTTTGCAATATCCACTTCGTCGCTGAAGTCGTCACCCGTCGCCGCTTCAAGCCTAACATTTCCCCGACAATGAGGTCCGACCGGCTGCTCCTGGCAAACCTTGCTGAACCACTTGTTCGCGTAATGGGGCTGGATGTAATGAAACCCCTCGTCGGTGAGAAAGTTCGCGAGCCCCTCGTTGCTTTTCATCAGCCAAATAACGAGTTTCCCGCGGGGCTTCACGGAAGTATCCACTTGGGCGATCTGCCGGTCGGAAGGCGCTTTCTCTGTCCCAAAGACAAACCCGATTTCCGGGTATTCCTTGGCTTCCGGATTGATCAAGCTAGCGCGCGCGGCGGTAAGATGGCGTTTGGGATCGAGACCATTGAATTCCAGACGATCCCCGGTCGCGTTAAATACCGTGAATCCGAAAGCGAGAAGAAACAGTAACTTCGAATGCGGCATGCCAGATCACTTACTTCCTTTCCCGCTCTATCTCCAAAAGATGTTCTACCCGTTTCGCCGTGTCCGGGTGCGACGATATCCAATTCGTAACATCTGATCCATCCCCCGGAGGAGCAATGCGAGTGAGGATATCGCGCAGGGGAGATGTAGTCCATCCGCGCTCGATGCAATAGTGGGCGGCTTCCTCGTCAGCTTCGTTTTCAAACTTCCGCGAGTAGCCGCTCTTGGCGAGTGCGGTCGGTAGGGCGGCGCCAAGTGATGTCACCGATGCCACGTCACCCAGGGCGAGAGAAATCAGGACAAACACGCCCGTGTTCTGGAGAACGGAACGCATGCCGTGTTGCATCTCCACGTGCGACACCTCATGCGCCATCACCGCGAAGATCTCGCGGTCGTCTTGGGCGTCGTTCACGAGTTCGTCAGTCACGTAAATGGTGCCTGATGGCAGGGCAAATGCGTTCTGCATTCCGCGACCGTTGCGGAACTTCAACTGGTATTCGTAAGGCTCGCTTCCCATTTCATCGGCAACACGTTGGAACCCCTCGGTGATCTCGGCCTGCCTCGCGGAATCGAGGGCCGAGGGATCAAACATCAGTTCATTGATGATGCCCTCCGTCTGTTCGCTAGCCACTTTCGACATCGAGTAGGGCAGTTTTGCCGCCACGTGTTTCGCCATCGCCGGAATGCCGAATTGATACACGGCCCAGACAAAGGCGAACAGAATGACGAGGGCCAAAAGCACATACCGCATCTTGCTTTCGAACAGGTGCACCAACCGCAGACCGCTGCCACGACTCTGGAGCTTTCCGATGCGATCCATCGCTTCGCGGTCGTCGCTTTCGAAAACCCGGCCGCCCGGCAATTCGATCTTCCTCCGCAACCTTCCGAGCGGAGGCTGGACCTTGTATTGACCGGATTCTGCGATCACATCTTGCTCGGCAAGCCGCACGCGAATCCGCTTTGACACGGGATCAAAAACCGCCGTGGTCAACTCGGATGCGGAAGCGCTGCCATCGAAGAGGTATCCTTCGATTGTGACCGGCGGAGGCGGTGTGGGGGGAGGGGACACGGGAATTAGAATCCAAACTCGAAGTCGAAGAACTCCGCCGCGGCATCACCGAGGGCGGATTGCTCTGCATGCCGTTCGGCGATGAAACGCTGGAGGCTTCCAGTTGAAATGACACTCATGGACTCCACACGGTAGCGGGCCATGCGGACCCTCGCCCACGGCGTGTAAAGTCCAAGCGTCAATACAGTGAGAATGAAGTTCGTGATGGTGATCCAGAAAATCGTCCGGACTCTCATCCGGCAATAAAGCTGACAATGCCCAAGCATCGTCCGACCCATCGCATAATTCGTGGACCGCACGTAGAGGTAGCTCTGGATCAGAAAAATAATGAAGAAAAAGAGCAAGTAGACGCTGAACGTGCCCGCGATTATTGCCCCTTGAAGGACCGCTGCCTTTGCGCGTTCCTCATCCGTCAATTCTCTCCCGTCCTCACCATAGTAGTCTGCCGTCACTTCTTCGGTCGCCGGCTGCTTCTCCTCGGGTGGCATGGTTTCGATGTAACCGAGAACGAAGAGCGCGCTTACGAGCGAGATGGCGGTCAGCGTGCCGAGCGTTGAAAAATACCAACGGTAAAAGGGCCCGGAGCGAATATCACATTGGGCCTTGGTCCGACCCAGCGCGATGTTCCCGAAGACGAAACGCTTGGCACGCATCGCGATATAGGGCGTCAGCAAACCAATTGTGAATATATTCAAAATCGGAAGAAGGAGATAGATCACGTAGGCCTCAATGCAGGAACCGTGAAAACTG
>JBCCWV010000168.1:0-10829 GCA_039192745.1 Verrucomicrobiota bacterium | reverse complement strand
TCGTAATCCATTCATGGTAAAGATTTTACCGGGATCAAGGGGGCATATTGAACGCATGAACACATACAATGCCTCATCGTGCACCGAAAGCGCTTGTCAGCTCGCACATTTTACATAAAAGTGCATAAAAAATCAGAGGTGTCATCGAGCACTTCTACCGTTCCCAAATTCCACCAAGCCCCACCCCATCATCGTGAAATCCCCCTGTTTCGCTATCGTCGCTTTGGCGACGTTTGTCACCACCTCCATTTCGTTCGGACAACTAAGCTCGTACGTGCAGGATTTTGAATCCTACGACAACACTCTCGTCACCGCCTTGGGAGACGATGGATGGCTCGTTTTCGCCGGCGTTTTCGATTCTGGAGGCGGCTTCCTCGGTGGCGGCGGCGGCGCAGCGCCCAATGACGTCAATGCGCCCGGTTTTTCACTCATCACCACTGGCGAAGGAGGAACCGAACAGGGAGATCAAGGCGTCGTCGTTATCGCCGATTACAACAGCACCGAACTGATCAACCCAGCGACAAGACTCGAATCAAACTTTTTCCAAGAGCAAACAGTTGGCACAGGAGAAACAGGAACATGGCGATTCCAATTCGACGCCAAAGCGGGAGATATCGACACCACACAAGCCACGGCCTCCGCGTTCATCAAGGCATTCGCTCCGGGATTCACTTCATTGGAAGACTTCCTCACCATCGACACGACCAATCTTTCCACCGACTGGAATACCTACACGATTGACATCACGGTCGACGGCAGGGATGGACAGATCCTGCAGTTCGGCTTTCTCAACAGCGCCTTTGAGAACGTCCCGACCGGTGTCTTCTATGACAACGTCAGCTTCACACCCACCACATCCTCAGCGGGGCTTTCTGAATACAAACAGGACTTCGAGTCCTACGACAATTCCCTCGTATCGGCGCTTGGAGACGATGGATGGCTCGTTTTCGGAAACGTCTCAGACACCCTAGGCTTTCTCTTCGGATATGGACCAAACCCGGCACCGAACGATGCAAGTAATCCAGCCTTTTCGCTCATTTCCACCGGAGAAGGTGGCCCGGATCAGGGGGCTCAGGGATTGGTCGTCTTCAGTGACTATGCGAATACCAGTCACTCTTTCCCAGACCGCATCATCGAGTCCAATGTCTTCCAGGAACAGCTCATAGGCCCGACAGATTCCGGGACATGGGAATTCCGATTTGATGCAAAAGCCGGAGATCTAGTTCCACCCTCCACCGCCTCCGCTTTCATCAAAGTCCTCGATCCCAACAACGGCTTTGCACTTACACAATTTCTCACGCTCGACACCAGCAACCTACCGGTGGAGTGGGGCACTTATTCCATCGACATCAACGTTGATGGTTCCACCCAGAATGGACAAATCCTGCAGTTCGGATTCCTCAATAATGCCGGAAACTTTGACGCCTCAGGTGTCCAATACGACAACATTTGCTTCCAGGTGAAACCACCTGCGCTGGAAACCTATAAACAGGATTTCGAGTCGTTCGACACCTCAGCCGCCGGAGTCCTTGGCGATGACGGGTGGTTGGTTTTTGGGAACGTTTTCGATTCTGGTTCTTTCCTCTTCGGCTACGGCACCTTCCCCGCCCCGAATAACCCGCCGTCCCCTGCATTTTCCGTTTTGCGAACCGGCGTCGGTGACGCGCCTCAAGGCGCCCAAAGCCTGGAAGTTCTCAGCGATTACGACAACACTTCCCATTTCATCGCTACCCGAACCGTTGAATCCCTTGTTTTCCAAGAGCAAACGATCGGACCAGACGACACTGGCACCTATCGCTTCGCTTTCGATGCCAGACTGAATGACCTCTTCTCCCCTTCCACCGCCGAAGCATTCGTCAAGGTCCTCGATCCGAGTAATAGCTTCGCACAAACCGCGATCTCCTCAATCGACCTGACCGCCACGCCCGCAACTTGGACATCCTATACACTCAACATCGCGATCGACAGTTCCACGATGGAGGGCCAACTTGTTCAATTCGGCTTCTTGAACGTCGCCGGGAATTTCGACAGCTCCGGGATCTACTACGATAATGTGTGCTTTGAGGAAGTGACCTCCAACACAGATCTGACCATTTCCGAGATTACCAAAACTGGAAATTTTGTCATCGTCACCATTCCGACGAGCACGATTGGTGAAACTTACGATTTGCTCAAATCGACGACGCTCACTGGCGGGATCAATTCATACTCTGTCATTGACCCCGGAATCAGCGGCAGCGGAGGGCCCGTGGAGTTCTTTGACTTCTCGGCAACCGAGGACAAGGCATATTATATCGTACGGCAAAATCCGTAGGCGCTTTTCGTCGCCCACCTCTCCAGGTGTTCTGACCATTTCGGTCGAACCAACTCGACCAAGAGCGTAGCACCAGCGACGCTTAATGGCTTGTCATTGCGGCCTATTTGCCAAAGGATGATGGCGTGAAAAACCTCCTCCTTCTCGCGCTTGCCGCCTTTTCGATTTCCCACGTCTTCGCCGAAACCCGCCCACCGAACATCGTCTATATCATGTCGGACGAACTCGCCTATTACGAGTTGTCCCACATGGGAAATCCGCGCATTAAGACACCGCGAATCGATCAAATGGCCGCCGAAGGCATTCGATTCACGCAAGCCTTGGCCGGATCACCAGTCTGCGCTCCGCTTCGTTGCAACCTGATGACCGGCAAGCATTCCGGTAATGCCTCTGTCCGCGCCAATGGCGGCGGCACTCCTCTTCGCGCCGGCGAGCCCACCATTGCTTCAATGTTGAAGGGACTCGGCTACGCGACCGGTGGATTCGGGAAGTGGGGTTGCGGCGGCAGAGACTCCACCGGCGTTCCGGAAGAACACGGATTCGATGTCTTCCTCGGCTACTACGATCAAGTTCACGCCCACACATTCTATCCGGCCTACATCATCAAGAACAGCGAAGAGATCCCGCTCGAAGGCAATAAAGGCGGCCGTAATGGCGAAACCTACTCGCACTATCCCATCATGGAAGCCGGGCTCGAGTTCATTCGCGAAAACAAGGACCAACCTTTCTTCTGCTATCTGCCGATCACGCCTCCACACGGAATGTACGACATTCCCAAGGACGATCCCGCATGGAAGCACTATGAGGGCGAGGCTTGGATCGATGATCCCGAGGTGAACTGGGAAGCCAAAAACTACGCCGCCATGGTCACGATGGTCGATCGCAACGTGGGCGAAGTCATTGATCTGCTGAAGGAGCTTAAGCTAGAAGACAATACCATCCTCTTCTTCACTGGCGATAACGGCGGACAGGACCGATTCAAGGACGATCATCACCCTCGCGGATATTTCGGCCCGAATGTGAACCCGGAGAACGGCGTCGAATTCCGCGGCGGCAAAGGAAACCTCTATGAAGGCGGTCTCCGCATCCCCTACATCGTCCGCTGGCCGGGCAAAATCGCCGCAGGCCAAGTCAGCGACCACCTCTTTTACCAGCCCGATGTGTTTCCGACGCTCGCCGAACTCACCAAGGCGACGCCACCGTCGGACATCGACGGCCTTTCTTTCCTCCCCGAACTCCTCGGAGCGGACGCCACGGGAAGAAAGCAGGAGAAACACGAATTCCTCTACTGGGAATACAGGTCACAAGTCGCCGTCCGCGTCGGACATTGGAAAGGCATTCGCCCGAAGGAAAATGTCGAATGGGAACTTTACGATCTCAGCAAGGACGTCAGCGAAGCCAACGACGTTGCCGCCGACCATCCTGACATGATCGCCAAAATGAAAGCCCTGGCAAAAGCCTCGCACACACCCGTTGAAGAAGGCACCTATCACGACCCTGAGCAAACCCGCCACCAACGCGACCGTCTCGCCAAATGGGGAACCTCCGGCGAAGAGCCGCCAAAACGCTCAAAGAAGAAAAGTTAGACCAACCACCCGCCACCAACCCAAAATCAAATTCCCCGGCGGACCGCGGATGTCCACATCCGCACCACACCCGCCGACCAACGGGAGGCACTTCCAAAACCCGCTCCGGTCAGTTCACCCGAAATCAAATTCAAGCTCCTTCGCCGCCGGCGGCGGCAAAATCGAAAGCTCCCCGCCATAGGCCCGCACCAATTCCCGCGCCCCTTCCGGCGTCGTTCCCACAAACTCCTCCACCGCCTGCGCAGGCAAAATCACCGGCATGCGATCATGAATCTCGGTCATTTGCGCATTCGCCCCGGTCGTTAGCATGGAGTAGGCAAATCCCGTTTCATCTCCCGGAGCTTCCTCCCAAATCCCGGCAACCCACGTCCAATATTCCTCCTCCGCAACGATCCGGTGTTTCGTCTTCGATCCTTTCGGTCCGCTCCACTCGAAAAATCCCCGCATCGGCAAAACACATCGCCGATGCGCAAACGGATCCGTCCACATCCTGCCATCCAACTTGTCGTCGCGGGCATTATTGATGCAGTCGCTCCATGGTCGTGAAAAACCCCAGCGCATCGCCGCCGCCTTCATTCCATCCGGTGTCAATCGAACAACGATCCCATCTCTCCCCGGCGCAACGTACGTGATTTCCCCGAGAGCCTCCTCGATTTGAGACTCCCATTCGAATCTTCGGCCCCGCGGCGTCGGTCCGACTTCGTAAAGGTTGCACATGGTGATAAAGTTCAATCAACCCAGCTTGATCGACTCGTCCATGCTCCGCAAATGCAAGTCCCGTTGCGGAAAAGGTATCTCAATCCCCTCTTCACGGAATCGCCGGTCAATTTCTCCATGCAATGCCGTAATCGTCTCCAATCGCCCGTCCATCTCCGGCAAGTAACAACGCAATAGTAAATTCAGAGAGCTGTCCCCAAACTCCTCAAAGGAAACTATAGGCGGAGGGTCGTCCATGATGCGCGGATGCAGAGTCGCAACATCATGCATGATCTTCAACGCCGCCTCCGTGTCCCCGCCATAGGCAACCCCGACCTTTATGACGATCCGATTAATCGGATTGGTCAGCGTCCAGTTCAACAACGTGCCCGTTATGAAGTTCTTATTCGGAACAACAAACTCCTGACGATCCCAGTTCGTTACCGTCGTTGCCCTCATTCGAATCCTTGTCACAGTTCCCGTCACGTTATCTACCGTAACAACATCGCCAATTCGAATCGGCCGCTCGAAAAGCAGGATGATCCCACAAATGAAGTTAGCCACGATTTCCTGCAAACCGAACCCTAGCCCAACGCTTAACGCCGCGGCTATCCAGCCAAACTTCGACCAATCGAGCGACAAGACGTTGAAGAGCACGGCAAGACCGATTCCCGCAAATGCGTACTGGGCGAGCGTCGAAATTGCATTCCGCACACCTGCGTCAAGCCCCGTTTCCCGAAGCCCGGCAAGTTCCAACAAACCCGGTAAGTTTCTGGTTCCCACTGTCGTGACGACGAGGATCAAGATCGCCTTCGCGACGCCCAGTAAGTTCATTCCTCCTGGGAGTTCAACCTCACTCAGAGCGTCTTCGAACGGCATTGTCTTGGACCAGACGAGCCAAATCACGAGGAAAACCGCGACCCCCACCAAAGACCGCAGGAGGCGCCGTGTTTGCCGCCCGACATCGGACAAATCCAATTCACTCTCCGCAGATTCGAGCAACGACTCTTCCTCCGATGCTTTCTTGTCGAAATCTTCCTTCCTCATGCGCGCCTTACGCCGCTCAAGCGCCTCCTCCAGCGCAAGTTTCCGCTCCTTGACATTGAACCATCGGTAAATCAACCCGTAGAGAATCACTCCGGCCGCAACAACCCCAAGGGTTGCAAGAAGAATCAAGCTGAGCGCCTGCGCCGTCAGCAAAAAGCCAAGGCAAGCTAGAACGGCCAATGCCACCGGCGAGACAACTACTGCGAAATACCAAACATGGCGGAAGCGGGAGAATAGTCGATGCGGCTTTTCGCGAATAACCTTAGCAAAAATACCTTGGGACGGATGAAGCAATCGCGCCAACACCCACGTCACCCATATGTGCGAGGCGACGAAGACAACAAGGCCTACCGTGTCGAGGTGACGGGAATCTTCTTCATAAAACGTGCTGAAAAGAATTAGAACGGCGGGCACGAAGACCACCATGATGGAGAAAATCGACCGCCTAAATTCGAGCACGGAAGACTCCTTCCATCCGAAATGCGCGATTCCCAAGCCACGAGGCCGACACGTCGAGACCATGAAAAGGTAGCCTAATGCGATGACACCCGTCACCGCCAGCCCCCGGGACACACCGCGCAGCCATTCTGACGCGATAGGATCACGGAAAATCGCCCAGCCAAGATACCAGATCACCAAGGGAACGGGCACTGCAAGCAACACGGTCCAAAAGGTCACCTTCAACGTCGCCCCAAAGTTATCTGTGGAGATACGACGCACAACATCGGCCATATTCTCAATCCTTGCCACGATCCTCCTCCTCGTCACGAGAAGTCCGGTCGCTGCAAGAAGGACAACCACCGTTAAGACCGGATTACCCAGTGCCACTCTCGAGGCGGCGGGACCTAGTTCCATAAGTCGCTGGGGACCAAATACCTGACTCATACTGGACGGCAAATCAGAGAATGTGCGGAAACTCGCAGTTGGTGAACTTCGCTTCCAAAACAGTTCCTCGCCCAAATACCGCTCGAACTCCCGTGCCTGCGCCAAGTAACGACGCTCGTCCGCATCAAGAAGAGCCAACTCCCTGACTAACCGTTGCCCATTCGGAACGCCAGTTTCCAATAGCGAACGCCGCGCCTCCAACAAAGCACGGACGGGAATCTCCGAACTCGACGAAAACCTCTCCTCCCACTTTTCCTGCTTCCTTAGATCCTCACCGAGTGAAAATGCCTGCAATCGATACCTGCCCAATTCCGCATGTCGTTCCGCTAGCTTCTGACGATAAGCGCTCACGTTAGGCAAGCGCTGGACTTGATCCCGCAAAACTTGCGCGAACGCACCATCGAGGCCGCCGAGGTTCGCTTGTGTCTCTAACTTCGCACGCTCCTGCTTGAGATCTTCCAACTTATCAGCAACGCGATCCCGCTCCGCCCCGGCCTCGCCCAGCCGCTGCGCCACTTGGGGAATCTCTTTGGCAAGAACTTCCACTTCGCTCCTTAGTTCGCGAACCCATGTATCAATCTTCGCCAAAGGCTCTGCTTTCGCTACAGCATCAGTCCCCTGGGTCGCCAAAATCTTCGCCTCGATTAACCACTTTCTGGTCGCAACTTCTTCCAACTCATTAAGACGTTCTGTCTCTATCTGAAGTGTGCGTTTCGCCAATTTCTCCTTCTCGTCGAGTAGCTCGACCCGCATCGCGTTGCTTGCGCGCTCCTGCTCGAGCATTCCCCTTTCTGCAAGAACTTTCAGACTCTCAGCAAGTTTGGCGGCAGAACCGGGCGCGTCCTGATTAGCAGCAATGGAATCCGATTCGACGACATTGAATCCCTGCAATTCTTCAAGACGGTTTCCGATCTCCAGCGGTCGCCCGCGAGCTTCAAGTAGTTCTGACTTGATCTGCCCCAATTCTGCTCGCTTCTCCGCAACAACCGCTCGCTGCTCCTCGATAACTGCAGGCAATTGTTCGATGTCATCGACATCCAAATTCGGGTCCTCCAGATCCATCTCGAGAGCCGTCTGCAGCTTTTCCAACTCCTCCCGCCCCTCTTTCAGCAATTGAAGCCACTTTGCTTCTTGCGATCTGAGCGCATCAACAGCTTTCAGATCCTTGATCGCAGATCGGTATTTCTCGATCATCCCGTCCTTGAGGATCTGTTCGTCATCAGAGGCCTCCACGTCTGCAATCGCCGCTTCGAGAGAAACAATCGACAACGGACTCTCAGTTCCATTCTGTCCCAAAAGAGGAACAGCCAGAATTAACCACGAAAGAAAACCTGGAAGGAGAGAGTTTAGACGAGCTGGAAGCGGCATCATGGACATGGATCCAATTACGGAGAACAGACTCGGCATTCCAGTCTCGGCAAGAATTCCTTCCCTGCAAATAACGCTTTTATCCCGCTCCGACCGGGGCAATCTAGACCTGAAGTCACCATGTTCCTTCGCCTTCTCGCACTCTTTATCATCGTCCCTGCCGTCGAATTGATCCTCCTAATCAAGATTGGCTCGAAAATCGGTCCGCTCCCGACTATCGCCTTGATCCTTGTCACCGGATTTCTCGGCGCCTTCCTGACAAAACTTCAAGGCGCCCTCGCTCTCGCCAACTTCCGCAAAGCAATCTTCGAAGGCCGAATCCCGAAGGACGAAGTTCTCGACGGCGTCATGATCCTCGTCGCCGGGGCCGTTCTCCTGACACCCGGTTTTCTCACCGACGCTTTCGGATTCCTACTCCTCCTTCCCTCGTTTCGAAAACCGGTCGGAAAGTGGATCGGTCGCTGGGCGCAAAAGAACGTAAAGGTCGTTTCCTTCGATCCAAGAGGGCCCACGGGCGGCCCATCCGGGAAAGCGACTCCAGACGATGGCGTCATTGAGGCGGAAGCGGAAATCGTCGATGAGAAATCGCCGTAATCGTGCGGTTAGCGGTGCAAATCAAAGACATGACCCGCCCCCGAATTCTGTTCCTCAGCCTCGCCCTGCTCGCCACGCCTTTTGCTTCGGCGAAGACACTCGTTCACGTCTCCTGCGGCAAGGATAACGAAGTCCGCACCTACGCCCTCGACGAAGGAAAAGCCGAACTTGCCCTCATCGGCTCGACCGCAGTTAAAAGTCCTCGCATGCAATGGCGTCATACTGGCCTGCCATTTATCTTCGTCGCTTCCGCGGACGACACGGTGACAACTCTTTCCTTTGAAGACGGACAGGAAATTCCCACCGTGAAATCCACCGCGCCCACGGTAGGATCTTCCTCTTACTTCTGCACCGACCCGACGGGCGAGTTTCTCTTTTCCGCTTCCTTTCGAACCGGCGAGGTCTCGCTCTATCCGCTGTCCCCCGACGGAAAAGTCGGCGAAGTCCTACAAGTCCTTCCGCAACCAGTGAGGTCCCACTGCATTCTTCCGGATCCAACTGGAAAGTTCTTCTTTGTCCCCCACACGATGCCGGTGAATCGCATCGACCAATTTCGTTTCGACCGTGAGAATAAGAAACTCGTTCCCAACGATCCTCCCTACACCTCACCTCCCATCGATACCGGACCTCGCCATCTCGCCATCACCAAGGATGGAAAACACGTCTATTCCTCCAACGAACAAGGCATCAGCGCCACTTTCCATCATCTGGATCCGGAGACTGGTTTGCTCTCGGAGGTGCAGACTGTTTCCACCTTCAAAGACGGGAAGCCCGATGTGCTGATGTCCTGCTCTGATGTCGAATTGACGCCCGATGAGCGTTTCCTTTTTGTCGCCAGCCGGGAAAAGAAGGAAGGCGGCCTCAGTAGCGTGACTTGCTTCGCCGTGAACGCCGAAGACGGAACCATTTCCTTCTCTTCCCGCACTCCCGTTGATGCTGTCCCCCGCTCTTTCAACATCACACCCGACGTCAAGTTCATGATAGTCGCCTCCCAGATGCAACACACGCTCACGCTTTTTGCGATTGATCCAAAAACAGGCGCTCTCACTGAAAAGCAGAAACTCGAAACCGGCCAGAGCCCCGGTTGGGTCCTCACACGCAAACAATCCGACTAATCCAAGCCTTATGAAAATCCTCTTTGCTCTCCTTTGTCTATCCATGGTCGCGAGCGCGGCCGATCCGTTCCGCGTTTTCGCGCCCAGCCGCAGTTCCAATTCCGTTCTCGTCGTTGATGCAAAACCCGATGGAGAGAAAATGACGCTTACATTGGCGGAACCTATTTCCCTCGAGTTTCCGGGCACCACCATCGTCTCCCATCCCACCGAGCCCTTTCTCTACGTAGCCACAAACCGCGCGGAAGACGGCAAGGCTCCCGCCGCCGTTATTGAGCTTGCACCCGGAACCGCCCCCACAGTGGTCAAAGTTCACCCGATGGCGGTGAGCAACGGTTATGCCTACCTTTCCATCGACCAAGAAGCACGCTTCCTCCTCGGCGCGAACTACGGCGGAGGACAAGTGGACGTTTACGCGCTCGACGAGAATATGATCGGTGAACGAGTAACCGCCCTCGATGAAGGACGTAAGAACGCCCACTGTGTTCTCCCCTCGCCGGACAATCGCTTCGTTTACATCCCTTACGTCAAGGACACGAACGCTCTTTATCAATACAGCTTCGACGGCGAAAGCGGCGCACTTACCCCGCTCGATCCCAAAAACGCCATGCCACCTGAAGGCACCGGTCCCCGTCACATGGCTTATCATAGCGAACTGCCCTTCGCCTATTTCAGCAACGAACAAGGTCTCGGCGTCTCGACTTACAAGATCGACAATGACTCCGGACAGCTCACGAACGTGCAAGTGGTCGAATCCGTTCCGCAAGACAAGCGACCGGAAAGTGGAGTCTCTGCTTCCGACATCGCCATCACCCCGGACAATCGATTTCTCTTCACCGGCCTTCGGGGTAATCCGGAACTGCCCGACGCGATTTCGCGCTATCAAATCCTCGAAGATGGCACCGTCAAATATCTCGGCTTAACGCCAGCCGACGAAACGCCTTGGGGCCTCGCTCTTTCACCTGACGGCAACTTCCTCCTTGTCTCCGCCTTCAAGGGCAACACCCTCACCGCCTTCCGCATCACCGACGACGGCGACCTTCAAAACGTCGCCTCCCTCCCGTGGGACTCCAGAATCTCAGATCTCGTCACCAAATAGCCGGAGCGGGCGGGGCCGCGCCCGCGGTTTGTAAAAAACCAAGATTTCAACGAAAATAAGAAACGGGCGCGAGGCCGCACCCGCGCCCAAAAAAACCCAATAAAAAAGATATCAGTGTAAAAATCACC
>JBCCWV010000167.1:0-10868 GCA_039192745.1 Verrucomicrobiota bacterium | reverse complement strand
ACTTCGGCGAATTCGCCGGTTTCGGTCCCGTCGAGATCGACCTCGGGCTGAGGCTTGACCTCGGTCGGGCTCGGAAGGTAGTCGACAACGGCGTTGAGCACATTCTGCACGCCCTTGTTCTTGAAGGACGAACCACAGAAGGTCGGGAAGAAATCGATATTGATCGTTCCTTTGCGGATGCACTTCTTGATGGTGTCGATGTCCGGCTCTTCGCCGTCGAGGTATTTCTCCATGACATCGTCATCCTGCTCGACCGCAGTTTCGATGAGTTCTTCGCGGAACTGCTCGACCTTCTCCTTCATGTCTTCGGGGACATCCGTCACTTCGAAATTCTCCGGCTGACCGGAGTCATCCCAGATGTAGGCCTTGCGCTCGAGAAGATCGACCACACCCTTATATTCATCTTCGATACCGATCGGCAAAACCATGACGAGCGGCTTCGCGCCGAGGATCTCCTTCACTTGATCGACAACGCGATAAAAGTCCGCGCCGATGCGGTCGAGCTTGTTCACGTAGATGATGCGTGAAACTTCAGATTCGGTGGCGTAACGCCAGTTCGTTTCCGATTGCGGCTCAACACCGCCGGATCCACAAAAGACAGCAACGCCGCCATCGAGAACTTTCAACGAACGGTAAACTTCGATCGTGAAGTCGACGTGTCCGGGCGTGTCGATGATGTTCAGACGGTGGTCGTCCCAGAAGCAGGTCGTGGCCGCGGATTGAATCGTGATTCCGCGTTCCTGTTCTTGCTCCATGAAGTCGGTCGTGGCCGCGCCGTCGTGGACTTCGCCAAGCTTGTGGATCTTGCCGGTCAGTTTGAGGATACGCTCGGTGGTCGTCGTTTTTCCGGCGTCAACGTGGGCAAAAATTCCGATGTTCCTGTATTTGGAAAGGTCTGTCATTCAATGGCTTGGTTTGGAGTGGCAAATTGCTAATTCAAGAAAGAGGTTTGGCAACTGGGGATTGCGCATTTCGCGGGATTGAGAATTTCGAGGACTTCTGGGGATCGGGCCTCGAAAAATAGCAGGGGGGAGAGTCGAACTCCCGACCAAAGGCTTATGAGTCCTCTGCTCTACCACTGAGCTACCCTGCCTTTTCGCGAGCGGAGAGACTACCCGGTTAGGGCCGGAAAGTCAAAGGCCCGGGCAAGTTCGATCAGTAGGTGATCGTGACCGGCGTGCCGATGCTCACGTTCTGGAAGAAGGTCGAGGCCATGTTCCCCGGCATGCGAATGCATCCATGGGAGGCGGCGAACCCGGGAAGGTATCCTTCATGCATGCCGACACCGCTGTTGGTCAAACGCATGAAGTACGGCATCGGAGCGCCGACAAATTTTCCACCGGGCGGTGGACGGTCTTTGCGCACATCGGCGTCGTCGTTAATGACGTTGCCATATTGGTCGACGATTTCGCCGTAGAGGTTCGACCGGTGATTCGGGCTCTTTTGCAAGATTCGGTAGCTGCCCGCCGGAGTTTCAAATCCCTCACGTCCCGTGGAGACTCCCGAGACACCGACGAGTTGCCCGCCTTTGTAGAAATAGGCCTTTTGTTCGCTGAGGCGAATCTTGATGGAGGGCGAACCGGAAACTCCGTCGCCGTCCCAGTAGGAGACCGTGTCCGTCAGGCCTCCCCGACGACGCTTATCCTTTTCCTGATTCGCAAAGACGGAATTCAATGAATCGAGATACAAAGTTTCCCCGCGGGGCACTTTCACGACATTGTCTGTGCGGCATGACGTGAGAACGCCTGCGCAGATAACCATAGCAATTAAAGGAACGACTGACTGGCTCATACCTGGAGGGAGGATGCGGGAGTCTAATATGGTATTCAGGAGCACGCAATTCAGGAACGTTGCGCGAAATTTCACGCTGCAAACGGCTCAACTCCGGCAAATTCCCCCTTGATGTCGCCTGTTTTTACCCATAATTCCCTCCCCCTACACGGAAATGCCCACCTACGATTACCATTGCGAGAAGTGTGATCGGACCTTCGAAGTCTTCCAGTCGATGAACGACAAGCGGCTGCGGAAGTGCCCGGACGAGGAATGCAAAGGGAAGGTCACGCGCCTCATCGGCACAGGAGCGGGCATTATTTTCAAGGGCGGCGGGTTCTACGAGACGGACTACCGCAGCGATTCTTACAAGGCCGGCGAGAAGGCGGCGAAGGAGGCGACCTCCACGAGCAGCTCCGGCGAAAAGAAGAAATCCGACTCGAAACCGTCGAAAAAGGAATCCAAGAAGACGAAAAAGGCCGACTAAGTCCGGGGATCCCGGCAAAGGGTTCGCGTCGGGGACGATTTCGGAGCATAGTTTCCGTTCACCCCGGAGGTTTGATGACGCCCCATTCCATTACTGCGATGCTGTTGCTCGCCGTTGTTCTCGCGCCGGTCTCAGCGCAAGAGGTCGACATTGCGCGAATTCAAGAGAAGTCGAACCGCTCGATCAGCACTTCGCGCCAGTTTGTCATCTACGGCACGAACATGGAACAACGTGCGCGATACGGCGACTTGGCGGAGTCCATGAACGAGGAACTGACGGCCATGTTCGGTCGCGATGACCGGCAGCCCTTTCAAATCGTCATCCGGCTTTTCGACACGCCAGGCGGCGTTGCCACCGGCCCGCTCGTGAAGACTGAAGCTGAACAAGTCCAAGGCACCTACCGTTTTACCCTGAACGCACGTCTCGTTCCGGAGTTATCGATGGAACACGTCGAGAGAAAACTTCTCGAACTCATGCTTTTCGAGCGCATTCTCCGGCAATCCGGAAGAGTAGGCTCGGAAAAGTCCGACCGCCTTCGCATCCCACCGTGGATGGTCGATGGCCTTCACGGCGCGATTCGCTACCGCACCTCAGGACGCACCGACCGCTTTTTTCGGCAGCTCTTTCAGTCCGGTCAAATCATGAGCGTGCCCGAGATTCTCCGTTGTGACCTTGCCGGAAAAACGTCCATGGAGAAGCTCGCCTTTCGCTCATCGGCGACAGGCCTCGTGCTCGCTCTTCTTGGACAACCCGAAGGACACGCGAAATTCCAGATGATGCTGCGTGACCTTCTCGACTTTGATGGCCGCGACGAGGCGGCATTGTTAGTGCGATTTCCGGAACTGGGGACTACTCCCGAATCGATGGACAAATGGTGGGCACTGGAGTTGGCGGCTCTGGCCGAAACTGGACCGCTCGACATCATGACGATCATCGAAACAGAGGCCGCGCTCCAACAGGCCCTGTTCGTCAATGTCCCCGTCGATGCCAAAACAACCGACGAAGAACGAAAACGCTGGATCAAATGGCCCCGCAAGAAGCCGACCACCCCCGTCGCCAACGATCAATCAAGCCAGCCCACCATCCCCGTGCCGCTCGAGGATTTTGAGACGCTCCTTTATATCGCCGAAAGCGAACGCGGTCAGTATCTGAAGCCGAACAAGAGCGCCCTAACCTCACTCCGCCGCCGCGCCTACCCGCTCTACCGGCCAATCATCGACGAATACCTCGCCATCATCGAAAAGTTGGAGAAGGGCGAGAAGAAAAAGCTCGGCGAGACCCAGGAGAAATTGTCCAGAAATCGCACGACTCTCTTGAAAATCTCGCAAGAAGTCCAAGACCTCCTCCATTGGTCTGAAGTCAATCAACCCGTCCGGGACCCTGCGAGGTTCGGCGACTTCCGGCGCGCGCACAAAGAGTTGCAAACTCCCCTACCGACCCGCGATGATGCAATCTCGGAATACCTCGATGCCTTGGAGACCGAGTGGGCGGAATGAGGGGATTTTCGAATCGAGGAAATTGAATTAAGCTTCTATAACAAAAGAACACACGACCGAACCGCCGCACCTCCTTCCCATCAAAAGTCCGCCCACCATTCTCTCCATCGGTTCGATCAACCTCGACCTCGTCTTCCGCGGAGGGAAACTCCCCATGCCCGGACAAACCGTCAAGGCACCCAGATTCTCGATGAGCCCCGGAGGCAAAGGTGCGAACCAGGCCGTAGCGGCGGCAAAACTGAAAGCTCGTTCGCTCTTTCTCGGATGCGTCGGTGGGGATCGCTTCGGAGCGGAACTTCGCAAAAGCCTCGAAGATCACGGAGTTAACACGGAGAACCTCCTCACCATTGATGACGAACCTTCGGGCATGGCCGCAATTCATGTCGATGCCAAGGGTGAAAACGCGATTGCCGTAACTCCCGGCGCCAATGCCTACGTCACCCCAAAGTTGATCGAGAAAAACGACCACCTCATCGACGCCGCCGACATGGTGATGCTGCAACTGGAATCACCGGTCGAAGCCGTCGAATGCGCGATCAAGATTGCGAAGAAGAAGAATGTCCCAACCATTCTCGACCCCGCGCCTGTCCCGGAAGAAGGAGTTCCCGTGGAACTTCTCGAAGCCACCTACCTCACCCCCAACCAGAGCGAACTCTTCGCCCTCACCGGCGCAACTGTCTCCGGCGCCCACCAAACGCCTCCGGTCTTCGGCGCACTCCGAGACCAGGGAGCCCAATCGATCGTTGCCAAGCTCGGCGCCGACGGAGCGAGCGCCATCGGACTCGAAGGGGGAGCCTTCGGCGTGCCGGCGTTTCCCGTTGTCCCCATCGACACCACCGCCGCCGGCGACGCCTTCAATTCCGCCTTGGCCGTCGCTCTTTGCCGCGACAAGTCGCTCGCCGAAGCCGTCCGTTTTGCCTGCGCCGCCGGCGCGCTTGCGGCAACGAAGTCCGGCGCCCACACGGCGATGCCGACTCTCGACGAGGTGGAACAACTTATCCTCGTCAACTCCTAACGCGCGACCGCCAGCGCCTCGCGCACCTTTTCCGTTCGCGCCAAATCGATGGCCCGTTTGCCCTCGGCGTTTCGCAACGAAGCGTTGGCACCATGATAAATCAAAAGCGATACCGCCTCCTCGTACCCACCTCGTGACGCATACATCAGCGGCGTCATTCCATCCTCACTCTTCGTGTCTATGTCCGCTCCGTGCGAAAGCAAGACCTCGATGACCTCCACCGTTCCCTCGACGGAAGCCATCAACAGAGCTTCATTTTTCTGATCCGGCACCTCTCTGACGAGCGACTCGACCGTCCGCACATTGCCCGAAATCACCGCCTTGCTTAATACTCCCCACCCGGCAGCATCCCGGATTTCCGGATCCGCCCCGGCCGCGAGCAACTCCTCGACAACGCGATAATCCCCGGATTCCGCCCCGGCCAACAACGGCGTCGCGCCGTTCTCGTTGCGATGTTCCAATTCGGAACCCGCTTGGACCAATACTTTGACGACATTCCGTTGCCCTTCGGCTGCGGCTAACGAGAGCGACCTGTTCCCAAAGCCATCCTCCACATCCGGCTCCATACCGAACTCAAGGAACGCCCTGACCACATCTTCATTCCCTTCCTCCGCTGCGCGAAAAAACTCACTGACCTTATAACTGTAGTCATGCTCGTAGAGCGTGCGCATGGCACGGTCATCTTTCTTTTCACAATGCGCCAAAAGAAAAAGCGCAAGCAGCGATGGCAGGAATCGCTTCATGACAATCCCGTTTTACATGAGTCCCTGAAGAGTTCAAGACCCTAACGAATCAATCGCCGTCGACGGAAAATTCCTGCAACACGGAAAGTGAAACGAAACTCAATGCGACTTCATGAGTAGATTTCAAAAAGACCCGCGGTGCCACCCCGGCTTTGTGCGCCTCCACCCAGCGGCTCGCGCACAGGCACCAGCGATCCCCTTCTTTCAATCCGGGAAATCCGAATTCAGGCCGGGGAGTCATCAGGTCATTTCCCGCCGATTTTGAAAATAAAAGAAACTCATTTGTCACTTCAGCACAGATTGCGTGCGTTCCGTGATCGCCGGAGACAATGGCGCAGAAGCCATCGCGCAGATAACCCGTGACCGGGTCCATGCAACACGCTTCGAGAGTCTCTCCAAAAACATTCTTCTGTTCACTCATGGTATTTAAAAATCTTGAGCCAAAGCTCGGAGGAAAACACCGAGTTCTTTGGCGGCGTCGGACTGCCCTTCGATCACTTCTCCATGGGAAATCTCCGATTCTCCAAGGCCAGCCGCCCAATTCGTCAGACGAGAAAGACCGACCACTTTGAGACCGAGCGCCCGCGCCTGAATCGCTTCGAGGACCGTCGACATCCCCACGGCATCCGCACCCAGTCCGCCAAGCATTCGCACTTCGGCGGGAGTCTCATATTGCGGTCCTCGAACGGCCGCATAAACCCCTTCTTGCAACGCGAGCGAATTTTCCGACGCAGCCTTCTTCAACAATCGATTTGTGGCCTCATCGTAAACATTCGTCATATCGACAAAGTTCGGGCCTCCTTCAAGCGGTGACGTCGTCTGCAGGTTCAGATGATCCGTGAGCGCCATCCATCCTCCCGGCGCCTGATTCCGGCGAAGCGTTCCGGCGGCATTGGTCAGCAAAACTGACCTCACACCAAGCATCGCAAAGAGCCGGACCATCGCCGTCACTTCCTTTGCCGACCATCCCTCGTAAAGGTGAACTCGCCCAGCCGCAATCACCGCATCAACACCTTCGATCCTGACAAAACAAAGACTGCCTGCATGCCCCGGCACGCCGGAAACGGGCAAGCCATTGATCTCTGCATAACCAACTTTTCCCACCAATTCGAAATCATCGATAACCTGCCCCAACCCCGAGCCGAGAACGACTCCGAACTTCGGTCGGAACTCCGGCGGAAGAAGCTGATCCGCTTGGTCTGTGAATTCATTCTGCACCCGCTCGCATCGCACCATTCCCGCCAATTGCCAAGAGACAAATTGGACAGGATATTTGCCCCGTGAACCCTCCACCCGTAGGAAGTGCCGCCACTCCACCGCCGAAATCCATCGATCCAGCCCACTTGGACTACCTCCCGACGGCTCCCAAGTGGACGCCCCCCATCGGCCTCATCGGCGCGGGAAACATCACCAAGCGACACCTGCAGGCATACAGGGAGTTGGGCCTGGAAGTCGTCGGCATCGCCAATCGCTCTCTTGAGAAAGCGGAAGCCCTCCGCGATGCGTTCTATCCAGACGCTACAGTCTACGGGCACCCGAAAGCGTTACTCGAACGCGAGGATATCAAAGTCGTCGATATCGCGCTGCCGCCCGGTCCGCGAGTTGCGGCCATCGAAGCCGCCATCAAAGCAGGCAAACACGTTCTCAGCCAGAAGCCGTTCGCCGAAGACCTGGACACGGCCCGTCGCCTCTGCGACCTCGCGGACGAAGCGGGTGTCACGATGGCGGTCAATCAAAACGGACGCTGGGCCCCTCACTATCGCTGGGCGATCGAAGTCGTACGCCGGGGCCTCTTGGGATCGGTCTCCAGTGCAGACTTTGCTTTCCAATGGGACCACACGTGGACCGTCGATACTCCATTCAACGAAATCCATCATTTGCTCCTCTACGACTTCGGCATCCATTGGTTCGACTTCGTCAACGTCTTCGCAGGAGATCGTGAACTAAAGAACGTCCACGCCTCTGTCCAGCGGACAGACTATCAGAAAGCCAAACCTCCCTTTCTTGCTCACGCGATGATCGATTTCGAAGGCTTTCAAGCCCGTATCGCTTACAACGCCCACGTCAAACACGGCACTCGTGACAGCTTCAGCATTTGCGGCGAACACGGAGTCATCCGCAGCCATGGCGAGCACAGTCGCGAGCATAATTCCACGACCTTGACGACCGGCGACGGCACTGTGAAGGCTGAACTCAGCGGAAGTTGGGACACCACAGGATTTCAGGGAACGATGACCGAACTTCTCAACGCCGTGGCGGAAAACCGCGAACCCGAGAACAGCGCCCGTCAGAATTTGCGCAGCCTGGATCTTTGTTTCCGCGCCGTGCAAAGCGCGTCCTGACTACCGCATCAGGATCGACTCCCACTCACAGATGAAACCCTTGATGGAAGAATACGAGTCATTGGTCGTGTACCAACGCTCGTAGCGGAGATAAGTGAACCCGGTACTGCTTTGTCGGCTTGGCGGGCGACCCGACCATTTCTTGTAGGTCGGAGTTTCCCCCGTCAACCAACGCCACCCATGCTCTTCATTGCGGAGTCCAATCCAGTATCGCTCCGTCCGCGTCACCATCGAAGTCACAAAGTCGTGTTCTCTTGAGGAAGTGACTGTCACCAGATAGCCGCCCATGTTCTCACACTTTGCTTTCGCCTCCGTCCAAGTCAATTTCTCGTCAAAAACATAATAATAGTGCCCGTCAAATTCGGCCGCCCCCTCCGGAATTTGCGCCTTTGGTTTGCCATCTTTCTCGTCTTCACCTTCGATCTCAGTTCCTTGCTTCGCTTTCATCACGTTGACTGCCGCGAGAACCCGCGCAATTTCCGCCGCGTAGTATTTTGACTTTCCCTGATCTCCTGCCTCAAGAGCCGCGTTCTTCTGTTTCACGAGATGGGATCCATACTTTTGCGACGCAGAAATATTATTCTTCAAGACCACCCGCTCAAAGGCTTGTGCATAGCGGTTGTATTCCTCCAGCCCGGCTCTTTCGATCGAATTCACCTTCGCAGGCACCGGCACCAGTTCGAGGTTTTCGATCCCTTTCACCAACCTCGTAAGCGCCATCACACGTTCCGAATCGTTCGAATTGATCGCCAGATCTTGCTTCTGTTTCCAGGAATCGAGCAACTCGTTCTGTATCGCCATCATCTTCTCCGTCGCGTCTGACACTTCCCTCTTCGCAAAATCGGACATCAATCCGTAAACCTTCTCATGCTGTTCGTCCGCGAACCGACCGGGCGGCGGGACAAAATACTCCATTTCAGCCCCGACCGGCTTCACCGGCAAAATTGCTGCCGCTAAAAAAGCCCATGCCAAGTTCGCGCGATGTGGAGTTAGTCGAGACAGGTTCATCATTCACATGAAGAACGCCCTCTCGTTGCGAGACGTCAACGAGGCGTTTTTCGAAAGGGTCATTATTAACACCCTTCTGGAGGACGTTTCACATTGAGCCCGCCCATGTCTGCCTCGGACTTCACCCGACGGAACGCATGCATTATGACAAGCCGCGGCGAATCGCATAGCGTCCCCTATGCTAATAGTGGGTTTCACCCCACAGAACCAACCCCAGCGCGACACATCGTGCAGCGACAGCCCATACTAGCCGCGAGTTTCAACTCACGGGAACAACTCCAATGCGCCGCATCGCATAACGACAGCCCATGCTAAACGAGAGTTTCAAACCACGGGAAGAACCCATTGCGCCGCATCGCATAGCGAGTCCATGCTAAACGCGAGCTTCAACACAAGGGAACAACCCCATTGCGCCGCATTGCATAGCGACAGCCCGTGCTAAACGCGAGTTTCAACCCACGGGAACGACTCCAATGCGCCACATCGCGCAGCGACAGCCCGTACTAGCCGCAAGTTTCAACCCACAGGAAAACCGCATTGCGCCGCATCGCATAGCGACAGCCCATGCTAAACGAGAGTTCCACCCCACGGGAACAACACCATTGCGCCGCATCGCATAGCGACAGCCCGCACTAAACGTGAATCTCAAACCACGGGAACAACTCCGATGCACCGCGTCGCGTAGCGACAGTCCATGTTAGCCGTGGGTTTAAACCCACGGAGCGAATCCCATCGACACGCGTCGCGTAGCGACCGCTCAAGGGCGAAAGCCTTCACCCTCTCGTGGCCACGTCCACGCCCTCAACCCCAAAGATACTTCGGATCATATCCAATCCCGTGCTTCTCGAGTAAGACGATATACTCTTCCTCGAAAGTCCGCGTTCGATGGTGCTCCCGTTGACGGGCGATGTATTCAACAACGTCCGGTTTTGCAGAGGCGCTGACTGTGAAGGCCGCGTACCCATCCTGCCATTTGAATGGACGGGTGGAAATTCCGGATTCATTGATGGCGACCGATGATCCGCCTTTGAGACGTTTCATCGCCTCGGAAACGGCCAAGGTTTTGGGTATATCGAGAAGCACATGCACATGGTTTTCAATGCCACCGATCCGGACCGCGTGCATCCCGTGACTGGATGCGGTTTTGGCGAGGATGGCCCACACGTTTTTCTCGATGTCCTTTTGGATGAAATTCTCGCGGTTCTTCGTGCTGAATACACAATGGTAATGAAGTTCGGTGAAGGTGTTGGCCATCGAGCAATTCTACCGCGTGACCGGTCGCTACGCGACGGGATATCCGGGGACGAGATTCCGTGGGTTAAAACCCACGGCTAACATGGTTTGTCGCTACGCGACATAGCTTGGTGAAAGCGTTTCAACGTAAACGATGGGCGGAACACCAGGAATCCATCGGGTGAACCCCTCGAATTGGTCAGGACCACTCTCGCGGCGAAAGCGTCGCGTGGAGACAGACCATGACTTGTCGCTACGCGACATGGCTCGATCAAAGCGTTTCAACGAAAACGATAGGCGGAACAACTAGAATCCATGGGATGAACCTCTCGAATCGTTCATGACTGCTCTCGCAGCGAAAGCGTCGCGCAGCGACAGCCCATGCTAGCCGTGGGTTTTAACCCACGGAACCAACCCCAGCGGCACGCGTCGCGTAGCGACAGCCCATTTTAGTCGCAGATGGCAACCCACGGAGCTAAGATGGAGGGAATGCACGAAAGCACCTGCCTATCGAGAGATATGCAGGGCGTATCTAAAGACACTTGGGAAAAACGATCAGGCTACCTTGAAAAAACTACTCCGGCCCGTATAAACGACAAGAAACAGATACTTCCTCTGCATCCAGTGAGCCCGTGAAAGCCAACCTTCGATTTATCCTGTTCGTGCCGAGCATTCTTATGCTCACATCATGCTCATCAACGACGTTTGAGTTTGAAGAACTACCGAAGGAATTAAAACATCCGGCTGTCGCGGATTCGATTGATCGTATCAATT
>JBCCWV010000166.1:0-10935 GCA_039192745.1 Verrucomicrobiota bacterium | reverse complement strand
GCCGGAATTTCGATGAGGTTTTTCGTGACTCTTGGGCGAGCGAGGCCGCTCGCGCTCCGGCTGGGTTACGGCGCGACGATTTCGCCGTATTGGTCGGGGCGGCGGTCGCGGTAGAATTGCCACGTGTCGCGGACTTCCTGGATCATGCCGAAATCGAGGTCGGTGACGAGTAACTCATCCTTGTCGCGGGATGCCTCGGCGATGATCTGACCGCGGGGGTCGCAGAAGTAACTCTGACCATAGAACTCGCCGATCTCCCATGGAGTCTCGGTTCCGACCCGGTTGATCGCACCGATGAAGTATTGGTTCGCAACGGCGTGGGCGGGTTGTTCCAGTTTCCAAAGATACTCACTCAAACCCGCGACCGTCGCGGATGGGTTGAAGATGATCTCCGCGCCATTGAGACCGAGGCAACGTGCTCCGTCCGGGAAGTGGCGGTCGTAGCAAATGTAGATGCCGACTTTTCCGATGGCGGTTTCCCAAACGGGGTATCCGAGGTTGCCGGGACGGAAGTAGAACTTCTCCCAGAATCCAGGGTGGCAATGCGGGATGTGCGTCTTGCGATACTTACCGAGATATTTGCCATCGGCGTCGATGAGCGCGGCGGTGTTGTAGTAAACGCCAGTGCCCTCGACTTCGTAAATCGGGATGACGAGAACCATGCCGAGTCGCTTCGCCGTTTCGCACATCAATTGAACGGTTGGCCCGTCCGGCACCGGCTCGGTGATGTCATACCAGCGTGTTTCCTGTTCCGCGCAGAAATAGGGACCGTAGAAAAGCTCCTGAAGACAAAGCACTTGCACGCCTTTCGCCGCGGCTTCCTCAATGAGGGTCATGTGTTTTTCCACCATCGCTTTGCGAATTGTGGAAGGGTCTTCTTCGCCGGGGTGGGTGCTCGATGCCTGGATAAGGCCTCCTTTGATGATGCGGGACATGGTCGTGGATGGGTTGGGTTACAGGTTGGCTGGCCTAGTTTACAAGAGTGTTAGGATTTTTTCACGCGGTGAGTTCGTCGAGGACGGAATCGAAGACGGCGAGAACAAAGTCGGCGTCGGCCTCGGTGAGGCACATCGGCGGCTTGATGCGAATGACGGAGCCGTAGAGACCGCCTTTGCCGACGATCAATCCGAGGTCCTTGCATCGCTCCATGAAGTTCGCACAGAATTCATAAGCTGGCTTGCCGTCGAACGCGAACTCCACGCCGAGGATCAAACCGCTGCCCCGCACGTCGGCGAGGATGGGATACTTTTCCTGCAGCGACTTCAATCCTCCGAGAATCCGGTCACCGACGCGCTGGCAAAGTCCCATCGTGTTGTCGCGAAGCATGATGTCGAGAGTGGCCTTGCCCTGCGCCATCGCGAGCGGGTCGCCGCCAAAGGTGTTGAAGTGAATGCGCGAGGACATCTTCTCGGCGATCTCGCTTGTCGTGACGACGGCTGCTAGGGGAAACCCGTTTCCGATCGACTTGGCCATGACGACGATGTCCGGGATGACGTCGTAGTTTTGAAAGCCCCAGAAATTGATGCCCGTCCGCCCGAATCCGCTCTGGACTTCGTCGGCGATGCACAGCCCGCCCGCCTCGCGGACGTGGGCGTAGGCATGTTTCAGGTAATCCTTCGGGTAGGGCACGGCGCCGCCGACACCCTGAACGGGCTCGGCGATGAATCCGGCGAGTTTGCCACTCGTTCCGAACTTCACCATTTCCGCCAGTTCCTCCGCATACCTTTCTCCGGCCTCGGGGTCGTCGTAGGAGAATTCTCCCCAAAGCGGATGCGGCGCTTTTGCGTGTTGGAATCCGGCCATGGGCGGGACGGGATACTTCCAGGTGTGGTGTCCTGTTAGGGCCATTCCGGTGGCGTTGCCGCCGTGGTAACAGTTGCGAAGCGAAATGATCTCGTGGTGACCGGTGTGCAATCGCGCCATGAGGACGGCGAGGTCGTTGGCTTCGGAACCAGAGTTCACGAAATAGACACGCTTCAACGGATCGGGAAAAGTCGAGGCCAGCAGCTCGGCAAATTCGATGACGCCCGGATGCAGGTAGCAGGTGGGGACGTGTTGAACCTTCTCGCTTTGCGCGGTCAAAGCCGCGGTTACCTCGGGGTGGCTATGGCCAACGCTCACGGTGCAGATGCCGCCGAAACAGTCGAGATAACGTTTCCCCGTTTCGTCCCAGATATACTGCATTTTGCCTTCGACGATCATCAAAGGCTCCTTGTAGAGCAGGAAAATCCCTTGATTGAGCACCTCGCGGCGGCGTTCGATCAGCTCCGCTTTGGAAGGACCGTCGTAAGCCGCAGGCGAATGTTCGGAAGGAGGAAGAACCGGTGCGGAGGGAAGTTCTGTAGCGGTGGTCATGGCAATGAAGGATCAGGAGTTAAGTCGTGGCGACGAGCGGAGAGAGGCGATCAACCCGTTGGGGAAATGTGCTTTGCAATTCCTCCATGAGGAGATCGATGTCGGAACAAACATGAGGCGGTTGCTGGGGGCAAAGGTCACCGAGTAGGCGAATGACCGGATCCCAGAAGCCTCCGCCATCTGGAAGAGGGCGATTGAAGATATAAACCGGCTTGTCTTTCATGAGGGCGTCGTCCTTGGTTTTGAAGATCATGAGTGCGAGCAACTCCTGCACGGAACCCGCACCACCTGGCATGATGATGAAGGCATCGGAGTTCTCAATCATGACCTCCATGCGTGTGTAGATGTCGTCTCGAAGCCAGAAGCTGGAGAGTCCGTCGGGAAGGCCCTCGATCTCGATGATGTGCGGGACGTTCGACCCGGCAGCCCAGCCGTTGGCGGCAACGTTGCCTTCAACGACAGCGCCCATGATTCCCGATTTGCCCGCGCCGGAGACGCAACCGAAGTGATTCTCGGCAAGCAATTGACCAAGCCGCCGCCCGTCTTCGAGGTAGGCGGGGTCTTCGAGCGTCGCGGAGCAAAAAACACAGACGTTGGCGACGAGTTCGTCGGGCATCGGCGACTCGAAAGACTTCGCGGTCATCGGTTGGTTCAGCGATTCGCGACCCGGGTCGGGCGGCGTGCGGGAGAGACCGAAATTCAGCTGCTTCAACGCGCCGCTGGGCGAACCGGCCTGCAAAAGAAAGTCCTCGTGGTCCTGCCCGACGGTGCCCACGGCGTGCAAGTGCGTGAGAACGTCGATGAGACCTTTCCACGAATTGTCGCCGTTGAGAAGGACGGTGGGCTTTCCCCAGAGGTTTTTGTCGAGCGTTTGGTAGCCGACGAAGATGGAGACCGCCTTGAACAAATCCTCGATCCCGGGATTCGGCGTGAAGAGGAAAGCATCGGATTCGATGATCTTCTTCTCGATGTTGTCGAGCGTGATTTGCTGGTCGCCATTGGAATTGTAGATGTCCCAACCGGCGCGGAAGAGCAGGTAGAGCAGTTCGGCGCGTTCGGCGCGCGCTGGGTCTTCATCGCCAAGGATGGTTCCGGAGAGTCGGATCGTGGGCATGTTAGATTAGTTTGGTAACGGATTGGGAAATGGTTAAGGCGCCGATCGCGAGTTTGATCGCTTCGGGGGTGAGGGGAGAGGGGAGCACGGACGCGTTTTGCCCGAAGGCGGCGATCGCGTCGCGCAAAGCTTCCCGCACGGATAATGCCAACATTAGCGGCGGTTCACCCACGGCCTTGCTGCCATGGATCGTGCGGTCTTGCTTGGCGTCGCGCAGCAGGGCGACCCGGAAGTCGAGCGGCGCGTCGCTAAACGCTGGTATAGAATACGTGCTCGCGCTGTGACTGCGCAACCGGCCAGTTTCGTCCCAATGCAAAGCCTCGGTCGTGAGCCAGCCAGCGCCTTGCACAAACCCGCCCTCGATCTGGCCGCGGTCTACCGCGGGATTCAGCGAGTCGCCGACGTCATGAAGAATATCCACGCGGCGCAAATGATGCATGCCGGTGAAGCCGTCGATCTCGACTTCGCTCACCGCCGCTCCGAAGGCGTAGTAGTGAAAGGGCTTTCCTTTGCCGACCGCCCAATCCCAATGCAGATCTGGCGTCGCATAAAATCCGGCCGCAGAAAGAGAAATGCGCTCCGTGTAGGCCAAGGCCGCCAACTTCGCAAAGGGCATGGCCTTATCACCGGGACCCTTAGCTTCGCCAGTTTCGAAACGGATTTCTTCGGCCTCGCATCCAAGCTCCGTCGCTGCGAGGGGCGCTAGTCGTTCGCGAAGTTGGGCGCAAGCGTTGGCGACTGCCATGCCGTTCAAATCGGAGCCCGAACTGGCTGCTGTGGCGGATGTGTTAGGAACCTTATCCGTGCGGGTGTGCATGAGACGAATGCGCTCGGCGGGCAGACCGAGTCCCTGCATCGCCACATGGAGAATCTTCGTGTGCAAACCTTGACCCATCTCCGTGCCGCCATGGTTTACTTGCACGGAACCGTCGGCGTAAATCAAAACTAGAGCGCCAGCCTGGTTGTAGTGCTTCAAAGTGAAACTGATTCCAAATTTCACCGGCGTAATGGCAATCCCGCGTTTCCGATTGGCGTGATCCGCATTCCATGTGTCAACTTCCTGCCGTCGTGACGACCAATCCGCGCTTTCGCACAGCTCGTCCCAAATCCGTTGCAGCCGATTCGCGCTCACCTCTTCGCCGTAGTGCGTCGTGTTTGTTTCGCCGGTTCCTCGGTAGAAATTCCGACTTCGGACCTCCTCGGGCGGGAGTCCCAGATGGGCGGCGATTCGGGCCATAACATCCTCAATTACAAGCATTCCCTGCGGTCCACCGAATCCACGGAAGGCGGTGTGTGAGGTGACGTTCGTTTTGCAGACGCGACCTGTGAATCGCACGTGCGGGATGAAATAGGCGTTGTCGAGGTGGAAGAGTCCGCGGTCGTTGACCGGCAGCGATAAGTCGAGCGACCAGCCGCCGTCGGAGTAGAGTTCGACCTTCGCCGCGAGGAGTTGTCCCGACTCGTCGAAGCCGACTTGGAAACGCGCGTGGAAAGGATGGCGCTTGCCTGTCGATTCCATGTCAACATCGCGGTCGAGTTGCACGGTGACGCGCTTGCCGGTCTTCAAAGCGCCGATCGCCGCCATGGCCGCGTAGGCGTTGCCTTGGGTTTCCTTGCCACCAAATCCGCCGCCCATACGCGGGGACTCCACGACTACCGCGTGGCGCTGTAGTCCTAACACTTCCGACACAATCGTCTGGATTTCACTCGGGTGCTGCGACGAACTTTGCACGAAGACGCCGCCCTCATCGTCCGGTTGCGCGGATGCGGCTTGCGTCTCCAAATAAAAGTGATCCTGACCACCGATCTCGACGGTTCCTTCGAGAACGTGCGGAGCGTTGGCGAGCGCGGCGTCAACATCGCCACGTTCCAGAACATGTGGATCAGTGTGGAATGAGTTGGCTTCGATCGCGGCTTCGATACCTAGAAGCGGCTCAAGAGGTTCGATTTCGGTGCGGACAAGTTTGGCCGCCACCAGCGCGGCGTCCGGCGATTCAGCGACGATTGCGGCGACGGTTTGACCTTGGAAATCGATCTCTTCTTCGGCAAAGAGCGGTTCATCATGGCGCGCCGGCCCAGTGTTGTTCAAGCCTGGTATATCTCTGGCTGTCAACACTTCGCAAACACCTAGCGACTTTCGCGCCGCCGAAATATCGAGGCTCTTGAGCTTACCACGAGCCACCCCAGCGAGCACCGGAAGGAGGAAAAGTGTGCCACTCCGCAAAGCGATATCCTCCACGTAAAGCGCACCGCCAGTGACATGTCCGCGGGCAGATTCGTGCGTGGTTGGAGTGCCTTTGTCCGGATCGAAACTCGAGTCAACGGGTGGAAGAATGGTTTCCGTTTCGCCGGCGAGGTATTTTAAGAACAACTCCCTGACAAGCAGGTTTCGGAAATGGGCGGACGCACGGTGATCGTCGAGCGGTGTGAATTCCGTTTCGAGAATCTTCAAAATGTCTTCGGACTTGGCTTCTTCCAAAGTCCGACCTTGCAGGGCATCTTCCGTCTTCTTTGCTCTCGCCGGTGTCGCGGCCACACCACCGAATGCAAGCCGTGCTTCGGTGATCATCCCTTCGGAATCGGTCGCGATGCGAACGGACGCGGACACGGCGGAAATGTCCATTTCGCGACGTCGGGAAACTTTGTAGAATTCCAGGCGGCCCGGTAGTTGGCGCGGAATGGTGACGGAAATTAAGAGTTCGTTAGGACCCAGCTTGGTCTTACGGTAGCCGGTGAAGAAATCGGCGAGCGGCACAGTGCGGGTTCCATCGGCGGAGGCGAGAGTGACCTCCGCATCGAGCGCAAGCAAGACGGGTGCGGAGTCGCCGATGGGCGAGGCCGTGACGAGGTTGCCGCCGAGGGTGGCGCGATGACGGATCTGTCGCGACGCGAACTTCCGCAGCATTTCCTGAAAGGCGGGGATTTCGCCGGCGAGTTCCTTTTCGATTTCTGTGAGCGAAACACCTCCGCCGAGATGCCAATGGGACGCGGTTTTCTCGATGCGTTGAAGCTCTGGAACCTCCTCCAATCCAATAAGTCCGGGAGGACGATGGTGGATCTTGTTGATGAGGACGGCCGTTTCGGTGGCGCCTGCAATGAACTCGAAATCCGGATGCGCGGCTTTCAGAGACAAGGCCTCGGCGAGCGATTGCGGTCGGTGGTATCCGGGCAACGAGTCCGACGGAGGCACCGCTGAAGAATTAGGGATTGCGGACGTCTCGGTCGCGGCGGTCATGGCCTCGCGAATGGGTCGATATCCGGTGCAACGACAGAGGTTGCCACAAAGCTGGTCTGCCACCGCGGCCGGATCGTTTTGCACACCTCGTGCCGTGGCTTCGGCCATGGAGCAAACAAAGCCCGGCGTGCAATATCCACATTGGGAACCGTTGTTGTCGATCATGGCTTGTTGCACGGGATGCAACTCGCCGTCCGCATTTTCCAGTCCCTCGACGGTGACAATCTCGCGACCGACTAACGAACCCACCAAAGCAAGGCACCCATTGATCGCCCGTGGTGGTCCTTTCTCTTCTAAAACGAGCAGAGTGCAGGCGCCACAGTCTCCTTCATTGCAGCCGACTTTACTTCCGGTGCGACCACTTCCTCGAAGGAGATCCAGAATGGACCGATGAAGTGGCACATCGCCGACTCCCACCCGTTCACCATTGATGATGACGAATGGATCGTTTAACGACATAAACCTTTCAGGGTTTCAGCGAGGACACGTACGCCGTTGGTAATGGCTTCCGCACTCGCAAATTCATCGGGTCGATGCGAGTAGCCGCGATAGCATGGAATGAAGATCATCGATGTCGGGCAAAGCCGGGCCATGAAAAGCGCGTCGTGATAGGCTCGACTGATCAAGCGGCGATGGGAGGTTCCCGCGTTCTCTGCGGCCTCGTCGATTCGCGTCACCAAGTCCGGATCACAGATGGCGGGAGGATCGGCATTAATCACGTGTGAGGACCACTCCACTTGGCGGCGCTCACAGATCGTTGACGCCTCATCCTGAATGGTTTGCAGCGCCGCATCCCGGGCTTCGAGATCGGTGTCACGGAAGTCGATTTCGAGCATCGCTTCTCAGGGAATGGAGTTAATGGCACCCGGTTTCACCTGCACGACGCCCGTCGTTCCGACGGTGTCCGGGGACGGAGAATCGAGGGCAGCTTTTTCCACGGCGAGTGCCACTTCAGCGGCTGCCAGAAACGCGTCTTTTCGCTCGGGCATGAGGACTGCGCCGGCATGACCGCCGGTTCCGGAAAACGTCATCCGGCTTGAAGCGGGAGCGGCGATCTTTTCCACCACTCCGATGTCGATGCCCTCTTCTTCGAGGATCGGTCCTTGCTCGATATGCAACTCGACGAAGGCATGATAGGTGTCTTCGGTCAACGACACGTCTTCAATGTCACCAGTGCAAGTGGGCGCCCGAACTTCGTCGAGGGATTTTCCTTCTGCGTCGCGCAGTGCACGGGCTGCGTCGGGGCTGAGAGTGCCTGCCATGAGACGTGAGCCGAGACAACCGATGCCAAAAAGGGTTGGTTCCTCGGCGGTGAACATGATGAGTTCAATCGAACGCTGAGGTTCAAATCCTTCTTCCTTGAGCGCGCGCATCGCTTCCAGTCCTCCTAACACGCCCACCACTCCATCGAATTTTCCGGCGTTGGGAATGGCATCGGTGTGCGAACCGGTGGCGGCGGGCGCCAGTGACGGGTCGCTTCCTTCCCAACGAATAAAGAGGTTTCCCACCGCATCGCTTCGCGTGGAAAACCCGCTTTCCGCCGCGAGGCCAAGCAGCCATTCCCTCGCCTGCAGATCTTCCGGCGAGAAGAGGATGCGCGTTACCGCTGGCGCGGGATGGGATGAAATCGCCGCCAGTTCATCAATCTCGCGAAGGAGTCTCTCGCTATTAACGGTCATGGAAGTCGGTGAACGTCCTTGTAATAAAGGTAGGAAGCGGGTGATTCGCCCATGGCGACGAACCACTGCGGGCAGTAGGGCGCCATCCAGATCGCGTCGCCGGCCTGCACGGGATAGTAGGCCTCTTCGAGTCGGTAAACGCCTTGCCCGGAAAGCATGAGCAGACCGTGCTCCATGATGTGGGTCTCAACGAATGGCAGCGTTGCGCCGGGCTGATAGGTAAAGATGTTCATGGCGAGATCGAACCGCGGGTCCACCGGAAGAAGAGTCTGCAACTGAGCGCCCTCGTATCCCAGAAACGCTTCGCTGGCGACGTCGTGTGCGGATCCACAAATGACCGGCGGCATCTCCAAGTCCGCGTGAGGAGCAAACTCTTTTCGAAAGATGGTGACGCGAGTGCCTTGAGAACCTGTTAGAGTCAGCGTCTTCTCCGCCGGCACGAAGGCAAAGGATCCGGCTGTGAGAGAATGCTCTTCTTCACCGGCGATCAGTGTGCCTTCCCCGTTTTCGAAGTAGAGCGCGTGCTCATGTTGGTCGGCGGGAAAACGGGCGACACCGTTGTCGTCAAAAGTAATGAGAATCTGTGAAAGCTTGGCGCCCATGCCCGGCGAAAGAATCACGAAAGGCGTGGCATTTTCCCAACCGGGAAACGCGGAGGGCACGTGACCGTCCGGCGTGATGAGCGCGTGACGGGCGGCCACCACGGTGCGGGTGGTGCCGAAGAGCGGGGTATTTTCGGAATCGGAGGACGTCATGGTATTCGCCTAATTTTGAGGAGGTTGGAGGAATTGTCCGCGTGTTTTTTCGGAGACTTTTTCGCCGCGCAGATAGGTGGCCGCCACTCGGTGCCGGACCTGCCGACCAGTAAAGGGAGAGTGAGGGTGACGTGTTAGGGTTTCGTTGGTGTCGATCACGTGCGGGTCCTCCTTCACGAGGATGAAGTCGGCGTCGTTTCCGCGTTGTAGTCCACCTTTCTTCGGCAGACGAAATCGTGAAGCCACGTTCGACGAGAGAAGATCGGGTTCAGCTAATTTTTCGTCCATGAGTAGCGCGAGGCCATCCTGGATACCCGCGATGCCACCCCAACAGGCCAGAAGATTTTCTCCTTGTTTGAGTTCGGGTGATGCCGGCGAGTGATCGGAACCGATGGTGTCGACATTGCCCGTTCGGACTCGTTCGCGAAGGCCTTCGACCGTTTCTTTATCGCGAAGCGGTGGAGCGCACTTGGCAAAGGTGCCGATGGCGACAGCGTCGTCGGTATTAAGAAGCAAATAGTGTGGACAGGTTTCCGTGGTCACGTCGATGCCTGCCTTCTTGGCTTCGGTGACGAGGTCGATGCCTTCGGGATTGGAAATGTGCACGATGTGTAGTGGGCAACCCGTTTCGCCGGCGAGGTCGAGAGCGATGCGAATGGCTTCCAACTCCGCTTTGATGGGCCGCGATTCGAGCCAGGCGGTCATGTCGAAACCATTTGGTGGCGTCTTCGGTTCGATCTCGGCGTGGACAGCCACCGGCAGCCGACGAGCTGCCGCGAGCTGCATGCCGCGTCGCAGTGTTTCGGGATCGGACGCGGGAAACTCATCGAGACCGGAGGGACACATAAAAGCCTTGAACCCCACGGCACCGCCGTCCGCCATGGCATTTATTTCCTCCAACGAAGCAGGAACAAGGCCACCCCAAAGCGCGAAGTCGAGACAGGACTTTTCTTCGCCGATCCGGCGTTTTTCCCTAAGCGCTTTTGCCGTGACCACCGGCGGTGATGAGTTCAGCGGCATGTCGATGAAGGTGGTTCCACCCCCGGCGGCAAGTGCCCGCGATCCGCTCGCGATCCCTTCCCACTCGGTCCGGCCTGGTTCGTTAAAATGGACGTGCGCGTCAATCCATCCCGGATAGAGCCACATTTCGGAAGCGTCGATCTCTTCCCGCCCGGTTCCGGAAACGTTGGGACCAATCGCTTCGATAACGCCATCGACCACCGCGAGGGTGATGGGTTCGCCCTCCAGTGATCGACTCTTGATGATCAGGTCGTAGTCACTCATGGGCGGAGACTGGTGAGAAATTGCACGAGAATCTCAATGCTGTCGGCAATATCGCCGGGACTCGCAAACTCGTCCGGGAGGTGGGAAAGCCCATCGCGGCAACGCACAAAGAGCATGGTGATGGGAGCGATCCTCGAAACGATAACGCCGTCGTGGCCGGCACCGCTGGTCAGGCAAAAGCGGCGACCGGTAACTGATGCGGCGGCATCGAGAATCTTTTCCGTCAACGCGGCGTCGCAGGGAACGGCGTTGGTTTCCTGCACGACCGTCCACGTCAGTCTCAAGGATCTTTTCCTAACAATATCTGAAAACTCAGCGTAAAGCGCGTCCTGAAGGCGGGTCCGTTCTTCATCGATGGCGTGCCGCAAGTCGATGGTGAAATGCGCGCTTTGCGGGATCGTGTTGGGGACGTTTGGTTGAACCACAAGCTTGCCCACGGTGACAACGGCACTCTCACATTCGCGGCCTTGCCTTTCTGCGGCGAGAATGCATTCAGCGGCGCCGGTGAGGGCG
>JBCCWV010000165.1:0-10952 GCA_039192745.1 Verrucomicrobiota bacterium | reverse complement strand
CGCCGAGGCCAGTGAACTCGTCGCCCGCATCTTTTCTGACGACCCCGACGATGTCATGCCGCCGCCGGATTCCCACCGGACACTAACTCAGCAAGAAAAAGAAATCCTGAAACAGTGGATCGATGAAGGCGCGCACTACGATCAGCACTGGTCGTTCAAACCGCTTGCCGATCCCGAGCCTCCGTTGACTGAGGATTCCAGTTGGCCCCGCAACGACATCGACCGCTTCATTCTCGCCAAACTCGAATCCGAAAATTTCACACCCACACCCGAAGCGGCGAAAGAACGTCTCCTGCGTCGCCTCGCCTTCGATCTCACCGGCCTTCCACCGACCCCGGAAGAGGTCGCAGACTTTGTGTCGGACGATTCTCCAATAGCCTACGAAAGAAGGGTCGATGACTATCTTTCCCGCCCCGAGTTCGGCGAGCGCATGGCCACTCCCTGGCTGGATCTCGCACGCTATTCTGACACTTACGGATTCCAACAGGACTGGGACCGCTTCGTCTGGCCATGGCGCGACTGGGTCATCGACGCACTCAACCAGAACCTTCCTTACGACCAGTTCATCTCGTGGCAAATCGCCGGCGACATGCTGCCCGATGCCAGTCGAGAACAAATCCTCGCCACCACCTTCAGCCGGCTCCACCCGCAAAAAGTCGAAGGCGGCAGCGACCCCGAGGAGTTCCGCGTCGAATATGTGGCCGACCGCGTGCACACCTTCGGCACGGCGTTTTTGGGGCTCACGTTAGAGTGTTCACGCTGCCACGATCACCGCTACGATCCGATCTCCCAAAAGGAATACTACCAGCTCTTCTCCTACTTCCAGAACATCGACGAAGCCGGACTCTACTCCTATTTCACAAAATCAGTTCCCACCCCCACCCTCGCCATTCCGGACGAAAAAGAGGAAGCCAAACTCCGCGAACTCCAAAGCGCAGCGAAAGCCGCCGAGAACAAATATCGCGCCCGCTGGTCCGGACTCGAAGCAAACGCGCCGCTCCTTGAGAAAAAGCGGATGCGCGAACTTCTCGATTCCCCGGGTACCCTGGCCAGTTTCAGTTTTGAGCAGCACAAAGTGGAAGAAGCGAAGAAGGGATCCCTTTGGAACTTCGCCAGCGACAGCGGTTCCGCCACTGCCAAGGCCGAGCAACGCGGCGCCCAACTTGTCCCCGGCCGGTCAGGAAACGCCCTCGAACTCGACGGCGACACCGCCGTGGATTTCGACTTCGGAAACTTCGGACGCTACGAGCCATTCTCGATTTCCCTCTGGATGTGGACGCCGGACTTGAAAGAACGGGCCGTCGTTTTTCACCGCTCCCGCGCCTGGACCGATGCCGCCAGTCGCGGCTACCAACTGCTCCTCGAAGACGGAAAACTTAGCGCTTCTCTCGTCCATTTCTGGCCCGGCAACGCGATTCGCGTTCGCGCGACCGAACCCATGCCGCTCAAAGAATGGCAACATGTCACCATCACTTACGAAGGCAGCAGTCGTGCGAGTGGATTGCGCATCTTCGTCAACGGACAGCCGACGACCACCGAAGTCGTCCGCGACGAACTCACTCGGGAGATCCGCGGTGGCGGCGCCGACAACATCGCCATTGGACAACGCTTCCGCGATCGCGGTTTCACCAACGGCCGCGTCGACGACTTCACCGTCTTCGACCGCGAACTTTCAGAATTGGAAATCCGCGAAATGCATTCGCCGGGATCCATCCAAGCCGCGAATGACATTGAGAGACCTCTCATCGAAGAGTTCTTCCGCCTGCGCGCTTCACCTAAAATGCAGGAAGCCGCCGACGAATTGAAAGCAGCGCGAAAAGCACTCGCCAACTTCAAACAGACCATCCCCGAGATCATGGTCATGAAGGAAATGGAGGAAGCGAAACCCGCCTATCTTCTCGAACGCGGAAGCTACATGGCCCGCGGCGAGACCGTTTCGCCCGGCATCCCGGAGGCCCTGCAACTCGATGGCACCGGCCCCGCCAAAAACCGTCGCGACCTCGCCGAGTGGCTGGTGCAAAGCCCCCTCACCGCCCGCGTCGCCGTGAACCGCCACTGGCAAATCCTCTTCGGCGAAGGCCTCGTCCGCACGCCCGAAGACTTCGGCAGCCAAGGCTCGGCGCCCACCCACCCCGAGCTCCTCGAATGGCTCGCCCGCGACTTCGTCGAAAACGGTTGGGACGTGAAACGACTCGTCCGCCAACTCGTCACCTCCGCGACCTATCGTCAGGACTCGACCTTGAACAGCGACGCGCTGAACCGCGACCCCGAGAACCTACTTCTCGGCCGCTCCCATCGCTTCCGCTTGCCGGCGGAAATGATCCGCGACCAGGCCCTCGCTGCCAGCGAACTTCTCGTTCGTGACATGGGCGGCGAACCCGCGAAGCCCATGGAACTCGCCGAGTCCTTCAAACCATCCGAACCCGACGCCAACGAAGGCCGATTCCGCCGCAGCCTTTACACCTACTGGCGCCGCACCGGTCCCGCGCCGGTCATGATGGCCCTCGACGCCGCAAAACGTGACGTCTGTTCCGCCAAACGGGAGCGCACTTCCACGCCACTGCAGGCGCTTGTCCTTCTCAACGATCCTCTCATGCTTACAAGCGCGCGTGAAATCGCCGCCGATGGTCTTCGTCAGCAAGCGAGTTCTGCCAACGGAGTGAGTGAAACCATTCAATCAATCTTCCAAAACCTCACCGCTCGGACGCCCGACCAAAGAGAATTGGAAATCCTCACCAACCTCTATACCGCGCAGAAGAAAAAGTTCACCGGCAATCCAGACGCCGCCGCGCTCGCCGTTTCCGCGGACGGTTCACTCGCTCCTGCCGATGTCCCTCTCACCGAACTCGCAGCCCTCACGCTGGTGACAAACGCCATCCTGAACTTTGACGAAGCCGTCATGCGACGATGAAAACCAAGAATCCACCCACCCTTTGCACCGGTCACGAACTCGCCCTCTCCCGCCGCGAGTGGCTCACCAAGTCCTCGCTCGGACTCGGCACCATGGCGCTTGGCCAACTTGCGGGCCCATCCATCGCCGAAGCCGCCACTCATCTCGCGCCCAAGGCGAAACGCATCATCTACCTCTTCCAATCCGGCGCACCCTCACAAATCGACCTCTTCGATCACAAGCCGCTCCTCACCGAACGCGAAGGCGAACAACTTCCCGATTCCGTGCGCGGCGGCCAGCGTCTCACGGGCATGTCGGGGAATCAGTCTTCCATTCCGCTCGTCGGTTCACCGTGGACCTTCCGTCAACACGGCCAAAGCGGCATCTCCATGAGCGACATGCTGCCCTACACCGCGGGCATCACCGATGACATCACCGTCGTGAAATCCATGCACACCGAAGCCATCAATCACGGCCCCGGTGTGACCATGATGCAAACCGGTTCGCAAATTCCCGGCCGTCCCAGCTTCGGCGCGTGGCTCCAGTACGGACTCGGATCAGAAAGCGAAAACCTTCCCGCCTTCGTCGTTCTTGTCACGAAAAACAAAGGCGGCCAACCGCTCGTCTCCCGCCTCTGGGGCAGCGGCTTCCTGCCATCGAAGTATCAAGGCGCCCGTTTCCGCTCCGGCAAGGACCCGGTGCTCTACCTCAACAATCCCTCCGGAATCGACCGCGACTCCCGCGGATCGATGATCGAAAGCCTGCAGGAACTTCACCGGCATTCGCTCGAAAAACACTTCGATCCCATGGTCGAAACCCGCATCGCGCAGTACGAGATGGCCTTCCGCATGCAGATGTCGATCCCCGAAGTCACCGACCTCAACAGCGAACCTGACTCCGTCGTCGATTCCTACGGCCCCGATGCCCGCAAGCCCGGAACCTTTGCTGCGAATTGCCTCCTCGCCCGTCGCCTCGCCGAGAAAGGCGTGCGCTTCATTCAACTCTACCATCCGGGCTGGGATCATCACAGCAACATTCCCAGCGGCGTTCCTCGCCAATGCAAGGAAACCGATCAACCCTCCGCCGCTCTCATTCGCGACCTGAAACAACGCGGCCTTCTCGAAGACACCCTCGTCATCTGGGGCGGCGAATTCGGACGGACGAATTACTGCCAAGGGAAGTTCTCGAAAAATAGTTTTGGTCGCGATCACCACCCCCGCTGCTTCTCCCTCTGGATGGCCGGCGGCGGCATCAAGCCCGGCACGACCTACGGCGAAACCGACGAATACGGCTACAACGTCGCCAAAGACCCCGTCCACATCCACGACCTCCACGCCACCTTGTTGCACCTGTTAGGTATCAATCACGAAAAGCTCACCTTCAAATACCAAGGCCGCCACTTCCGCCTCACAGACGTCCACGGCCACATCGTGAAGCCCATCCTCGCTTGATTCGGAGGTCGGAGGTCAGTTATCAGAGGTCAGTAGTCGGAAGTCGGAGATCAGTAGTCGGAAGTCCGAAGATGGAGGTCAGCGATCAGAAGTCTGTAGTCAAAGATCGGTAAAAATCGCTCCCCATAGTAGGACAGGCTTCCAGCCTGTCCCCGCTACTGGACCAACATCCCCTCCTCCAATCCGGTCATTCGAGTCCTCGACCCCGTAGCACAGACACTCCTGTCTGTGCACGCGAGCTATCCAATTCCCAAACTACTCGGGACTCACAGCCGTCATCTCGATCACCCCTCCTTCCCCCTCACGGACAGGAGTGTCCGCGCTACGTCACCCACCTCATCATTCAATCCTTACCACGACATTACCGCCGCCCAAGAACTGTGCCATTTCGCCCAAAATCCCCACAGCATCGTGGCGCAAATTGCGTCATATTGTCTCTCCCTCCCCCCGATTAAACAATCTTTATCCCTAATTACCAATGCCTTACACCCAAAAAACCAACTGGCCCAATTCATGCGCTTAGTAACCTCAAAAACCGCAACTACCTGCCATGAATTTAAACAAAACCACCCACAAACTCCAAGAAGCCCTCCAGGCCGCCCAAGGCCTAGCGAGCACGTACAGCCACTCCGAGCTCAAACCCGTCCACCTCCTCGAGGCCATCCTCGAACAGGAAGGCGGCATTACGCTCCCCCTTCTCGAAAAGGCGGGCGCGGACACGAACACCGTCCTCGACGACACAAAAGCCCTCGCCAATCGCGAGCCGAAAGTCCAAGGCGGCGCCACCCAGGTTTACCTCAGTGCCGAACTTCGCGACGCCTTCACCAAGGCCGAACAACACCGCGAGAAACTCAAAGACGACTACCTCAGCGTCGAGCACATCCTCCTCGCCCTCGTTGAGTCCAAAACCTCGGTCGGTGAATTGCTTTCCAAATCCGGCGTGACGAAGAAATCCCTTCTCAACGCCCTCACCGAAGTCCGCGGCGCGCAACGCGTCACCGATCAGGACCCCGAAGGCAAATACCAGGCCCTCGAAAAATACGGCACCGATCTCACCGCGCTTGCGCGCCAAGGCAAGATCGATCCCGTCATCGGTCGCGACGAGGAGATTCGCCGCATCATGCAAGTCCTCTCCCGCCGCACGAAGAACAACCCCGTGTTGATCGGCGAACCCGGAACGGGCAAAACCGCCATCGTCGAAGGCCTCGCCCGTCGCGTCGTCAGTGGCGACGTGCCCGACTCCCTTCGCGGCAAGCGCATCGTCGCCCTCGACCTCGGCGGCATGATCGCCGGCGCGAAATACCGCGGCGAATTCGAAGACCGTCTCAAAGCCTTCCTCAAGGAAGTCACGGCCAGCGACGGCGAAATCGTCCTTTTCATCGACGAGCTGCACACCATCGTCGGAGCCGGCGCGAGCGAAGGCGCGGTCGATGCCGCCAACCTTCTGAAACCGCAACTCGCCCGTGGCGAACTCCGCACCATCGGCGCCACCACCCTCGACGAATACCGCAAATACGTGGAAAAAGACGCCGCCCTCGAGCGACGCTTCCAGCCGGTAACCGTCGACGAACCCGACCTCGAAGATACCATCGCCATCCTGCGCGGACTCAAGGACCGCTACGAAATCCACCACGGCGTCCGCATTCAGGACAGCGCGCTTGTCTCCGCCGCAGCCCTTTCCGATCGCTACATCAGCGACCGCTTCCTGCCGGACAAAGCCGTCGACCTCGTCGACGAGGCCGCCGCGCGTCTCAAGATCGAACACGATTACCGCCCCACCGAAATCGACCAGATCGAGCGCCAGATCATGCAGCTCGAAATGGAACGCCAAGCCCTTTCCAAAGAAAAAGACGCCGCCAGCCGTGAACGCCTTTCCGGTGTCGAAAAGGAAATGGCAAACCTGCGCGAAGAAAGCGCCGGGCTAAAAGCCCAGTGGCAAAACGAAAAGGGCGTCATCGATCAAGTCCGCGAAGTCCAGGAGCAACTCGACGCTGCCAAGACCGAACTAGAGCAGGCCCAACGCCTCGGCGATCTCGGACGAGCTTCGGAAATCCAATACGGAAAGCTTCCCGAACTGGAGAACGCCCTCACCGAACACCAAGCGAAGCTCGCCGAACTCCAGCAGTCCAACCGCATCCTCAAGGAAGAGGTCACCGAGGAAGACATCGCCAAAGTCGTCGCCTCATGGACGGGCATTCCCGTCAGCCGTTTGCAGGAAGGCGAGCGCTCGAAGCTTGTGAAAATGGAGGATCGGCTCCACGACCGCGTCGTCGGCCAGCAAAAAGCCGTCGTCGCCGTAGCCAACGCCGTCCGCCGCGCGCGTGCCGGATTGCAGGACGAAAACCGCCCCATCGGCAGCTACCTCTTCCTCGGACCTACCGGCGTCGGAAAAACCGAGCTTTCCAAAGCCCTCGCCGAATTCCTCTTCGATGACGAAAGCGCCATGATGCGCATCGACATGTCCGAATACATGGAAAAACACAGCGTGGCCCGCATCATCGGTGCGCCTCCGGGATACGTCGGCTACGAGGAAGGCGGCCAGCTCAGCGAACGCGTGCGCCGCAAGCCCTACAGTGTCGTCTTGTTAGATGAAATCGAAAAGGCGCACCCCGATGTCTTCAACGTGCTGCTCCAACTCCTCGACGACGGCCGCGTCACGGATGGCCAGGGCCGCACCGTCGACTTCAAAAACACGGTCGTCATCATGACGAGCAACGTCGGCAGCCAGTTCATCATGGATGAATCCAATCCAGAACAACGCGAGGCCAAGGTTAACGACGCCCTCCACGCCCACTTCCGCCCCGAGTTCCTGAACCGGATCGACGAAACCATCATCTTCGACCGCCTCGAACGAAGCGACATCGGCGCCATCGTGAAACTGCAACTCGAACGCGTAATCGCGCGTCTCGCGAAGCAGAAGCTCACGCTGAGCTTGACCGACGAAGCCATCGACCTCATCGCGGAGCAAGGATACGACCCCGCCTACGGCGCCCGCCCTCTCAAGCGTGCCATCCAGCGGCTCATCCTCGACCCCTTGAGCCTCGATCTCCTCGACGGCCACTTCGCCGAAGGCGACACCATCACCGCCGAAACACAAGACGGAAAACTCGTCTTCCACACCGCGGAGACACCCCCACCCGTCACGGCCTAACCATCTATTCCCAAAGGCCGCGCTCGGCAGATCGCACCAGGTGAATCGCGACCTCCGAGCGCGACGCCCTTCCCCACCACCGTCAGGCGCCCTCCTAGTGACCGCCTAAACTTCTCTTCCACAAAGCGGCGACGCCCCCCCCCACCAGTCCCCGCCGAACCAATCAACATTCTCCGCACTTTCAACAGATCGCCCCAGGTGGATCGCGATCTCCGAGCGCGATGCCTTCCCCACCGCCGTCAGGCGCACTCCAAGTCAGCCACATTGCACTCCCCCTCCACAAAGTATTCGCGAATGGAACGTCGGTGCCCTCACCAACGCTCCATTTGCCACCATTCCGTCGCCCGTCTTACCCCCTTCACCCCCTTAACCCCCTCACCTTGTCAGCCTCTCACCCATTCACCCCCTCACCCAAGCACCCCCTCATCTCCTCACCCCTGCACCGCCGCAATCTCCGCCCCCGCCGTCTGAAACAACTTCATCAACTTATCCGCCACCGCATTCAACTTCCGCCCCCGACGCTTCATAATGTTGATACTGCGCGACGGCGACGGATTCCGCAGATTCTTGAAAACCACTCCCGCCATCGCATTTTCCCGCGCAAACATCGCCGGAACAAAAGTCGCCCCCAGCCCTTCGCGGACCATTGAAAGCAAGGTCGGCAACTGCTCGCAACACGTCCGGTGCGCCGACTCCGCCGCACGGCAAATCGTGATCGTCTGTCCCCGCAAACAATGCCCTTCACTGAGGAACAAAAGTTCATCCGACCCAATTTCGTCCACCTCGAGCGGACGACTGAGATCCGCCAACCGGTGCTTGTAATGAATCGCGAGCAAAATCGGCTCTTCGAACAGCTTCGAGATGTGCAGTGAATACTTCGACTTCGTCGTCGCATCAATGTCGCTGAGAATGGCAAAGTCCACCTCCTCATCGACAACCAACTTGATCTGTTCCGACGTCCTTGCCTCCCGCACGTTGATCCGGATGTCCTTAAACTCCTCGCGAAAAAGCGGAAGCACCTCCGGCAAAAACGAAGGCGCAATCGTCGGAATGATCCCCACCGACACCTCGGCCCGCACGATCGACCCGCGATCCTCAAAGGACTTCACTAACATTTTCTCCTCGCTGATCATCGTCAACGCCCGGTCATAGACCAGCTTCCCCGCATCCGTCACCGCCACCCCACGCGCGTTCCTTTTCAACAAGGACTCTCCCAATTCATTCTCCAAATTCTGGATCTGCTGACTCAACGACGGCTGCGCCACGCCACACTTCCGTGCGGCAGCGGTGAAACTGCCTTCTTCCACAATCGTCGCGAAGTATTTCAACTGACGAAATTCCATCAAACGAGAATATAGGGTGGGCCTATTTTTTCAATAGTAACTACCTCTTCATTCCACTTTCGACCGTCTTGGAAGCACCTCGTCAGGAAGCCCCCATCTCCTCGACCAAGAATCCACTTCGATAATCCATTTAAAATCAACAGGTAAGCACCTATCCCTGAAAACTATGACAGTATATAGCGTTTGGCTATTCAAACGATTGTTTAATTTACTTGGAAACTACGAGCCGATTCTGATTTACTTTGTGAGTTCGCACCTCCCCCGCGAACGAGCGCCAGATGGCGGCGGTCCCGCAAGGGGCCACTTCCAACAAATCCTGCTCGCAGGATGGCGCTCATCTTACATAGCCCATCCCATGCTCCCGATTCTCAGCCTCGTTCATCTGAACGGGGCTGAGGCGTTTTCAGATTCGGAGTAGCCCACGGAACGACACTTTTGTTCTGTTCTTTCGTTCCACACTGCTCATAGTCTCCGGCGAGATTGATGGGACAAACTGAGGAAGAAACACGCGAAGATATCGACGAAAAGCTCAAGGCTGTCGGCAGGACTATTTCGCTTGCACCGGAGCCAGAAAAGCTTTGGCACAGAAGGCAGCCACAGACTTTGATTACACATCAATCTACTGCAGCTCGCTTAGTTACCGAGGATAGCACGAACGGTGAGTATAAAGCGACGAATCAGGGCAATTGGATTTGGGACATTCATCTCAAACAAGCAAATCGCTCTTGCAGAGTGAGACTTTGGAGAAAACGGCTAGATCAATTCACCGCCACCGCCTGCAAGCTAGCCAAGACGAAAGCTGAAACAGCCACGGAACTCCGATGACAAGGCGCTCGACACTTCCATTCCGAGAGCATAGCGGTACACGCTCAACTCACAAATCCACGCAAGTCATTATATTCATTAACCCTCCTTCCCATCGGCAATCATCTCTTTGAAAAACCAAAATCCAGAGCAGATCGCACGCGACACGATCGACGAGCAACTGGAGGCCTCCGGATGGGCCGTCCAAAACAAAAACGCAATCGACTTTAGCGACGGTAAGGGGCAGGCGATTCGCGAGTATGCGACAGATTCCGGCCCTGCCGACTACCTTCTATTCGTCGATCGAAAGCCGGTAGGCGTCATCGAGGCAAAGAAAGAGACTCTCGGCCAAAACATCACTACCGTAGAGGACCAGACTGGCGACTACGCTGCCGCCAAACTAAAATGGATCGAGAAAGGCGAGCCGCTTCCCTTCCTCTACGAGGCAACAGGCGCCCTGGCCCGCTTCACGGACCAGCGCGACCCGAAGCCACGCTCCCGGGAAGTTTTTACCTTTCACCGGCCCGAAACCCTGCGCGAGTGCATCGCCGACGGTCGGTCCTTGCGTGACCGCCTTCAGGATCTTCCAAGCCTCGATCCCACCGGTCTGAGAGACTGCCAGATAACCGCGATCACCAAGCTCGAGGAATCCTTCAAGAAGGCCAAACCGCGCGCGCTGGTCCAAATGGCCACTGGTTCGGGAAAGACCTTCACCGCTATCACCTCTATCTACCGGCTGCTCAAGCACGTCCCCGTCCGCCGGGTCCTCTTTCTCGTCGATACCCGCAATCTCGGCGAGCAGGCCGAGCAGGAGTTTATCGCCTACACGCCTAACGACGACAACCGCTCTTTCACCTCGATCTATGCAACCCAGCGGCTCTGCTCCTCGCACGTCCCCACCGACGCGCAAGTCTGCATCTCCACCATCCAGCGGATGTATTCCATCCTCCAAGGGCGGGAAATGACCGAGGGCGAAGACGAGGAAAACCCCGCCGAGTCCGGCCCGCCGAAGCGCAAGGAGCCATTCCCCGTTGTCTACAACAAAAAGGTCCCGCCCGAGTTCTTCGACCTCATCGTCATCGACGAATGCCACCGCTCGATCTACAACCTCTGGCGGCAGGTTCTAGATTACTTCGATGCGTTCCTCGTTGGCCTCACCGCTACCCCGAATAAGCTGACCTACGGCTTCTTCAAACAGAACCTCGTCTCCGAATACACCCACGAGGAGGCCATCGCTGATGGCGTCAACGTCCAGGGCGAGACCTACCTCATCGAGACCGAAGTCACCCAGAAAGGCGGCACCGTCCTCAAGG
>JBCCWV010000164.1:0-10979 GCA_039192745.1 Verrucomicrobiota bacterium | reverse complement strand
TTAATATTGAGTATTGGAATTAACGGATTATTATTGAGTTATTCTTTCCCGTAAAGCCGATGACAACCCGTCCCACCACACGCCATTGCGCCGGATTCGGACTCTTGGAAGCCATGTTCACCCTGGCCCTAATCGGTACTATTGCCGCTTTGGGAATCACGCTTTTCCCAAACGTGCTTAGCACCACGAAGATCTCGAAGTTGCAGAGCGACATCGCTTCTCTAAACGGCGCGGTCAAAACTTACGTCGCGTTCAACGGAAACCTCAATGGCGTCAATGACCCCAATGAGGTCATCCGCAAGATGAAGTCCATCGCCTCCGACACAACCAAGGACAAAATGATCGGTCTTCGCGGCAGCTTCCTTGACGCCCGTGTCGGCATCGAAATGCAATCCGATTCGGAGGCAAACTCGAACGAGCCTCGCGCTTACTGGAATCCAGACAACCAGAGTTTCTACATCGCCAATTCCGGCCCTCCCGGTATCAAGAAACTGACCTTGGACGCAGAAGGAGAAGAAACTGTTCGCGGATACGAGGATCGCGTCGCCGCTCTTGAAGTCGCCTCTGAAGCCGGATGGATTTGGAACTTCGAGGATGGGGAAGCGGATTATGGAATGTCCCACAATGCCCCGACCGACCTTCCTCAGGGTCTCCCGGGCAATGAAGTGGACGCTCCCCGTCTCAGCTACAACCTCCTTCCGCCTTCATTTTCCATCGCGAGCGGAAACTTCCACCCGGCGGACTTCAACCTGTCACTCTACTTGACGGACAGGAACCGCAGCGGCCTGGCCACCATCGTTTACCGAATCGGCAGCGCTGCATGGGAAACCTATGACGGCAGCGCTATCTCCGTTCCGTTCGAATCAATCGTTTACGCACAAGCTCTTCCCATCAATTCTTCCAACTGGAAAGCCAGCAGTACCGTGTCGGAAACTTATGGAGTCGATCCCGTTCAGCTCGACCCACCAGTCATCATGCCCTCGAATCCTGAATTCGAGTATGGCGGGACCGAATCCATTCTCGTCACTCTCTCCAATCCCAACGACTCCGATGTCTCCCGCATGGAATACACGCTGAGCGGTAACAACTGGATAAGTTATGATGACCCATTCACACTCGTCATCGAAGACTTCCCGAACGGCGCCGAGATCCGCGCACGCACCATCGCAACTGAGGAGTATTATATCGACAGTGCAGAATCGGATCTCTTCATTACAACCGTCATTCCACCAGACATCTTCGGAATTCCCCTCGCGAGTGACACTCTCTTCATCATTGACGTTTCCGGCTCCATGAATGGCCAGTACGGGACTACCACTCGACTCGGTACCGTTCTCCAAGAACTACAACAGGCGGTCGCTGAACTTCACCCCTCTTTTCGCTTTGGAGTAGTCACCTTTTCCAATGACGCCACCGTTATCCCTCAACGGGCCGGTCAGACATCCTTGGAATTCGGACTCGCCACGGCGGAAGCCAAAGACTACGTCATCAATCAGCTGACGAGTATAACGGCTAGCGGCAGCACCAAGTATGCACCCGCTCTTGCCACCGCTTCGCAATTCGATGTCCTTCCTGAGCAAATCATCTTCCTCACCGACGGAGCGCCAGACGACAATTATGACTCTCAAGTCGACCAATTAGGGAGCTTGGACATTCCAATCAACACCATCGGACTGAACCTCGACGACGACGACGGTGCTCAGGAGCGCTTGGAAAACATGTCTAACCGCACACGAGGACGTACACACCTAATCAATCTCTAGGGTCCATCCAAAAGTTCAGCGAAGAACTCTTCGACGGATTTGAAGCGGTCGCGCAGGTGATCATTCCATAAATCGAGGATTCTCGGCTCGTATGGATGCTCGATATACCGGCGGTCATGTCTGAGTGGAAAGACGATTTCAGCAGCACTCTGCATAGGCAATGATGTCTCTGACAGATCACCCACCGACGCGAATCTGAAGACAAGGTTTTGCCACTGGTAAAACAGGTAGGAGTCGATCTTCCCGTCCAATCTGGCCTCAGATGCCAATAGGATTTTCTTTCCGTGAATCGTCGCTGGTTCAATCGCGCCTTTGGATGCAAAACGATTCTTCTCAAATCGATAAGAGGCTATCGCCTCTCCTTTCGATGAGTGTTCGTGAATCCTCAAAGACACCCCCGGCCGACCATGGTAATAGCCGTACGAGATGTCATAACACTTGAGATTCTTCCGTAAGGCTTCTGTGTTTGGTCGATAGCTCGCTGTAGGAACCAAAAGATAAACCGGAGCGGCAAGGGCAAGGAAGACTACCGACAGCAGCACAGGGCGACCCCGTATCCATTTCTTCACCGCTGAATTTTCCCCACTCACGACGATTTATTCTAGTGACCCGTCAGTTCAGATCCAGCTTTTCCCTTGCATCAAACGACTCCCGGAAAAGGCCACCGCCCGTCGATCCTGAAGAGAAATCCAAATTTTTCCGGGCAAAACTGCCATCGCGGCGCATAGATAACGCCGCGCTCCATGGCCACACTCACACTCCAAGACACCATGACCCGCCAACCGCAGCCGGTAACGGCCGCGGACGGGAAAGCTCTGCGCTTTTATTGCTGCGGACCAACGGTGTATGGACCGGCACACATCGGGAATTTCCGCACTTTTCTCGTGCAGGATTTCTTCCGCCGCGTGGTGGAACTCGGCGGATTGAAAACGAAGCACGTCCGCAACCTGACCGATGTCGATGACAAGACGATCCGCGAATCGCAAGCACAGGGCCAATCGCTCAACGACTTCACCCAACACTGGACCGAACGCTTTCACGCTGACGCGAAGGCGTTGAACTTACTCGAACCCCACGTCGAGCCGAGCGCCGTCGGTCACATCGGCGAGCAAGTGGCGCTCATCGAAACACTCGTCGAAAAAGGCCACGCCTATCAAAGCGACGATGGATCATTTTACTTTCGCGTCGCTTCTTACGAGCCATACGGCAAACTCTCGCGGCTCGATCAACGGGAGTTGAAAACCGGCGCCGGTGAAACCGCCAACGACGCCGATGAGTATGAAAAGGACAACATTTCCGACTTCGCCTTATGGAAGGCACGTAAGCCCGAGGACGGCGACAACTTCTGGCCAAGCCCGTGGGGCGAAGGTCGTCCCGGCTGGCACCTCGAGTGCAGCGCGATGGGATTGAAATACCTCGGCGACTCCTTCGACCTCCATTCCGGCGGCGTGGACCTTTGCTTCCCGCACCACGAAAACGAGATCGCGCAAAGCGACGCCGCGACCGGCGGGAACTTCTCGCGGCTTTGGTTCCACATCGAGCACCTCATGGTCGACGGCGCGAAGATGAGCAAGAGCCTCGGCAATCTCTACACCCTCGCCGACCTCGAAGCGAAAGGCTCTAACGCCGCCGAACTCCGCTACGCCCTCCTCGCCGGTCATTACAATTCAAAGCTCAACTTTAGCCTCGACCGCCTCGCCGAAGCCCGCGGCAACCTGCAACGCCTCGCCAACATCGCCGACGCCCTCGCCGATCGCGCCGGGAAGCCGGGACTCGCGAGCTACGACGAATTGAAAAAGCGGGCGCTCAAGGGCAAGGGCGTGGAATTCGGTCCGTTCGCGGGCGCATGGGCCGCGTTGAACGAAGATCTCAATTCCCCGAAAGCGCTCGGCGAAATGTTCTCCACCTTGAAACCGCTCGAGAAAGCCGACGCCGACGGATCACTTTCGAAAGAAGACGCTGCAGTCGCCCTCGACGGCCTCGCCGCCATCGTCGCCGCCTTCGGGTGGTTGCTCCCCGATCCCGAACCAGCGGAAAGCGAAATAGAAGTTCCCACAGACATCGCCGAACTCGCCGAACAACGCTGGCAAGCCAAGCAAACCAAAGACTGGCCAGAAGCCGACCGCCTGCGCGATGCGCTCACCGAAAAAGGCTGGCAAGTGAAGGACGGGAAAGACGGTTATTCGGTAGTGCCTTTGTGACTCGTAGCTGGGGGGTCCTGCCCTCGGGCAACATAAATAAAACGACTGGCGAATACTGCCCGGCCCAATAGCCAAATCGTAACGCTAAGGGGCGGCAACAGCAACCAAAGCGGAAATTGAACCAAGGCCAAGCGAGGCCATTTATCGAAGTATGCATCGAAGAACAGCCACTGGAACCTCCATGATTCTCCATAACGAAGGGTTGTGTCCGACAAGAAAAAATAGAAAGGCCCGATTTTGAAATAATGTGTCGTGTCATAGCTCCAACCCACTCCGCCCGAACCTTTCCCAATAACCAAACTGAGAGTTCCTACTTCGGCTTGTATAAGACCCGTATTTTCTCCGAACTGTAATCCGGCAGAGCTTCCGATACCTTTCAAATTCAGGCCGAGTAGTAGAAAGAGCACAAGTGTTAAAAGTAGCAGCAATAGAAAGGCGAATTTCGCGAATGATCGAGTAAGCATAGCTTCTTATGAGTATCAGTAATATTCACATAATCGAAACGATTATTCAGCCGCATGGCACTAGATCACGTTCTGCACAGAGCACCAAGCGAGTCCAGATTATCCAGAGATCGAAGTGTAACCAAAGTGTGAAACCGAATGATTTTCCCATTTCACGAAAAGGGATAGCTGGCCCAGCATTCACGAAAGCAAGATGCTCTCGCCACGAAAGATTCCCAGACAAACCCCCGTTTTCCTATCGCTTTTCTTCTGATACCTTCTTGCCCGCATGCACGATGGACTCCGCCGATTTCTCGTGTCCGCCATCATTTTTGGGGTGGCGATCTTTGGTGTGTACGCGTTGACCTCGAATGACGGGAAATACGGGCTTTTTGACCTGCTTTCGGGGAAAAAGAACCAGCCGGAGACCTTCACCGCGCCCGTCGAATCGCGGCTCGATCTGTCGAAAGTTGAGCTTTTGAACAAGCTCAACGAGGAGACGACGGCGCTCATCGACGCCGTCCTCCCGAGCGTCGTCAGCATTGACACCGCAGCCGAGGTCAAGGTCCCGACCGTGAGCCGCGGTCCCTTCGGCGCAACACTTTTCAACCGCCGCGTCCTCCAACCCGGCCAGGGTTCCGGCGTCATTGTTTCGGAAGAAGGCCACATTGTGACCAACTACCACGTGATCCGCCGCGTGAAGCAAATCCGCGTCCGCCTCCACGACAAACGCACGCTCCCTGTCGAGGTCGTCGGCTACAACACCCATGCCGACATCGCCGTCCTCAAGATCATCACAGGCTCGCCGGAAACGTTTCCCGCCTTGCGTTTCGCCGACAGCGATAACGCCCGCGTCGGCGAAACGGTCTTCGCCGTCGGCAATCCGTTCGGCCTGAGCGAAACCGTCACACAAGGTATGATCAGCGCGAAGGAACGCCGCTTCTCCGACAACTCCGCGGAACTGATCCAAACCGACACGGTCATCAATCCCGGCAACTCCGGCGGCCCCCTCGTCAACGTCCGCGGGGACGTTGTCGGCATCAACGTCGCCATCTATTCCGGCGAACAACAGACCGGGCTTTGGCAAGGCGTTGGACTCGCCATCGCCGCCAACGATGTGCGCGACACCATCGACGTGATTTTGAAACGCGGTCGCCCAATTTACGGCTACCTCGGCGTGACCGTTTACGATTATGGCGACGACGCGACGGACCAGCCAATCAGTGTCGCCGCTGTCGCCGCCGGGTCTCCCGCCGCAAAGGCCGGCCTCCAGCCGGGCGATCAAATCACGCATTTCGACAAGAAGAAGGTGGAGAGCTTCGACGAGCTTATCGCCAACGTGCGTCGCGCTCCCGTGGGTCGCAGCATCCCGTTGGGCATCATTCGCGACGGCACCCGGGGACAACTGGAAGTGACCGTCGGCGAATACAACCAGCAGGAAATCGTCGCCAATGCTCTCCGCGAAAAGGAAAAGAAAGCGAAGCAGTCCGAGGAAATGCAAAGCGACGCCTTGCGCCTGATCACGGGAACGCTTGGACTCAAGGTCCGCGACCTCACGCCAAAGGAACGCGAAGCGGTCGGCGACGGGGTGAAAGTCGAGTCCATCCAGCGCGGCAGCCCGCTTCTGGGCGAACTTGCCGTCGGCGACCTCATTCACCACTGCGCGGGTATGGAGTTCCGAAATGTCCGGGAATTCGCCGCCATTCTCGACCACCATCCTCCCGGCTATCAAGTCCTCCTCTTTGTTTCCCGCCGCAATCCCTGGACCGGCGATTGGCGGGGCGGACTGCTGATTGCCCATCCGCGTGCCGTGGAATAAGATGAATTCCGGAAAAGCGGCGCATTAGTTGCTGCATTCACCTTCGACAACCGGATACCGCCACTCTTTCATGCGAATCCTCGCCACCATCTCTACTGTCATTCTCGCCAGCGCTCTCGCGCTCCTTTCCGCCTGTTCGGATTCGAAGGACAAAGAGAGCAAAGCGGAGCTGGCGACGAAGAAAACGGAGGAGCCAGGCACCGAAAAGGCGACGCCGGATTCACCAACGTCCGATTCGAGCAAAGGCTCCATTCCGCCGCCACGCGAAATGACCGAAGGCACCGCCGATCCGGACACGCCCGACACCGCGACCGAAGAGGACGCAACTCCGAGGATTCCGGGATTTCCTGACAAGTTCACCAACGGCAGCCAAATCACCAAAACCATCGCGAGCAAACTTTCCGCGGGCGAAACGGACGACGTGTTCGCTTTCCTCGGTGACGAACTTCTGGCCGCGCCGCGCGCGAATGGTTTCCGCTGGGCATTGACCGCGGGCGGCTACGCCATCGATCCCGAAGAACCGATTCAGGACGTGGGCGAACTCGGCGTCCTTCAAAGACAGGCGCTTCTGCTCGTGAAGGCCGACGAAGACGGTAACAGCGTTGATCGCGAGAAAACCTATCTCGATCTGCGGCGCGACGCGAAGTCAGGCTGGCGCGTCGAGGCCCTTTCCGTATCTCCGACCCTTCGCGCCAAGGCCCTTCGTGCCGGGCTGCCCGAGCCGCTTCCCGAAATGGCGGACAACGCTCCCACATTGAAACTGGAAAATCCGGACGGGCAAAAGAACGCGACTCCTCCCGACGGGAAGCCAGCCCTCGTGCTCGAACCCAACGCCGGCGACGCCCTCACTGATGCCGACACCTTTCTCACTGCCGTCCTTGAGCAGGACTACTTAACCGCTGTGCAACTCTGCGATCCCGAGAAAGTGCCCGAAGAGAAGATCGCCGCGCTCTGCATCGTTTTTGAGGAGGGCGAATACCGCATGAAACCGGTGAAGCCGCTCATGGCCACCGCTTCGGGCGAGCAAAGCAAAGTCGCTTGGATCATCGCGCACGTGGAGTCGGACAAGATCGGCGTGGAGTCCGAGTTCGGTATCGAGATGAAGCACGACTCGGAAAAAGGCTGGCGCATCGCCGGACTCAATTTTTCCGAGATGCTCGCCCGCTTTGCCGACGCTTCCGAAGCCGGGAAAGTTCCCTTTACGCCCCTCGTGAAGAAGCCCGAAGGAGGAGAGTCGCTTGTCTTGTATTTCGAATACGATGATGCCGATGTCACGCAACGCGCAAAGCGACAAATTGAAATCATCTCCAGCATCCTGCGCAACGATCCCGACAAACGCCTCCGCGTCAGCGGCCACGCCGATGCCCTCGGCACCGATGAATACAACAAACGCCTCTCCAAGGAACGCGCCAGGTCTGTCAAAGCCCTTCTCGCCGACCTTGGCGTCCCCGCCGACCAGATCGTTACCGAAGCCGTCGGCGAAAACTACCCACTTCGCCCCAATACCCTCCCCGACGGCACCGACGACCCCACCGGTCGCAGCCACAACCGCCGGGCTGAGTTGTATTTAGATTTTTGAGGCGCCGGATCTCCCATCAGAGAAATTCTTGATCTAAAAACCGAGGGTCGCTAGCCTTTGCCCCATGGCGTTGCGCGAAGGTTCTTTAATCCCCTGGTTTTCTGCTGTCGGTGTGGCTCTGATTTTCGTTTCCGCGCTCACGGCGTCCGAAGAACCACGGCAGTGGACCGCAAAAGGCGGGCAAACGGTGACGGCGGCGTTGATTGGATTTGAATTGGATAAACTCAAACTCAAGCAAGCTGACGGACGCGTTCTTTCACCGCCGCTCACAAGTCTCTCCGATTTCGACCAACGTTTGGCTGTCCGCGAACTGGAGCGAAACGCCCTTCGCTTTCTCCAAGATTCCGCAACCGAAACACAAGGACCATCCGGCTGGCCCCACCAGATTGAAGCGGCTGACGATGCCGTGCAGATCACTCGGGAAGGCCGAAACTTCCGTTCCCGCTCCATCCTCTTCAAACCCGACGTCGAACTCACGCCGCTTACGCAAACGCGGATTGTTGAATTCTTCGAAGGGTGTCTCGCCGCGCTCGGTCTCGTCTATCCAAAACTGAACGAGTTTCCAGAAAGCGAAGAACCACCCGTCACGGTGGAACTTTTCTCGGACGATGGCGGCTACCGAAGTGCAGTCGCGGACTCTCGATTCGACCTGGAGAATGGAATCCTGCGTTGCCGGTTAAAAGACATCGGCGTCGAATTCGCGGATGGCCAACAACTCATCAACCTGCACGAGCAGGCCACCAATCTGCGCCGCGAATTTATCTTTGTCAGCCATGGCCGTCATCAGGGGAACTACCTTTTGCCATGGGCGACTAGTGGAATCAGCGAGCTTGTTTCCTCGATCCCGCGCGCCGGAGGCCGTTTCTTTCCCGATCGCCATCTGGAAACGATGCGTTCCCTCAGCTTTGAGAGTTTCCAACTCACCATGACCTGCCAAGCCATTTTCCCCGCGCAAAAACAAGCGTGGGCGAACGAGGTCAGCCCCCTGAAGCAGGTGGCTGCCACGGCTCTCGTTCGCTACTTTCTGTTCGGAGACGACGCGGTCCGGGATGCATTTCATCAAATGATAGACCGGGCGATGCGGGAAGGCGGCGCGTGGGACAAGTATTTTGCGGCTGCCAAAGTTTATCAGCAGGAAATCGAAAAGTTCAAAGAGCACCCCGATGTCAAAACTTTCCCCGACGGATCATTCAATTATCCGCGGACTCTCACTCCGCCCGAACGACCGGAACCGCCCAACCAAGAAGGACCCGACCGGCTCCATCAATCGCTCCTCGGCATTCTCACAAGCACCCGGTCCAGCGAGTCCATCGGAAAGGCCGCCGCCGAGGCTTTCGTGGAGTTTCACCGGCAACTTTCCGCCACGCCCGCCGGGCGCATCCATGAACTACGGAAGTGGCGCTATAACGAAGGACGGGAAATCGAAGCCACACTGCGCGGCTTTGAAGAAGACAAAATCATCCTCACGGTCAACAAGAAGCCGGCGCGAATCGAGGCCTCCAAGCTCTCCGCCGACGACCTCCAGTTCGTCGCCCTCAACCTCCCGGAGATGCTGAAATTCGCAGGGACAGACGTCGGCGATTTCGAAGTCGCGGCGACGCGCAAGTGGCCCCGGCAACTTTCCGCTCCCGATGGATTGACCTTCGCCGACCTCGACGACCGGCGGTCCGAGCCGGGGAACTACATCTATCACACCCGCAACTTTGAGTATGTCGTTCGTTCACGAACCCCACTCGGAAATCACGCGATGAAAGATATCGCGCGAGTCTTCGAGGGCACTTACGAACTTATGGGCAAGTCTCCATGGGGAATCCAAGCCAAGCCCGAGGGAGACGTCTTCAAAGCCGAGTTCTTTTCTTCCATGGAGGCCTATCACAAAGCCGGAGGTCCCACAGGTTCCGGCGGAGTTTACAAACTCGACAAGAAAATCTTTCTCGTTCCCGTCGACAGCCTTGGATTGAAACGCATGGGAAGCACTTATGGCATGGCGGACGACTACGACACCTCCACCCTCGTCCATGAACTCGTTCACATGATGATGCACGACATCATCAACATGCTTCCCATGTTCCTCGTGGAGGGAACCGCCGAATACACGGCCGCCATTCCGTACTCGCGCGGAGTCTTCGAATGCGCGCAGATCGTGGAAGGCGTGAAAGAAGCGAATGAGGAATACTTTGCGAAGAAACACAAGGTCCCCGGATTTGCCGGCATCTACGACTTTGAGAAACTGCTTACCATGGACATAGGGACCTGGAACAGACTCGTCAATACTCCGGCCGATTACGAATGGCGGGACGCCAGCAGACAACTGATTGTCCTCGACTGGGACCCCATGGTGCAGTCATCGCTCTATCATTCGTCCTTGCTCCTGACTTACTTCTTCATGCACCTCGATGGGGAAAAGGACGGGCGAAGAATTCTTCGAACCCTCGATGCCGCCAGAAGGGACGCGCCCCTATGGATTGGGTTTTTGGAACAACATGAAGCGTATCGGTTGAAGATGGAGGAGTTTTTCATGAAGCCTGGGGTGAAACGATTTCCGGACGGTCGTTTCACCTACCCACCGGAACTCACCCCGCCCGCCGCTCCGGAACCGCCATTCGATCTCGGGGCCGCAAATTCTCCAGGACTTCACCGGCTGCCGCTCCTCTTCGACGGAAGAAGCCCGAAGCAGGTCGCCAGCGAAGCCCGGAGCGCCCTGCTCGGCGTCGGGTTTACATTGGAATAACTTGAAGAGAGGAAACCCGGGGAACGAGTTATCATTGAGCAGAAGCTGGTCGTCGTGTAAAATGACGAACGATGTCTGCCGTGATGGACACCTTGCTGGATGACCCCACCCTGCCCGAGAAGGTGGAGGCACTCGCATCGCGTCTCGAAGACGAGGCCACACGACGCCTGCGGTTTTACGATGAAATCCGCGACGACCAGAAGGCGGAGTTTATCAATGGCGAAGTTATCATGCATTCCCCTGCGAAAGAAAGACACCTCATCGCGAAGAAAAGCCTCGAACAACTGCTCGATGCCTTCGTTAGGACTCAATCACTCGGCATCGTCCGCGGTGAGAAAGCGCTCTGCGCGTTTCCCCGGAATGACTACGAGCCGGACGTGTGTTTTTTCGGCCCGGAAAAAACCGCGACGATTGACGCGGATACGATGAAATTTCCCGTGCCA
>JBCCWV010000163.1:0-11312 GCA_039192745.1 Verrucomicrobiota bacterium | reverse complement strand
TCTCCCCTGGGGCGGGGCCTTTTTTGCCATCGGTGATGTTGACTGGAAACTCGTGCTGGGGAAGGGCTGGGGCGGGCGGGAGAAACGGGGTGGGAAGCGGTTCGCGCGACCCTGGACGTTGTTCAATCTGGCCGAGGATCTCGGGGAAACGACGGATCTTTACGAAGCGAAGCCGGAGATTGCGGAGAAGCTCGAATTATCCGCAATGCAGATCATTACTGCCGGGAAAAGCCGATAGTAGAACGGGCTTCAAGCCTGTTCTCGAACGGGAGGAGACGTTCGGATGGTCTTCCGTGACGAATTTAGTCGCCCCTTTTTTAGGCGGTTTGTTAGCGCGCGGTTACAGGCTGGAAGCCTGTAATACTATATTACCGCGGGGAAAAGCCGATAGTAGAACGGGCTTCCAGCCTGTTCTCGAACGGGAGGAGACGTTCGGATGGTCTTCCGTGACGAATTCAGTCGCCCCTTTTTTAGGCGGTTTGTTAGCGCGCGGTTACAGGCTGGAAGCCTGTAATACTATGCTAGGTCGAGCGCTCCGCCTTCGCAGAAATCTGGTTTGCCGAAAGTTTTGATGTCGTGGCCGATGCTGTGGGCGAGGGCCATCCAGAGGCGGTTGTGGGCGACGTTTGTTTTGGCGTTCTTTTGGTCGGCGGCAAGTTTCAATGAGCGGCCCATTTTGAAGCCGCTGCCGTTTCCGAGAATGACGAACGGGATGTTGTCGAGCGTGTGGCTGTTGCCTTTGCCGAGTTCATTCGTCCAGACGATCGTCGTGTTGTCCAACATGCTTCCATTGCCACCCGGTTCAGGCGTTTCGGCGAGGCGCTTTGCAAGATAGGCATATTCACCGGCGAACCAGCGATTGATCTTCACCAGCTTCTCTTGCGCGGCTTTGTTGGCATCTTTTTCGTGGGAAAGGCCGTGGTGGGAGTCGTCGATGTCGAGCCAGCGCATACGGGCATTGCCGACGGAACGCATGTATTGCAAGGTCGCGAAGCGATTCATGTCGTTGGCGAAGGCGTTGACGATCATGTCGATCTGCATGCGGCTGATCTTCGGGATGTTGTCGTTCTCGTTGAGGACGCCAGGCTCGAGATTCGGCGCAGGCGCCTTGAGAGCGCCGGAGTTGCGCTGCGCTTCGAGGTCTTTCTCCATCGCACGCACGAGTGTGACATGCTCGTCGAGGAGAACGCGGTCCTCTGGACTGAGTTTCTTCGTGGCTGTCTTCAACTCGCCCTGAATCTCATCGAAGATGCTCGCCAGTGATTCGCGGCCCTGCATGCTGCCGTAAAGCTTCTGGAACAATTGATAGGGATCGTCGACGGGAGCGACGGGCTTGTTCGCACCAGTGTAGCTCCACCGCGTCCAAGGATCGGCCCGGTTAGGAACGGCGACACCTACTTCCAAAGAACCAAAGCGCGTGCGGGTTTCTTCCTTGGATTGCAGGAAGTTCTTCAACTCCTGATCGATGGAAATACCTCCACCCCATCCGGCGGGAACACCGCCACCGCCCATGATGTTGCCGGGCATGAGTTCCGTTCCGGTGAGAAGGCAACTCATGCCGCGCATGTGGCTGTCTCCCTTACCCCGAACCTTGTTCGAAACTCCTTTGATAACCAGCATGCGGTCCTTGAATTCCGCGAGCGGTTGAAGAATGCGTTTCAGCTTGAAGTCGGTCCCTTCCTCGTCGGGCCAGAAGTCCGGCGGGATCGTTCCATTCGGCGAAACGATGAAAAGAACCCGTTGTTTGCGGGGGCCACCTTCGGCGCCCATGAGGCTGGGCAGCCCGGAAAGAAAGGGGAGTGCGGCGGCGGAAATGCCGGAATGGCGGAGAAATTGGCGGCGTGATGTCGTCATGGTTCCTGGTCCTAAATTTCGGGTCTTCGGGAATTCTTACGGATTTTGGGTCCGATTTGCGGCGGTTTTCACGTCCGGAGCGCCCTCCAGCTCATGCAACGCTGCGCGGACACCGATCTCGGCGAGGATGTCGCGAACGTTGAAACCGGAGTCTGCAAACTTCTTCCGGAGTTCTTCGAGAGTGTCGGTCCCGTAGGCGGCGGGCGCGTATTTCACGGTGTGGTGGAAGAGCTGACGGATAAAGGTTTTGTGGGCGAAAGGGTTTCGCGCTGCGTAGTTGGCCACATCGCGAGGGCCGGTCAGCTTAATCTTTTTGCCCTCTCCGGTTTCGAAGTCGCTCGTCGCGTCGATGGGCTTGTTCTTCTCTTTCCAGCGCCAACGCCCGATGGCGTCGTAGTGCTCGAGACTGAAGCCAAGGGGGTTGATCGTTTGGTGGCAGGCCATGCAGGCCTTCGATCGCGTCAGCTCGGTCACTTTCTCCCGCATCGTGAGTGAGGGATCGAACTTACCGTCATCAAATGTCGTCGCGTCGGGCGGTGGGTTGAGCTTTTCGCCGACGATGTTTCGCGTCAAAAAGACACCGCGGTGAATGGGCGAAGTGTTGTCATGATAGGACAACGCGGAGAGAAGATACGGATGGGTAAGGACGCCGCTCCGCTTCTGAGGTCCGAACGAAACCGGCTTGAAGCCCCAGCCGTCGTAGTCCTTGCCATAAAGCTCCGCGAGGCGCTTGTTCATCCAAACCTTGTCTGAAAGCAGTAGTTGCCGGTAGTCGGAAGCCCCTTTCCAAATCACCTCGTCAATGAAGAGTTCGAGCGAAGTCCGCAAATCGGCGGCGATGGTGTCGTTGAAATCCGGATATTTCTTCCGGTCCTTGGCAATTTCATCCACGGCATCCATTTCGAGCCAGTGGTGAAAGAAGCCCCGCATCTTTGCCTTGGCCCTCGGATCTTCGACCATCTTTCGTGCACGAGTCATCACCTGATTTCGCGTCCGGAGATGCCCTTTCGCCGCGGCGTTCGTCAGGGCTTCGTCGGGAATGGAATCCCAGAGCGCCAGCGCGAGGGCTGCGGCCACGGAATAGTGATCCTGAGCCTTTTTGGCGAGACCGGGGTAGAGAAATTGTGGCGAAGTTAGGGTGAGAAGGATGGAACGGCGTGCGGCTTCTTCGACCGGCACATCATCGGCGAACTGGCGATCAATGATCCGTTCATACTGCTCCGCTGTCATCGGTCGACGAAGCGCGGCGACGGCGAATTTCCGACAAAATTCCTTCAGCTTCGCTTTTCGATCCTTGTCGTCGGCGCTGGAGCCGGAAAGTCGGTTGATGTCGTCGATGATGAGGCCACTCGCTTCGAGGGCCGCATTCGTCACCGCTTCGTGCCATTCCTTGGAAACGAGGCTGCCGCGGACATATCCCGCGCTCGAGTCATCGGCGGGAAATGGCGTCGAGACGACGGTGACTGGAGGATAAGTCTTCGGCAGGAGATTGCGATTGGGGATCGGGGACAAAACCCCGTGTGGCGGTTTCCAAAGCAGTTGGATGGAGGCGAGTTCCTGCTCGTATTTGAGGAAATCGATGTGCAATGGGTAGGCACGACCGCCAAGAAGGAAGACGGTTGCACGATGTTCCTTCATGTCGTCGCCGTCGTTGACCCAGCCGTCGATAAAGGCGATGCCGTCACGCTCACGGTTTCCAGTATGATGCTGATTGAAATACATCATCACGCCGTTGCGCGTCCGAAGAACGATCTCATAGAGGCCGGTTTCTTCGGCGATGATTGAGCCATCCCATTCGATGGAAAATGTTTCACCATTGAACTTGTCCGGTGCCGGGCTGCCTTTTCCGAAATCAAAACGCAGCGCAGGATCGACGCGGTTGAACCTCATCGCATTCCTGTCTGCGTTCGGTCGATAGCGATTGGCGCCATTGTAGTTTCCCGTGAGTCCGCGCTCGTCGCCGAAGGGTCTGTTTGCGTTGCCGCGAAACCGCGCCGCGACGTCCGCGACCGAGGCGCGATACTGCTCGACGGTGAGGCGAGTTAAATCGAATTTGGGCGGCGAGCGCCGAGCTTGGGCATCCGGCGAATAGAATTCCTCCCAAATATATTGCGTTACAAGTCTCGCGTCTTCGCCCACGCAAAGATCGGAGTCCTGCTCCGGCATGGCGCGGTCGATGTAGCGTTGGAGTTTCTCGAAGGGTCGGGTCCCGACGAGAGGTTCGTCATATTCCTCGGCCACTCCCTGCCCGTCGGCGCCGTGGCATTCGAGGCACTGCTTTTGGTAAATGATCTTCCCGCGTTCGTAGTCGCTCATGGCCAACGAGAAATCGAGGCCAACGATCAGGATGAAAATGGGGGAAAAGCGGAGCATTTGCTGTAAAACGAATACGACGGGAGGGCGCGGATTCTAACGGCGAATGGGCCGAATCCAGCCGTGCTTTAAGAATTGTGGCCGAAGACGGGAGTCGGCAACGAATTGCGCTTAGGCCAAGATATCACGCACCACGTGTCCATGCACGTCGGTGAGGCGGAATCGCCGTCCTTGGTAGCGGTAGGTGAGTTTCTCGTGGTTGATCCCTAACAGATGCATAACCGTCGCCTGGAAGTCGTGCACGTGGACCGGATTCTCCGTCACGTTGTAGCCGTAGTCGTCGGTCTTGCCATACTGCATTCCGCCTTTAACGCCGCCACCGGCCATCCAGATCGAGAAAGCGGCGCCGTGGTGATCGCGTCCGTGTTTTTTTGGATTATGGATGTCGCCTTGACCAAAGGGTGTGCGGCCGAACTCGCCCCCCCAGATAATGAGAGTGTCTTCAAGCAGGCCCCGCTGCTTCAGATCCTGCACGAGCGCGGCGGATGGCTGGTCGGTGTCGCGGCATTGGATTTCCAATTGCGTTGGAATATTCTGGTGTTGGTCCCAGCCGGCGTGCATGAGCTGGATAAAACGTGTCCCACGCTCGGCAAGGCGGCGTGCGAGCAGGCAGTTGCGAGCGAAGGAACCGGGGCGCTGCACGTCGGGGCCATACATGTCGAGAATGTGTTGCGGTTCGTCGGAAAGATCAGTCAACTCGGGCACGGAGGCTTGCATGCGGTAGGCCATCTCGTATTGCGCGATGCGAGTTTCGATCTCGGGGTCGAGGTAGTTTTGATAGTGCTCGCGGTTGAGTGCGGCTAGATCGTCGACGACGCCGCGCCGCATCTTGCGGGTGACGCCCCTGGGGTTTGAGAGGAACAAAACCGGATCGCCCTGACTGCGGAACTTTACTCCCTGGTGTTTGCTCGGGATGAAGCCGCTGCCCCAGTAGTAATCGTAGAAAAGCTGGCCGCAGCTAGCCTCGCGGTCGCGGGAGAGCATGACGACAAACGACGGGAGATCGTCGTTGAGCGAACCCAGCCCGTAACTGAGCCAGCTCCCCATGCTCGGGCGTCCGGGAATCTGCGAGCCAGTCAGGAAAAACGTGACCCCGGGGGCGTGGTTGACGGACTCGGTGTGCATCGAGTTGATGAGGCAGATGTCGCCGGCGATGTCCCGCGTGTGTTTGACGAGATCCGACATCCACATTCCGGTTTCCCGATGTTGTTGAAATGGCTTCAGGGGAGGGAGGACCGGGTATTTCTCGTATTTCGCCGTCATCGTGCTCAGGCGCACGCCGGCGCGCACGGATTCGGGAATGTCTTCGCCGTGCTTGTCGAGGATGTGCGGCTTGTGGTCGAAGAGGTCGACATGGGTCGGTCCGCCGGTTTGCATGAGGTAGATCACGCGCTTGGCTTTGGCGGGAAAATGCTCGCCCGAATTCGCAAGCACATCTCCCGCCAGCAACTGGTTCAATGCAGCGGCACCGACACCGGCGCCGGCCTTGCCGAGAAACTGGCGGCGCGTTTGTTGCAGAGGATCGATCGTGTTCATGGCGTCATTCACGGTTCAGGGTCTCGTCGAGGTTCAGGAGAATTTGTGCGATTTGCGTCCACGCGGCGTCGATGGTTTGGCCTTCTTCTTTCAACGCTCTTTCAAAGGAACGTATCAGGATTTCCAACTCCGTTGAGGTAGGCGGTCGGGAAGTTACGTCGGTGAATCCTGCGGAAATCTTCGCGGCGCGTGTCGCGGCGGATTGTTTTTTCAGACGTTGACCGAAGGCCCGGGCGGCTTGCACGTAAGTGGCGTCATTGAGCATGGTGAGCGCGTGCAGCGGGGTGTTCGTGCGTGACTCCCTGACGGTGCAGATTTGCCGTGAAGCGTTGTCGAACATGTTCGGCGGCGCGACAGTCCGACGCCAGAACGTGTAAAGGCTGCGCCGATAAAGCTGCGGGATTTCTTCCGGGTGGGGGTAACTGATTTTCCCAAACGAAAACTCCTCCCAAAGACCCTTCGGCTGCAGCGGGTAAACCGGAGGACCGCCGACTTCGTCGAGAAGAAGACCGGAAACGGACAAAGCCTGGTCACGAAGAACCATCGACGGCAAGCGGTAGCGAGCGCCCCGAGCGAGCAGCCGGTTTTCGGGATCCCTGTTCAGATGCTCGGAGGTGAACTTGCTTGTCTGCTGGTAGGTGCGGGAGTTGGTGATGAGGCGAACGATGTGCTTCACGTCCCAGCCGGAATCCATGAACTCGACGGCGAGCCAATCGAGCAGTTCAGGGTGGCTTGGTCGCTCTCCCTGCACGCCAAAGTCCTCCGATGTCTTCACGAGACCGATACCGAAAAACTGCTGCCACAGCCGATTGACGGTGACGCGGGCGGTGAGCGGGTGGTCACGGGAAACGAGCCAGCGGGCCAGTCCGAGACGGTTGTCAGGAAGCGAGGGGTCGAGGGCAGGCAACGCGCTCGGGGTCCCGGGTCCGACTTCTTCCCCTTGTTGCTGGTAGTCGCCGCGGGTGAGAATGTGCGTTTTTCTGGTTTTGTCAGGAGGATTTTCTTCCATGACCATGACGGTGAGGATGGCCTGCTCGATAGCCGTCAGTTCCGCCTTTGCCGCAGCCAATTCTTCGCCGGTTGTGCGCCATTCCGGATGTCCGTGATCGACGTTCTTCAGGAAGAACGCCCGCAATTGCTTCCGTTCGTTTTCCTTCCTATCAGGCTCGGCGGTGCGGGCGAGGATGCGATGAACGCCTCCGGGGAACTTCTCTGCACTCAACTTGTCGGCCGGAGGGATGGTGGCTTCCCAAGCGGCAACCGCTTCTTTAATCGCGGCTTCTTCTTCCTTCACCTGCTTCTCCAAATCTGCGATTTGCTTTTTCAACTTGGCCCGCGCTTCCGTTTGCACGTCGGTGGGCATCTCGAGCCACGGCCGGGAGAACTGCACAGAGCGGCGATTGCCGAAGTTGCAACCACCCGAGGTCCGCTTGTCCACGCCGCCGGTCTCGGGGATGTTGTTGAAGTAGGCGTAGAATTGGAAGAACTCGCGCTGCGAAATCGGGTCATACTTGTGGTCATGGCACTGCGCGCAGGCCATCGTCAATCCAAGCCAGGTGGTCGCGGTAGTGTCGACGCGATCCACGACGTAGTTCACCTGCTGCTCGGCCCTGATCGCTCCGCCCTCGCCGTTGAGCATGTGGTTGCGGTTGAATCCGGTGGCAATGAGTTGATCCTGAGTGGGTTCAGGGAGTAAATCGCCTGCAAGTTGCTCGATCGTGAACCGATCAAAGGGCATGTTTTCGTTGTAAGCGCGGACCACCCAATCACGCCATGGCCATTGGTGCCGATCGCCATCCTGTTGGAAGCCATTGGAATCGGCATAACGCGCGGCATCGAGCCACGGAAGGGCCATGCGCTCTCCGAAGTGTGGCGAGGCGAGAAGTTGCTCGATGAGTTGGCCCACGTTGCCATCGGGCGGAGTTTCTTCGGGTGGCAGTCCGGTCAGGTCAAGGTGAAGCCGCCGATGCAGCGTACGGTAGTCTGCTTGTGGTGAAGGTTGGAGGTTTTCCTCTTCGAGGCGTCGAAAAATGAATTGGTCGATCGGATTCCGGTTCCACGCCGGATCAGAAACGCGTGGTAATCTCGGTCTCTCGGGTGCGACGAATGCCCAGTGATCTGCCCACTCCGCGCCTTCTTCAACCCAGCGGGTCAGGAGATGAATTTGTTGCTTTGTCAGGGTTCGATTGGATTTTACCGGCGGCATGACGTCGCTGCTGCCGTGCGCCGTGATGCGGGCTATGAGTTCACTGGCGTTGGGTTCACCGGGGACGATCGCTGCGTACCCTCCGAGGTCGGCGTAAGCGCCTTCCTTGGTGTCGAGTCGAAGATCGGCTTTGCGGTCTGCGGCATCAGGTCCGTGACAGTGGAAGCAGTTCTCGGAAAGAATGGGCTGGATGTCGCGGGCGAAGTCGACCCGGGTGTTCTTCTCCGAGGCGATGCAGGTCGCGAGGGGTAAGAGCGCGAAAATGAAAACCTGTAAACGGGGGTTCATTCGGAGGGGAGTCTCACGAAAAGAAATCAGCGGAAGCGAATTCTGTCTTGTAAACCGGGGCGTTGTTTTAGTATGTTTTGACCATGAAGTCAGATTCGGATCCGCTGGGTTTCCAAGAGGCATTTTTTGAGCAAAACCCTAATGCTAGAAGTGTCATGGGCCTTTTCGAGTTCCTGCCGGAAGTGCATTTTTACTCCAAGGATACGAAGAGTCGCTTTGTAAAAGTGAACCAAGCTTTTCTTGAGCGCCACGGCGTGACGCGGGAGGAAGAAGTCCTCGGGAAGAGCGACCGGGATTTCCATCCACCGGCGATGGCCGAGGCCTATATCGCGGAGGATCAGCGCGTGATGAAAGGGGGAGTGCCGATTCCAAATCAAGTCTGGCTCGTGATGTTGCGGCGCGGGACGCCGGCGTGGTTTGTCTCAAGTAAGACACCGATGTTTGGCCCGGGAGGAGAAGTCATTGGCATCGCCGGTGCGATGTATCCGATTGCGCGGCCGCAGGATCAGGAAGTCTACTTTCGCGAATTGGCGCCGGTCATGCGCTACATCGAAGCGCACTTCACGGAACAGATTTCGATGGAAGAAATGGCCAAGCTTGCCGGACTATCCTCGACACATTTCAATCGGCGGTTCCGGGGACTCTTGCGAATGGCGCCGACAGACTTTCTCAAATCGCTTCGTGTGCAGGAGGCTCAGCGTCTTCTCGCCTACACTCAGGATAGTATGGGCGAGGTGGCATTGGCTTCCGGTTTCTACGACCAAAGTCATTTCACGAAACGCTTCAAACAGGTGACAGGACTAACTCCGCTGGCCTACCGGAAAAAGTTTCGCGTTACGAGCGGATAACGACCGGGCGGGCCCAGTCGGAGACTGGCTCGCGCATCTTGCGGAGCTTGCCTTCGTGAAGTTCGGCGTCTCGCGTGTCGGCGGGGAAGAGGAATATCGATCCGAGGAGGATCTCGTGGTGAGGAATGCCTAAGAGGTCGTATTGCTCCGGTTCGCGAAGGATGCCGCCGCTGGACCAGTAGTTGGGGAGGCCGCGGTCGGTCGCGGCGAGGAGGAGGTTTTGCACGGCGGAAGACGCGGCGGCGATGTGTTCCATGTTCTCCAAAGTTGGATCGAAGAGTTGCTCGGTCGTGTCGTCCTTGGCGGGGTTGGGCAGCCATGTCACCTGGATCAAGGCCTCGGCGGTGGCGAGCATCCCGGAGATCTTTCCGCCGTCGATGCTACGACTTTGCAGGTTTTCGAGGAGTGCGCGGCAGTTGGCGGCATCGAGAACATAAAATCGCCACGGAACAAAGGCACGGACGCCGTCGCGATGAGATTTGTCGGCTGCTTTGTGAAATGGGGCCATGCCTGCGAGGGCGATGAGTTCATCGAGCGTTTCTTTGGTGAGGGAGTCGCCCGCAGGCCATGGATCGTTGGCATCGGTGATGACCTTTAATGTACAACGGGTGCGAATGGCTGCGGGTGTTTCCATATATTTGAGTTTGTCGCTTCAATCCCAATTCCATTGCAGCACTTGAAGATCGTCCACCTTTCCAAAGTGTGCGTCCCGAGTTGCTAGAGTCATTCCACACTCAATGGCAACCGCTGCTATCCATGCGTCGTTTTCGGGAATTCTGTTTCCGTCACGATCAAGCTGAGCAGTTATTTTCCCATAAGTCTCTGCCGTCTTTGTGTCAGGCAACAGGATAGCTACTTGATCAAGAAACGCGGAAACCTTGTCGTTTTCCCGGACTTTATTATCTGCTCGCTGGATTCCTTTCTGAAGCTCACCGAACGTGAATAGGGACGTGAACAGAAGCGTGCCAGGTGCTGTTTCGGCAACAATGTCTAGTTTGCCCCTCAGGTGTGCAATGATAGGAGCAGTATCGAGTAGGATTTCCTCAGGCATCACTCTCCGCCAGAGCGTCATTCAAGGCCTTTGCGGACTCATCGCTAATCGTGCCATGCAACTCATCGAGAGCCTTCCGCTGGCGCCGAGAGGCTTCTGGAACTAAGTCCCTTACATAGCGCGCGACGTCCACGAGTTTTGAATTCGGCAACTCGTTCAGGTCATTCGTGATGGACTCCACAATCGTCATCAGACTTCAGTTTAGCAGCAAAGTGAAAAAAAGAAAAGCCTCTCCTCGGCCGCTTTGGCCGGGGAAAGGCTTAAAAAACCTCCTCTGAGAGTAGGAAATGCGTTATCTCGCCTACGCGTAGAGGTCCATGACCGGTGCGCCTTTGTGGGCCACGGTGAAGGGGCGTTGCGTGGGGCTGTAGAGGACTTGATCGATGGGGAGACCGAGACCGTGAGCAATCGTGGCGTTGAAGTCGGGGACGGTGATCGTGTTTTCGATCACCTCTTCTGCGCCTTCGCTGGTTTTTCCGTAAACGACGCCACCCTTGATGCCGCCACCGGCGAGGACACTGGAGAAGGCTTTCGGGTAGTGGTCGCGGCCGGCATTTTGATTGATGCGCGGGGTGCGGCCGAACTCGGTGGTGAGGACGACCATGGTGTCCTGAAGTTTGCCAATGCGCTCGAGGTCGTCGAGGAGCGCGGACATGGCCTGGTCGAGGACATCGCAACGCGCGGGTGCGTTCTCGAAGATACTGTTGTGCATATCCCAGCCACCGTAGCTGACCTCGATGGCGCGGACGTTGTGCTCGACGAGGCGTCGGGCAAGGAGGCAACCTTGACCAAACGGGTTGTCGCCATACATCTCGCGTGTTTCCTGCGACTCGCCCTCGAGCTTGAAGACATTGAGGTCTGAGGAGTTCATGATGCGAACGGCGTCGTCATACATCTGCGTGTAGGCGCGGACTTTCTCCACGTCGTAGCGGGCGACAAATTCCTTGTCAAAGGTGTTGGCGAGATCGAGGCGGCTCTCGAACTCGTCGGCGGTCATTTCCCGGCGCGCGGAGTTTTTCAAGCCACCCTTGGGATCGCCGATGGCTGGGTGAAGGCTGACGATCAAGAGGTGTTCAAGGCGGAAGATCTTCGCGTCGGCCTCTTTAAGGATGGTGCGCAGCAATCCTAGCTGCGCCACGAAGGAGCGTGTCATGAG
>JBCCWV010000162.1:0-11314 GCA_039192745.1 Verrucomicrobiota bacterium | reverse complement strand
CCGGCGCCGTGGACGAGGACTGTCCGAATATTCAACGAATGCAGGACGGCGATATCAAGGAGCAAATTCGAGAAACCCTCGCGCGCGACAATGAGCCCGTCGACGTTGACCACAAAAGTCTTGCCGCGGAACTGCGTGGCATATTGAAGGATGCCCCGAATGTCGCCAAATTGCATGTTCAGGTAAAAAACCGGAAAGATACCCCACTCATCCGGCCTTCCAAGCGGCGCTTTTGCTCATTGCGAATACACCCATCGCGGCCTTACCGTCCCGCTGACATGCCCGCTGCCAATTCTCGCCGACGGTTTCTTCAAACCGGCGCCTCCGCCGCCCTTGGGACTTCCCTCGCTCCGTTTTCCGGGAGTGCTCGTGAGTCGACACCGGACGACGACCTCACGACAGTCTCTATCATTCACACCACGGACCTCCACGGGCACATCCGCCCGGCGGTGAATTATGACGGAATCGGGAACGTCGGCGGATTCGCCCGCTGCGCGACCTTGATCCGCGAATGGAAACGGCAGAATCCGAATCACCTTCTCGTCGACGCCGGTGATCTCTACCAGGGAACGCATGTCTCCCGCCGGAATCGCGGGAAGCTGATGATGAAATTGCTCAATGCTTTCAATTACAACGGCTGGGTGCTGGGCAATCACGAATTCGACTGGGGCATCGATCCGGTGGCAGATGCGCTTTCCGCCGCAGAGATGCCCGCACTGGGTGCTAATTTGGATTTGGATGAAGCGACTGTTCCCAAAGACAAAGTCCAGCGCTCTCACATTGAAACGGTCGACGGCTTCCGCATTGGCTTCTTCGGCCTCACCACTCCCGGCCTTCCCTACTGGCTGAATCCAAAATTGCTCGACGGAATTTCAGCAACAGATCCTGCCGCTGCTGCCAAGGCAGCCATTGCGGAAATGAAGTCGGAAAAAGAAGCACCCCACGCCGTCATTTCCGTCGGCCACATGGGCACGAAAAATGGACAGGACGATTACGCGAACCGGGCCCACGACACGATGGACACCAATGACGAAATCGAAGTGTTCATCGCCGGCCACACCCACCGGGATTTCTCTTCTTATTACCTCAACGGGAAGATCTACACTCAATCCGCCTACTGGGGCATCAACCTCGGTCGCATTGACCTCACCTTTTCCAAGTCGAAGAACGCACTTATCGACAAGCGCGCATTCACCGTCTTTATGGATCGACGCTTTGAAATGGATCCCCTCGTCTTGCAAATGGCAAAGGACGAGATCGAAGCCTCGGAGGAAGAACTCGCCAGGGAAATCGGGAAGCTGTCCGTCGCCCTCGACGGGAATTACGAACGCGGCAAACCCAACGGCCACGAGCGGTTGATCGCCGCCGCCATCTCCCATTCCCTAGCCAAGAAAAAGGTCAAAGTGGATGCGGTTTTTCACGGTCCATTCTCCGAAGAAGAGATTCAGCCGCAGAATTTCACCGTGAGTGACGTTTGGGAAATCATCCCTTACGAGAACATGGTCGTCACCGCCGACCTGAAGGTGCGCGATGTTGTGACCATCCTCGAAGAAGCGATGAACTCGTCGCGCTACACAAACCGCAATCTGATCGGACTCGATGTGCAACTGGAAGGAAAACGGGGCGATTACAAGGTCGTGGATATTCTTGATCCCGAGAAAAAGAAACCCCTGAAGCCCGATGACACCATCACGGTTGCCTTCAACAGCTACGATGCCCAATCGGGCGGGCGGCGTTTGATGGAGCTTCGTGGCCTCATCGAAGAACCCTCCAGTCGATCCCGCCTCCACGAACTCGAAACCCGCGAGTGCCTGATCGACTTCTTTCTCGATAAGCAATCGGTGTCCGACGACGACTTGGTGGTGTAACGAAAATCGAATTCAGGCTTCCGGTTCGCCCCGCGGAACGATCGGCGCAAGGAAGGCAGCCGTGAACCAACAAATCCCGGCCGCCCAAAGCACATCGCTCACGAAGTGCCCTCCTTGGATGACGCGCACACTGCCCATGACAAGCCCAAAAGCAATGCCACCGGCAAACGCGATTCCCGTCCATCGGCTGCGCTTCCGGTAACACAAAAAGCCGAGCGCGAAAAAGTAGAATCCCGTCGAGGCGTGACCGCTGGGGAATGATTTCCCGTCGCTGGAAGGGTCGTATTCCCAAAGCCGCTCATACTGTTCCTTCTTGCCAAACTGCTCAAGTTCCGCCGGTCGTGGCCTTCCCCACATCGGCTTGAGGATGGCGTTGACCAGGATGCCTGGTCCAATGATCATGACGAGAGCGAGATAGAGCGCCTCCCTCTCCAACTTCCGCCGCTTCACCCCCACGTAGATGGTCCAAATCAGCGCGAGAACCGAAACGATCAAGGCGGGACGCGGACCGTTGTCATAGAGGAAATCGGTCACGCCCTTGAGCACTGTCCATCCGCCTTCCCCCACCCTCACTTTCCAGGTGCCTTGCGCTTGATCGAAAAACGCCGCAGCCGTTCCGAGATCGACTCCCGGATCGAACCGCATCCAGATGGTCCCGGATAGTAAAATTATCGCAGGTAGCCAGAGCAGCCAGAATTGATCAAACCGTGAACTCATTCTTGCTAGGTTGAAGAGAGAATTTCAGATTGTTTCAAATTTTTAGTCTCCGGAAGATTTGCTTTCTCGAGGCTCACTTCCCGATTCGTGGGCCGTTTCCCGATGAACCGTTGATGAGACCGTTGAAATTTAGGGATTTGCAAAGCTTTAGGCGCAATCTCCGATGCATTCCATGTCTCACACCAATGTGAAAATCCTATTAAATTTTGTGAATAAGTTGGGAATAATTTAAACAAAATCTTGCGTGTGTTTTGCGGTTGTGCATAACTTACTGCGACTCAACGAGACTACTCTGAGAGTCCGCCTTTCTGCAAAGGTTGGTTGTTGGTTTCAAATCAATTGGCCTGGGAGACCTGCTCTCCCAGGCTTTTTTTGTCGGCAAATCGGCGATTGCAGGAAGTTCGCCCTTCGCGGAGATACTCGCATGCGCACCCTCGACGGCAAGACGACCTCCGCGAAAATTCTCGAAAGCTGCAAAGCGGAAGCGGAAAGTCTTACAGTCGTACCGGGACTGGCGGTCGTGATCGTCGGCGACGATCCTGCTTCCCACGCCTACGTCAGAAACAAAGTCAGGACCTGCGGCAAACTCGGATTTCATTCCCAGAAGCTTGAACTGCCAGCCTCCACGACGCAGCAGGAACTCATTGATGTCGTGCACCAGTTGAACGCGGACCCAAAAATCCATGGCATCCTGGTTCAATCTCCCCCACCCGTTCACATCGACGAGTCCGCCGTCGTGCTCGCCATCGATCCGCGAAAAGACGTCGACGGCTTTCACCCCGAGAACGTGGCCAAACTCGCGCTCGACGATGGCAGCGGGTTCGCGCCGTGCACTCCGCTAGGTTGCCAACTGATTCTTGAAGACCACGGAATCGAAATCGAGGGAAGACATGTCGTGATTCTGGGAAGGAGCATGATCGTCGGGAAATCCCTCGCGCTTCTGTTGCTCCAGAAAGGCAGGAACGCGAACGCCACCGTGACCGTCGCCCACTCGCGAACCAAGGACATCGCTGCCGTTTCGCAAAAAGCGGACATCCTCGTTGCCGCCATCGGTCGGCCCCATTTTGTCACTCCCAACTTCGTCCGTGACGGAGCCATCGTCGTGGACGTGGGCATCAATCGGGTCGATGACCCCGAATCCGAAAAGGGATACAAGCTGGTTGGAGACGTCGATTATGACGCCATCGCGCCGAAGTGCGAAGCCATCACACCGGTGCCCGGCGGAATTGGTCCAATGACGATCGCCATGCTCATGAAAAACACCCTGAAGGCCGCGCGCCAGCAGACAGGCCAAAGCTAGCGGAATGGTGACGATCACGGACACGCATTGCCATCTGGCCTCCGCTCAATTCGCAGACTATCTGCCCGAAGTCGTTCAACGAGCCAGAGAGGCTGGGGTTCATCGACTGGTGACAATCGGAACCGATCTTCAGGACTCCAAGCTCTGTCTGAAGATCACCGAAAAGTTTGAAGGAGTATTTGCGACCGTCGGTGTCCATCCCTGTTCGGTGTTCGATGTCGAAGACGCAGACTGGAAGGCGCAGCTTCGTGAACTGGCGCAGCACGACCGCGTTGCCGCCATCGGCGAGATCGGACTCGACTATTTTCATCCGCCACCGGAAGGTCATTCCGAAGTCGAATACCGGGAACGGCAAAAGGACTTCTTCATTCAACAACTGGAACTGGCCGCCGAACTCGACCTCAACGTGGTTATCCATCAACGGGACAAGGGCGACGAATGTTGGCAGGATTTATTGAAGATGATGAGGCCATTCTCGGGCCGACTCCGGGCTGTGTTTCACTGTTTCACCCACTCGTGGGAGGAAGCGTTGAAAGTCGTTAACGAGGGTCACCTCATTTCCTTCACGGGAATTGTGACCTTCAAGAATGCCGCCGTCATTCACGATTGCGCGAAGAACGCCTCCCCTGGGCAATTCATGATCGAAACTGACGCGCCGTATCTTGCCCCCGAACCTTTTCGCGGAAAGCGGTGCGAACCTGCCTACACCGCAAAGACACTCCAGCGAATCGCCGAAATTCGGAAGGAATCCGAAGTAGATCTCGCAGAGAAGATCGAAGACACGGTAAAGTCATTCTTCCGGCTCCAATAAATCAACTCGAAACGATATTATCGGACTTCGACCAACTGGTCTCCCCGCTGAAGGAGAGACTCGATATCAGCAAGTAACGGCTCAAACCACTCCAAGAGTGCGCGGCGGCTCGTATTGCCCACACGCAACCACAAAACCACAGGAGCCTTGCTAGGATTTTGACTAAGACGATGAGGAAAGTCCTCGTCTTTGGTGACAATAACCGATCCTCGTTCCAGGGCATGGTCCCAAATCCGAGTGTCGTCAGCACTCTCCAATCGGAGGGCTGTAACATGTTCTGCTTCGTGACCGCGGGTGTTCAACAGGTCGGCAAGAGCGGGTGGCAATTGCGCATCAACAACGAATTTCATTCAGCCCGCGATAAGGATAGGATGATCCGCTTCAGAAGCTGCAAATTGAAGGCACGCGTCAATGTCTTGGGGCTCCAAATACGGAAAATCCTCAAGAATCTCGGAACGCGAAACGTTGGCCGCCAGTAGGTCGAGGATGTCTTTGACCCTGATTCTCATACCCCGGATACAAGGACGCCCACCGCATTGCGCTGGATCGAATGTGATTCGTTCATTCACTTTTATAACATAGCGCATCGAACGCCCCAGTAAAGGAATCGCCGCAGCCCCCCGCCACTCAAGCAGCTTCACATTTCCGTTTTATTCTCCAACACACTTTCACCCTCCGACTTGGCAATGACCACGGCGCCGCAAGAATCCGAGAAGACATTGACCGCCGTGCGCGACATGTCGAGCGGACGGTCAACGGCAAGGAGGAAACCAATGATTGCCCCGGTTCCTGCAAGATATTCGCCGTCAATAGTCACATTGTTCAAAATGATCGTGATGGCGACCAGACTCGCCGATGGAATTCCCGCCACGCCAATGCTGGTGAGAAGCGCAAGCGCGACAACGAGGAACTGCTGCGACATCGGCAAGTCATAACCCAAAAGCTGGACCGCGAAGATGACGGCCACGCATTCGTAGAGTGCCGTTCCGTCCATGTTGACGGTCGCTCCCAGAGGAAGGACAAAACTACTCACGCGGTTGGAAACCCCTGCATTTTCCCGCAATGCCCGCATCGTCACCGGCAGTGTCGCGGAGGAGGACGCTGTTGAGAACGCGGTGAGCAAGGCATTTCGCATCGCGTAAAATTGCCGCCATGGATTCACCTTTCCGATGAACTTGAGTATCAGCGGAAGAACCACCAAAAGGTGGATCAACAAAGAGCCTAGAACGACGAGAAAATACTTTCCGAGAAGGCCAAACGTTTCGATGCCGGTGTAAGCCACCGTTTTCAGCACCAGACCAAAGACCCCTATCGGAGCGAGGAACATGATCCAGTTCGTGACGACCAGCGTGATTTCGTTCACGCCTTCAAGGAATCCTAGCACCGCAGTTCGCGCGGACTGGCTAACGACCATGAGGGCAAATGCCACCAGCAGGCTAACGAATATCAGGGACAGCATCCGCCCATTGTTTCCAAAGGCATCGAAGATGTTCTCAGGAATCATCCGCTTGAAAATATCGCCAACCGCCCCCAAACCCTGCACCTTCTGCCCCTCCGTTTTCGCTGCGACCTTGTCTTCGTAGGTCTCCGAATCACGCGTGATCTTCTCAACAATCTCCGGATTCGGCTTTCCATCGACGTATCCAGGCTGGATCCAATTCACGAGTGCCAACCCGGAGATGATCGCAAAAAAACTGGTGAGGACATAGTAACCAAGCGTCTTCACCCCGAGCCGCCCGAATCCACCGGTCTTTCCCAGCCCCGCGATCGCCACGACAATTGATGAAAAGATCAACGGCACGATGATCATCTTCAACGCGCGCAGGAAGAGTTCGCCAAGGTAAGCAAAAAATCCGACGAACTTTTCTCCGAATCCGTTCAGGACCAATTCAGGCTCACGGGATGTCGCGCACGTCGTATTGATAATCCACCCGATCGCCACGGCGGCGATCAATGCTCCCAAGATCAGCTGCCAAGGTTTCAGTTTCACTCCGCTTCCTTAGCGGCTGCTCACACCGTGGTCAACAATCCGGCGACTCTCATTTCTGCCCATAATAGGCATTCGGCCCATGCTTGCGCTGGTAGTGCTTATCGAGAACGAATGACGGCAACGACTCCATGGCAGGATTCAGTTGCACGCCGCCCAATGCCATGAACGCGCACATCTCTAGGGCCACCGCATTCTTCACGCTTTCGCCAGCGGTCTTTCCCCAGGAAAACGGAGCGTGTCCGTGTTGTAAGACACTCGGGATCGCGACCGGGTCGAGACCGTTCTTCTCGAAGTGCTCAATGATCGCAGTTCCGGTATGTTTCTCGTAGTCTTCGGCCACTTCCTCTTCGGTCAGAAAGCGGCAGAGAGGCACCGTTCCAGCAAAGTGGTCGGCATGCGTGGTCCCGAAGCAAGGCAAATCCCGGCCCGCCTGGCAAAACGTCGTCGCATAGGTGCTGTGCGTGTGGGTGATGCCACCAATGCCCGGCCACGCCTTGTAGAGTTCGAGGTGCGTTTTGGTATCGCTGCTTGGCTTCAACTCACCCTCGACTTGCTCTCCCTCGAGATTCACCAGCACGATATTAGAAGGCTTCAGGGCCTCGTAGGAAATCCCGCTGGGCTTGATGGCCATGAGCCCCTGCTCTCTATCGATTCCGCTCACATTTCCCCACGTCAAACGGACCAATCCCTGTGCGACCAATTCCAAATTGGCTTTGCAGACTTCTTCTTTGAGCACTTCAAGCATCGATCAGTGAAGGAAGTGCCGATTACCGGTAAAGACCATCGCCAAATCGTGCTCATCCGCGGCCGCAATGACTTCCTCATCGCGAACGGATCCGCCAGGCTGGATACAGGCACTCGCACCCGCTTCCGCCGCAGAGACCAGCCCGTCGGCAAAAGGAAACATCGCGTCGCTCGCCACTGCGGAACCCTTCAGGGAAAGCCCCGCGAACTCCGCTTTCCAAACGGCGATACGACACGAATCCACACGGGACATCTGGCCCGCGCCAATTCCGAGCGTGCGATCACTTCCGCTGAAGACGATCGCATTGGAGCGCACGTGCCTGACCACACGCCAGCCGAATCGCATCGCTTCGATCTCATCGGCACTGGGCGGACGCTTGGTTTGCACCTTCTTTTCGATCCCATCCAATCCGAGCGTCTTCCAATCTCCGTCCATCACCAGAACGCCGCCGGGCGCGGAGCGAATCACTTTGCCCTGCAATCCCTTGGTGAAAAATTCGTTAGCCACCTTCATGAGCCGAAGATTCTTTTTCTTCTGAAGGATTGTCCTCGCCTCCGAATCAAAATCCGGCGCGATAATCACATCGGTGAAAATCTCGCTCACGACTCGCGCAAGACTCTCCGTCATCGGTCGATTCATGACAATGACGCCACCGAACGGAGCCTGTCGGTCCGTCTCAAACGCTTTCTCCCAAGCTTCGCGGATCGTTTCTTCACCGTCGGCGCAACCGACACCACACGGGTTCGTGTGCTTGAGGATTCCCACCGTGGGTCGGCGGAATTCACTCACCAGTTCTGCCGCCGCGCCGATATCGAGGACGTTCGTGTAGGAGAGATCCTTCCCCTGGAGTTTCGTGAAGTAGTCGTTGAAGCGACCGTAGAGGGACGCTTCTTGATGCGGGTTGTCGCCGTAACGAAGCTCCGCACACAAAGGGAAACTGATCGAGAATGAACTTTCCGTCTCCTGCTCCTGGTTGAGGTATTCGGCAATCGCCCGGTCATATTCCGCGGTGCGCTGATAAACTTTGATCGCAAGCCGCTCTCTTGTCTTTAGGCTTGTCCCGCCACCGTCATTCTCCATTTCCTCAATGATCCCGTCATAGTCGGAGGGGTCCGCCACCACGGTGACGGACTTGTAGTTTTTCGCCGCCCCCCGAAGCAACGACGGACCGCCGATGTCGATATTCTCAATGGCTTCCTCCAGAGTGACCCCTTCTTTCGCCACCGTTTCCTCGAACGGGTAGAGATTCACCACCAGCAAGTCGATCGGTTTGATCCCGTGTTTCTCGGCGTCGGCGACATCTTCCTCCAACTCGCGACGGAAGAGCAATCCTCCGTGAATCCGCGGATGAAGCGTTTTCACGCGGCCTTCGAAAAGCTCCGGAGCTTCCGTGAAGTCGGACACATCGATCACCTCGATGCCATTCTCCTTGAGGAATGCGCTCGTCCCTCCCGTCGAGAGTATCTCCACTCCCTGGGCTGCGAGTTTCCCGGCAAAAACATCCAAGCCGGACTTATCAGAGACCGAAATGAGTGCCCGTTTAATTTTCATCTATAAAATGTAAGAGTGCCATGATGAGACTGGGGACGCTGGAGAATATGCCGGGCGCTGCAAGCTGAAATCCCGTACGATTGCCCTATGTTCTTCTCCATCTGCGACTTTTGAATTGACCGAAGACGCAAATCACCCCATTATCAGGTTCCCCCTTTCGAAAAAATACCCATTTTTTGAATTCCCTCTTCACGTTGTCCTTGGCGACGGTGTGTCTTGTGCTCCTCTCAAGCGGCCCTCGCCCCGACCAAGCTCCTTCGCTCCTTCCTGTTCAGGAAGTCTCAAGCTAAATTGCCTCCGTTCCCGCATCCCTGATCGAAGGCATTCAAGAATCGACGAAGCCAGAAGCCAGTTCCTACGTTCCCGAGCCGACCACCGCGTTGCTCATCGCCATCTTCGGGTTCGCGTTCATGCTCCGGCGTCGCACGGGCTGAATTGGATTAGACTGTTTAATCCCAAGCTGAGGCTACTTCTGTCAAGAAATATTGACTGACACCTTTCCCTCCGCCGAGAATGCTCGCCCATTTCAGGGGTCTTCGTAGGAAAGTCATGATGGAGGGTCAGTTGGATTGTGCCATCCACCGCGAAGCGTTGGCGAGGATTCGAATCATCTCGGGCTGTTTGAAGATGGGATAGGTTTCATGCCCGGGGCGGAAGTAGAAGACCTGTCCCTTTCCGACATTCCAGATCGCGCCGCTGCGAAAGTGCTCCCCCAGTTCCCAATCTTCTTCGAAGACGACCGCATCCGGAGTAGGGACATGGAAGGGTTCGTCATACATTTCGGTCATGGGGATGGTGATCGTCTCGGGAAGGCCTTCGGCGATCGGATGGTCCGGCTTCACCACCGTCAACTTGCTGGGCTCGCCGTCTGGTCGAAACGCGGGAAAGCAGCAGTTGGGAAGGTCGACCCGGACCGTCGCGATGTTTTTCCCTCGCTTCAGGGCGAGATAAGCAGGCGTGACGAGGGAATCCGGGGAAGGCGGGAAACGCCCGGCCGGGCGGATGAACTCGAACTCCACGGGCTTGCCTTCCTCCGGATCAGGAAACTTTTTCCGCGCCTCCACCATGGTGCGCTCGTTCATCGCTTCCATGAAGGGGGTGGCCCAATGCGCGGAGTGCAAAAAGATCAGGTCCAGGGTTCCCTGCTTGAGTCTTTTCACGATCTTTCGCTGGCCCGTCTCGGGCGAGATCTCCCATTGCCGAACGTGCCCCCACCAGATGACCACGTCCGCCCAGTCGAGATTTTCGGCGGCGAGACCTTGCTCAGGATCATCGAGACCGACGGAACGGATCTCCAGATTCTCATCCAGCTCTCCGAGGCGTTTCGCGATCTCGTTGCCAAGGTAGTCGTCATAGGCTTCGGCCTGTTTGTCCTGACGTTCATCCCACACCAGAACCCGAACAGGTTCATTGGCGCGAACCCCGGCACCGAGGATGCCGAGAACGAAAATCAGAAGAGGGAGCGTTTGTTTCATGATGTGAGTTCACATGGAGTTTTCAGAGAGATTGGTGGGGAATTGTCAGGTCGAGATTCTTGATTCGTCCTGTGAAGTCGTTGCCGATTCGAAAAGGGCCGTTCAGCTCAGAGGAAAAGAGCCCCGGACCCTCGGTGTGGACGGGATCGTGGTTTTTCACCACCAAATACATATGACCTTCACCATCGACTTCGGCCACGACGGTGTACCACATCGTTTCGATCAACGGTTCGGGCGTGCTCAGGGTGACTGTCTCTCCACCGGACGTGACCGCAAATTGCAGACGGTCGTTTTCCACCAACAACGCGATGCGGTTCTCTCCGTCACCGTATTCAAAAAGCGCCCCCCCGATCTTGTCCACCTTCGCGTTCGCTTTGAGGAGAAAGCCATGATCAGAAAGGGGGGCTACATCCTCGCCTGCCAACGAGAGGCCCTCGGATTGGCCATCGAAGAGCCAGACGTCAGGAAGTCTCTTCCCGCTATGGACAGTAAGCCCGGGAGTGTCGGCTTCGGGAAGCGTCAGCAGGGAGAGATCGGGCTCCGTCATCACCTCGGCGAGCCACTCGTCATGCAGCGATTGTAGTCTCGCGACAATCTCCGGTTCAGCCACGAGGTGATCCTTCTGCTCCGGCTTTTCGTCGGTGAGGTTGTAGAGAGCGAGAGGGACGTTCCGGTTCTGGACGAGTTTCCAGTCTCCCTCCCGAACTGCCCAGAGGCTGACCCATTGCCAATGCATCACTTGGTTGGGCGACGGAGCATCCTCCTGAATCACCGATGAAAGGTCGTGCCCGTCGAACGCAAGATCGGGGCGAGACCAGCCAATCACGGCGATGGATTGGATGCCGACGGTGCTGAGT
>JBCCWV010000161.1:0-11322 GCA_039192745.1 Verrucomicrobiota bacterium | reverse complement strand
GTCGCCGAAGGCTCCGCTCGTCGCCGATATCTGCACCAAGCACTCTGCTGAGTGAGGACCGCAAGGGGGGCAGAGCGCACCGGTCGCTCGAGCGGAACCCGCTGGGGCCGCAGCGCCGGCACGTTCCAGTAGCTCAGCACATGCGTGTCTGCATGGGCACCGACGTCGAAGAAGTCACCGCCCTCAACGCGCAATCCTCGCACGAAATCTTCGCCAAGTACGAATACCCCACCACCACCACTGCCCTCATCAAGTTCAAGTCGGGGAAGGTCGGCAAATGCGCAAGCGTCATCGACTGCTTCCAGCCCTACTACTTCCACACCCACCTCGTCGGTAGCGAGGGCAGCATCCTCGACAACAAGATCTACTCGAACAAACTCCACCTCCGCGACAAGAAGTGGACCGAACTCCCCGTTGCCCTCGCCGACTCCGGCGACGTCCACGACCACCCTTACCAAGCCCAGTTTCAAGCCTTCTTCGATGCCATCGACGCCGGCGAAGAAATGCCCCTCACCAGCTACGCCGACGCCTTCCAAACCTTCGAAGTCCTCTTCGCCATCGACGAAAGCGCCGCCACCGGCAAAGCCGTGAAACTGTAGCCATCTCCCTCCCTTGGCCCGCCGTAGCCTTGGCGAAGGAGGCGCGAGATGTTCGAAAAGTCCCCGCGAGCGCAGCGAGCGCCTCTCCAAGGTGGATCGGGCGGTCCCGGCACGACCTGTCCCGCCGAAGCGACGCGAAGGAGGATGCCGGAATAGCCGCGCAAAGCGCGCACTCTCTTCTCCCTCCCTCGCCGCCATCCCCGTGCGGATCGCAGTCTCCGCCTTCCGCTCCTGCTTCCTCCCGTCCCCTCACTGTATGCAACTTATTGGAAAGAAATCTTTCCACTCGGACCGGGTTCTGCCATAACCTGTGCGCCATCAAGGCCAGAACAGGGCCTCCCTTGCTTGTTTTCCGTTCATTCCCTCCTCCCTCCAGCCCTCCCACTGGTCCACGATCATGATCCTCCGACGCTTTGCCCCTCTCGCCTTGGTCCTCGCCCTCGCTTCCTCCGCCTCCGCCGGCGGGTTTTTCATTTTCCCCTGGACCGACGATGCCAGCTCCGGCATCACCGGCCAGACGATCTGGGCCTACAACCTGGGATCGGCGACGGGCACCACGATCGCAAGCCAGACCGTCACCGGGAACGCGTCCGCAGCGCCTTCCACCGCGGACTTCGATATCACGGGAACGACCGGGTTCTTCTTCAACGACACGAACAACGTGACGGGCACCGGCAGCACCGTGATCGCCAATGACTTCATCTTCAATGGCAATCCCGCCGTCGTGACCCTCAAGGGCCTCACTCCGGGCACCACCTACGTCGCTTCCTTTCTCAGCGTCGGCTTCGACGCGGTCCCAACCGTCCGCGTTTCCAACTTCACCAGCGGCGGCGACAGTCAACTTGTCCCGCAAAATGAATATGGAAACGACAACGGCATCCGCGTCGACTACGTCTTCACCGCCGACGCCGCCACTCGCGACGTCACGATCCCGCCCGGCGCTCCCGGGGAAACCTGGCACCACTACGGCCTGACCCTGAAAACAACCCGGGTCGTGACGAACACCAACGAATCCGGTGCCGGCTCCCTCCGGCAAACCATCGCCGACGCCGACCCGGGCGACACCATCACCTTCGACTCCGCGCTCTCCGGCGGCACGATCGATCTCACTGGCGCTCAACTTACCATCGACAAGAACCTCACCATCGATGCGTCCGCCCTCGCCGACGGGATCACCATCGACGCCGGCGGTAATGGCGACTTCATCCAGGACCCCGGCGAGTCCAGATGCCTCTTCATTTCCGATGGCGATGATTCCAACCAAATCGCCGTCGCCTTGAATCACCTCACCCTCCAGAACGGCTCCCATGAGGGCAACAACGCCGGTGCCAACCTCTACAACGACCGCGAAAACGTCACCCTCACCGACTGCCACATCCTCGGTGGTCGCGCGTTCGGGGGCTCCTCTGCCGACGCCAACGGCGGCGGCATCTTCAGCCAAGAAGGCGACCTGACGATGACCGGCTGCTCTATCTCTGGAAACCAAACCCAAGGCGGCGATGCCGACGGCGGCGGCATCTTCAGCCAAGAAGGCGACCTGACGATGACCAGCTGCTCTGTCTCTGGAAACCACACGCAGGGCTCCGGTGCCGACGGCGGAGGGATTTTCTTTTCTAGTGGAAATCTCACGATGACCGGCTGCTCCGTCTCTGGAAACCAAACCCAAGGCTTCGATGCCCAGGGCGGAGGGATTTTGAGCCGAACCAATCTGACGGACCAAACGACCCGGCTGACCAACTGCACGATCTCCGGTAATGCCGCCCTCAATGCCAGCGGCGGCGGCCTCTACAACAACATTGGCAGAACCGTCCTCACCCATTGCACGTTGACCGCCAACGCCGCTTCCTCGAACCAAGGCGCCGGGCTGGCATCCTTTGCAGATAACGAAACGGAAACCGAAGTCCTCGCCTGCATCGTCGCGGGCAACTCCGTCGTCGATGTCGATCTTGTTTTCGGTGCCACCAACAGTTTCCAAAGCGGCGGGCACAATATGATCGGCACCGGTAGTGCGCTTGCCGCGTTCAACCAAACCGGCGACCAGACGAACATCACCGACCCCGGTCTCTCCCCCCTCGGCTGGTATGGTGGCCCCGTCCAGACCCACCACCCCCTCGCCAGCTCCCCCGCGATCGACGCCGCTGGCACCACCGACCCCGGCGACACCGACAACCGTGGGTTCGGCCGCTTCGTCAACGGCACTCTCGACATCGGCGCCGTCGAAGCCGGACCCGTCATCCTCGTCGACAACACCGGCGACTCCGCCGCCACCTCCACCACCCTTCGCAAGGCCATTGCCGACGCGACCACTCCTGGGACGGTGATTCGATTCGATACCGCCACGTTCGACGGCGAGCCAGCCGACGTCATCAACAACGGCGCCGAGATCGATATCAACGGCGACAAATCCATTTTCATCGACGCTTCCGACGTCAACAGTGGCGTCACGATCGACTCCGGCGGCAACAACCGCATCTTTCACGTCAGCGATCTGGCCTCCAACCTCGCCATGCACAGCCTCGACCTCGCCAACGGCCAGATCGGCGGCTTCGGCGGTGCCCTCCGCAACGCCGGCACCCTCACCGTCGCCTACAGCACCGTCCGCGACAGCCATGCCACAAGCAACGGGGGTGTTCTCGACAACACCTTCGGCGCCCGCGCCGTCTTCACCCATTCGCTCCTGCACAACAACTCCGGTTTCAACGGGGGCGCCATCGGCTCGGTCGGCATCCTCGAAGTGGTCAACTCCACCTTCTCCGGAAATACCGCCAGCAACAACGGCGGCGCCATCGCCAGCTTTGATACCCTCTCGACTCGCGGCTCCACCTTCGTCGGAAACTTGGCGGTAGAAGGAGGTGCCGTGCGCAGCGTGGGCTCGGCGTTCGAAGCCGTCAACTCCACCTTCTGGTCCAACACGGCCAACTTCGGCGGGGCCATCTCCATCGCCGACGGCGGCCCACCCGCCATCCTCACCCACCTCACCATCACCGGCAACACCGCCTCCAACGCCGCGTCTCCCGTCGGCGGTGGCGGGATGTTCTTCTTTAACAAGGAAGCCACCCTCACCGGTTGCCTCGTCGCGGACAACAACAACTTCTTCAGCCCCGACGTGCAAAACGCCGGTTCATCCGTCCTCACCTCCGGCGGGGGCAACCTCATCGGTGACAACACCGGCCTTTCCTGGACCGCAGATCCCGGCGATATCATCGGCACCAGCGGGTCCCCGGTCGCCCCCTTGCTCGCACCGCTGGGAAGTTACGGCGGCCCCACCCAAACCTTGCCGCCCCTGCCCGGCTCCCCACTCATTGAGGCCGGCGGAGACGTTGCGGCTCCGCCTCCCACCGACCAACTCGGCACTCTCCGACCCATCGGCCTCATCCCCGACATCGGCGCCGTCGAGGCCATCCCCCTTGCCGCCCTCGGACTCCCCTCCACCGACGGCGACAATATCCCCGACATCCTCGAAGGCCCAGACGGCCTCTACCCCCATCTCTCACCCACCGCCGACGATTCCAACCTCGACACCGACGGCGACGGCTCCTCCGACGAAGAGGAAATCGACAACATGACCAACCTCTTCGATCCCGACGACAAGCTTCGCATCACGGAATTCCAGCGAATTCCGCAGAGCGCTCCTCTCGCCTTCGACTTCAGCTTCAGCACTTTCCCCGGCCTCTCCTACGATATCCTGACCGACGACGATCTCGACTTCTCGGACGCCACCCTCTTCCTCGAAATCGACGCCGCCGGCTTCCTCCAAAGCGACCAGTTCTTCACTTTCCCAGTCGGCGACCGTTTCATCATCGTCCGGCGGAAGTAGTCGCTAACCTCAGGCTGTGGCTCGGGTGCGCGACCGAATGAGGATGCTGCCGCTAATTATGGCGTTTTAAGATTAGATTTTCGCTTAAAGTGTCATTTGTGACGTATATTGCAAGATATTTGATACGTCTATTATGACGTTTTATATTGTTATTTTCTTTTTAAACGCCATATTTGGCACTTATGAAATGGCAACTCCTGACCGACGAGACCGTCCTCGATGAGATCGGCCAACGCCTCGCCCGCCAGCGCATCAACCGCCGTCTCACCCAACGCCAGCTTGCGCAGGAATCCGGAGTGAGTCTTCGCACCCTCCAACGTCTCGAGAACGGCGAAACCTCGACCAACCTCTCTTCCTTCATTCGCGTTTGCCGCACCCTCGGGCTCCTCGATTCCTTCGAGGTCATGCTCCCGAAGAATCTCATCAGCCCGATTCAGCAACTGAAGCTCCAGCAGGCCCAGCCACAACGCGTTCGTCCCAAGGCAAAAAAGAAATCCACTGAATGAGCCCCGTCCACATTCGTCTCTGGGGACAAACAGTAGGAGCCATCACGCTCGACCCCAGCAGCCCGGCGGCCTTCTTCGAATACGACGCCGATTTCATGGATTCCGGCCTCAATGTCTCTCCCCTCATGATGCCTCTCGCAGACGGCGTCTACAACTTCCCCGACCTCGGACGGATCAATGCCTTCGAAGGTTTACCCGGACTCGTCTCTGATTCGCTCCCCGATAAGTTCGGCAAACAAATCATCAATCGCTGGCTCTCCGACCAAGGCCGTGAACCCAACACAGCAACTCCCATCGAGCGCCTCTGCTACACCGGCACGCGCGCCATGGGTGCGCTCGAATACTTTCCCGCCCTCGGTCCGTCGCCCGAAGAAGGCTCGCAACTCGAAGTCGCCCGTCTCGTCCATCTTGCCAACGAAGTCCTCTCCGATCGCTCCGGCCTGGACACATCCCTCGATGATTCCAAAGGGTTTCACGACATCCTCCTCGTCGGCACTTCCGCCGGCGGCGCACGCGCAAAAGCCGTCGTCGCCTGGAATCCAGCGACCAATGAAGTCCGCTCCGGCCAGGTCGACACCGCGGCCGGTTTCCAGCACTGGCTCATCAAGTTCGACGGCATCACCGGCAACCGCGACAAGGAACTCGCCGACCCGCAGGGATACGGCTGCATCGAATACGCCTACCATCTCATGGCCCGCGAGGCCGGCATCACGATGTCCGATTGCCGGCTCATGGAAGAGAACGGTCGCCACCATTTCATGACCCGCCGCTTCGACCGGCTCCCCGACGGGCAAAAGCTCCACATGCAATCGCTCGGCGCCATGGCCCACCTCGACTTCAATGACGCCGGTGCCCATTCCTACGAGGAAGCCCTCCTCGTCGCCCGCCGGCTCGATCTCTCCGCCGCCGACCGCGAGCAACTCACCCGCCGTGCCCTCTTCAATATCGTCGCCCGCAACCAGGACGACCACGTGAAGAACATCGCCTTCCTCATGGACAAGCAGGGCACCTGGTCACTCAGCCCCGCCTACGACGTCGTCTATTCCTACAACCCCACTGGCGCATGGACCGGCCAGCACCAGATGTCATTGCACGGAAAACGCGACCACTTCACCCGCGCCGATCTCAAGACCTTCGACCAGTTCGCTCTCCTCCCCCGCGGCCGCGCGCTGCGCATCCTCGATGAGATCATTTCCGTCGTCCGGAGGTGGCCCGATTTTGCGGAAACAGCCGGCGTCGGCGAAGAATCCATGCGGAAAATACGCAAGGCCCACCGGCTGGATTTTCCAGCTTCGTGAGTACGCTTTTGAGCTTGAAGCTTGCATTTTGGACTCATTTTTGGACTAAAACTTGACCAATATGCTTGACTCACGATTGGACTAATACTAGACTTATCTGTGTCCTACGAGCCACAGTTTTCCATCAGTCCACTTTTACTCTCTCACGTTGAAGAGATTACATCCCTACGCGAACGCATCCAGAGGGCATCCATCGACTTGTCCTGGGTGCCTGCCCTTCAGAAAGACACCAGAAACCGGAACGTCCACGCCTCAACCTCCATCGAGGGCAATCCGCTGACGCTGGAGCAAGTCCGCGCCCTCGAAGAAGGCCGTGAACTGGCGGCCTCGACGCCACGGTCGGAGCGAGAAGTGACGAACTATTTCGCGGGGCTTCGCTACGTCGAAAAAAACTCGAACGAACCCATCATCCGCCATGAGCACCTCTTCGAGCTTCATCGGATTCTTGCCGGCGATGTCATGGACCAGGGCCAAGCCGGAGCTTACCGGACCATCGCGGTCAAAGTCGGTGAACATTTTCCGCCCCACCCAAACGATGTCTCGCCATTGATGTTCGAGCTGTTGACGTGGTGGAATGAAAAAGCGCCGGTACTCTCGCCGATCCTCAGCTCAGCGATCTTGCATTTTCGTTTTGAAGACATCCATCCCTTTGCCGATGGAAATGGCCGGACAGGTCGCGCGCTCGCCCTTTGGGAACTCTACCGGCGAGGCTACGATACCCATCATATCTTCTCCATTGATGAATACTATTGGGAAGACCGTCCCACCTACTACGCTGCTCTCGACCAGGTCCGCAAGTCGGGCGACGATCTTTCCCAATGGCTCGAATACTGCGCCAATGGTCTTCGCCAAACACTGGAACGCGTCTGGCTGAGAGTGCAAAAGCTCCAAAACAAAGGAAGAGCAAAACTGACCCTGACACCAAAACAGGAACAACTCCTTCACCTCCTGCGCGATCACGTCTCCATGGCTCCCAGCGAAATCTGGGAAGCCATGGAGCTTTCCAAACAAGGAGCCATGAACCTGATCAACCCGCTCTTAAAGGCGGGAATCATCGAAAAAGCAGGGACCAAGAAGACCGGCCGTTACGTGCTCTTGCAAAGATGAAATTAGAGAAGATCGCAAACAAGCTGGAGCGCACTTGCTCATGGAGCGCCCGTGCCCTCACGGGCATCGAACGGTTTGTCGAAGACAACACTCTTTTGGCGTGCGCCTTCGGCGGAGAGGGGTGAAGCCCGTGAGGGCACGGGCACTCCGCTCGCTCTTAGTCACTTTTCCTCGTCGACTACGAACCGCCGACAACAAAACCTAATGGCTATCCAAATTCCCCGCCAGCGCTTCCCACCGCTCCTCGGAAAGCGAAGCTCCTAACACTTGCACCACTTCCGCGCCCATGATGGAACCGTAGCGGCCGCAGGTGGTGAGCGGCTTGCCGTCGAGCCAGCCGTGGAGGAAACCGCCGGCCCAGTAATCGCCGGCCCCGGTGGTGTCGATGGCCTTGTCGACGATGATCGGTTCGACAAATTCCACGTCACCGCCGTGCGCGATGAGGGATCCGTCCTTGCCGAGTTTCACGGCCGCGATATCGCAAACTCCGTTGAAGGAGGCGGCCATCTTCTTGTGGTCGTCGTGATCCGGGAAAAATGCCGCCGCTTCATCTTCGTTCGCGAAGACGATATCCACGTGATCCTTCAACCACCCGTCGAGAATGTCTTCCGCCGCCTTCACCACCTCGAACGACGCCATGTCCAGGCTCGTCGTGCACCCCGATTCCTTCGCGAGGTCGAGAATATGCTTCATGAGGTCGCGATTGAACAACAGATACCCTTCGATGTGCAGGTGACGCACGCCCTTGAAATCTGATTCGGTCACTTCTTCCAGCGCCATCGTCATCGCGGCCCCGAGGTCGGTGCGCATCGTCCGCTCGGAATCCGGCGTCACGAGCGAAAGGCATTTCGCATTCGGCACTTCGCCGGTCTTGAAGCGCGAGAGGTCCGCGCCGATCTCTTCAAAGCGTTTCCGGTAGAAGGCCGCCGCGTCGCAGTTGCCGAGTTTCCCGAGAAACCCGACCCGCGTCCCCAGCTTTCCCGCCGCAAAAACCGTGTTTCCCGCGCTCCCTCCAGCGGCCTGCGCCGGTTCCGCGGCCAGTTTCTCCACAAGCGCCTCGAGTCCGTCGGCCCCAACGAGTTCCATGCCGCCCTTCCCGCCTTCAATTTCGGCCACAAAATCTTCGTCCACGTGCGCGAGCAGGTCGACAACGGGGGCTCCAATTCCAATGAGGTCAGTTTCAACGGGCATGCCCCTTAAATGGAGAGCCTGCGACACTCTGCAAGGACTTCCATACCACTCCGCCGGTCGACCCCGGCAAAACCAATGTTTTCTCTCGCCAAAGCGCAGCGAAATTCCTAGGCTAAACCGATCAAATCCCCCCCAACAACCAGCCGCCGACGCTTCCTCCAGCAAGTTTCCGCCGCCACCATCGTGCCCGCATCCGCCCTCGGTATGGGCAAGCCGGCACCGTCGGAGCGCATCCACCTCGGAATCATCGGGCTCGGTGGCAATGGTTCCGGGCACCTCAAGGCCTACCTGCAAATGCCCGACGTGCAGGTCGTCGCCCTCTGCGAAGTCGACCGCCTTCACTACCGCGAGAGACCATGGGGCGAAGGCGCCGCCATGGGACTCGACCCCGCTGTCGATCGCGTGAAGAAAGCCTACGGCGAACGCACTGAATTCAAAGGCGTCAGCACCTACACCGATTACCGCGAACTCATTGCCCGCGATGATCTCGATGCCGTCGTCGTTTCCACTCCCGATCACTGGCACGCGCTTTGCACCCTTGAAGCCTTGCGGTCAGGCAAGGATGTTTACTGCGAAAAACCCGTCACGCATTTTTTCGCCGAAGGCCAAGCCATTTACCGCGAAGCCGCAAAGCGCAACGCCATCTTCCAGGTCGGTTCACAACAACGTTCCGACATCTACTTCCGTCTCGCCGCCGAAGCCGTGATGAACGGATTGCTTGGCAAAATAACGAACGTCGAAGTCGGTCTCCCCACCGGTTACGCTGAACCGATGGGCGATCCGCAGATCGCGGAACCACCCGAAGATCTCGACTACGATAAGTGGTGCGGCCCCGCACCGGTCCTACCCTACATGCGCGCACGCCACCACCGTTGGTGGCGTGGTCACTCGGCCTATGGAGGCGGCACGCTCATGGACTTCATCGGCCATCACAACGACATCGCCCACTGGGCCCTCGGCATGGACAAGAGCGGTCCCGAGACGGTGGAAACCGTGACATGGACGGCTTCCAAACCGAAAATCTACGACACTCCACTGCACTTCGAAGTCCGGTGCCAATATCCCGGCGGGATTGTCAGTTCGATCTCGGACCGCCACGATGGCGGCGTGAAATTCATCGGCGAAAACGGCTGGATCACCGTGGACCGCGGAAAAATCGACGCATCGAACCGTGAATGGATCCGTGAAAGCGCCGATCGCGGCAAAATAAAAGCCTATCACTCCAACGACCATCGCCGGAACTTCATCGAAGGCATCCGCACCCGAACCCCCTGCATCGCCCCCGCCGAAACCGGCCACCGCTCCATCACCCCCGGCCACCTTGGAATCGTCTCCGCAAAGTTGAAACGCCCATTAAAATGGAATGCGGAGAATGAAAGAGTTATCGGCGACAAAGGAGCGAACACGCTCCTCAAATCAATGCCTTACCGTGAACCAATGAGTTTTGAATCCTAACATTTTCTTTTAACACGAATGAACACAGATAGACACGAATTCTCACGAATAACTCTCCCTCATTCGTGTTCATTCGTGAAAATTCGTGCCCATTCGTGTTAAATTTTTCGCACCCCGAAACCCGCATCGCACATCCCCTTTTCAAAAAGCCATGATCGCCTCCGAAATCTCCATCGCCGGCCAAAAAGAATTCTTCGGCCATCCCTTTCCGCTCGTTCTCCAATGCCAATCGCCGGATGCATCGCTCGACGACACCCGCGACTGGATTCGGGAGAATCAGGAAATGCTCGCTCGCCGCGCCGACGACTGCGGTGTCATTCTCTTCCGCGGATTTCCGCTCGCGACTGACCACGACTTCGACGCCTTTATCGAGGCCTTCGGCTTCGACAACTTCCCCTACAAGGAATCCCTTTCCAACGCCGTGCGCGTGAACCGCACCGAGCGCGTCTTTACCGCGAACGAGGCACCGCCGGACGTCACCATTTTCCTTCACCACGAAATGGCGCAAACCCCGGTCTATCCCAGCAAGCTTCTCTTCTTCTGCGAACAAGCCGCAGAAGTTGGCGGCGCCACTCCCGTCTGCCGTTCTGACGCGCTCTTTGCGCGATTGAAAAACGATTGCCCGGACTTCGCCGACGCCTGCGAGCAAAAAGGCCTCCTCTACTCCAACGTCATGCCCCCTGAAGACGACGCCGCGTCCGGCATGGGTCGCAGTTGGCGAAGCACATTGGGCGTCGAATCCAAAGAAGAAGCTGAGGCCCGGCTGGCGAAGTTGGGCTACACCCACGAATGGCTTCCAGACGGCTGCCTCCGCGCCACCACGCCGGTCCTCCCCGCCGTGCGCGATGTCGGCGATGGTCGCCAAGCTTTCTTCAACCAACTCATCGCCGCCTTTAAAGGATGGAAGGACGAGCGCAACGACCCATCGAAAGCCATTCGCCACGGCGACGGCTCACCCCTCGACGCCTCAGCCGCCAATCTCGCTGCCGAACTCGCCGAGGAATACACGGTCGATGTCCCCTGGCAAAACGGCGACGTCGCCCTCGTCGATAATTTCATCGCCATGCACGGACGGCGGCACTTCTCCGGAACCCGGAAAGTGCTGGCGTCGCTGGCGGCTTAAGCCACCCACTAGAATTCAATTCTTGGAAACTGTGCGCCAAAAAACGAATGATTCCGATGGTTGCGTAGCGACTTTTCATTTTAGCCGGGGGTTTTCAACCCCCGGCCCATTTCACGCATCAATGGCGTCGCGGGAGCCCACCCGCCCCCCAAGTTGTTGAGAACCCACCCCCCCCCCAGAACCGGACGAGAAGCGACCGATTTTTATAAAACAAAAAAACGGGGGT
>JBCCWV010000160.1:0-11345 GCA_039192745.1 Verrucomicrobiota bacterium | reverse complement strand
TATAAATTATATTAATGGAACGTCTAGTCGCTGCTTCTGGACATGGATTCGAGCTGGCCTTTGGCGAGAACGTGATAGGCGTTGGTCCTGGAGTTCAAGTACCTGTCCGTGGAGACCTTGGATTGGATGCCCGGCACTATTGCATTCGGAAAACGAGCGAAGGTTGCGAGCTTACCGACTTCCAGTCGAGTAGCGGGACATGGATCAACGGATCGAAGGTGTCTGGGATCTGCACGTTGAAATCGGGTGATGTCATTCAGGCGGGAAGCCTTTCCTTGAGATATGAAGCGTCTGTTGCGGTTGAGCCGGAGACAGAAAAGGTTGCCACGGAAGAACCAAAAATTCCGACGGCGTCTTCGCCAGAAAGCGGAGCAACTCTTCAGTTTGGGCAATATTCTGAGAAGTCCACAACGCCGAATCGTCCATCGACGAAAAAGCCAGGAGTTAAGATTGGAACAATTTCAGGATTGGTGGCTGTCGCATTAATTGCAATCGCCGCAGTTGTTCTCTGGTCTGTAAAGCCATCTCTGGGTCGATTCGAAAATTGGTTCGTTTCCACGGATGCAGGAAATGAGATGGTTGAACTCGCCCCTGAGAAGAAAACTGAAAAAGAAATATTCCTTACGGATCTCGAAAAGTGGGTGCCAACTCGGGGTGCGATTTATCATTATCGCGATGTTTCCGGGATGTCGGCGACGATGGATAAGCTCTCCACATGGGCTCCTGAGCAACTTGCCGCTAATTATGGAGTGACGGATCTGAAAGGGTTGGTTCCCGAGAGAATCGGTCCGGCCAGTATTCGCCATTCATTGATTTTTTCCCGCTCTATTTCCGGCTCAATTTTGGGTAGTTTCGAGGAGAACATTGAGTTTATGCGCGTGGACCGCCCATTGGACGACGCTGCATGGGAGAAAGGCATGGAGGAGTTTGTCTCAGACGCGGCAGGGCTGGATCTGGACATTGATTGGTCGGAGTGGAATGGAACCCTCTATGGCGAACTCACTTTCCTAACGGACCTCGGGATGGCTCCCTATGCGATCAGGGTTCTCGACGAAAATACAGTCGCGGCTGGTCCTGCCCAAGAAGTGAAAGCGCTAACCCCGCTCAACCGGAAGAATCCGGTTTTTGAAACGTTTCTCGAGGGTGATGAGGCTATTATTGTTTGTTTTGATTTTGATAAGTTTCCTGACGTTGGCTTGATGGGCGTCGGTATTCGGTCGGACTTTGAGAACGGTTGTATTGCCTTTGATTTAAGTCGCAAGTTTTCCGTGCGGCTGGAGGTGAAAACGGCGAGTGAGGCATCGGGACTCAAACTGGCGTTTGTTAGAGACGCGATTGAACAAGTACGCTCACTCGTTGAAGTGGATAATACCCCTCTGGGCAAATCTTTGGCCAAACTCATGGGAGGGGTGAAATTCGAGATGGAGGAAGGAATGGTGCGTTTTAGCCTTAACTCAAGTTTTGAGGAAGTAACGAATTCCGTGATGCGGATGGAAGAACTGGCCAACCGGCATGAAGAACCCTCGCTGGAAAGACTGGCCATGAACGTTGCTTCTGTCGGTAACGCGGCCATAGCAGCGGGATCCGCCGAATTAAAAGAGGCTCACGATCTGGAGACCGCCATTTTCCTCGTTGAGAAAGGTGTGAATGGTGGCGCTGGAAGCGAATTTGAAGAGGCTTTGTTTCGCGTCCCTGCAATGAGTGATGATCAGATCACAGGGATAAAAGACTTCCTTCGGTGGGAGTCAGGCCTTGATGGCTTCGTTATGGTAAAAAATACCGGCTCGAGTGGAGATTCGTTCTTCGAGCAGGAATCCGCGCTCATGGCAGAGTTGGTCGCAGCAGTAGCGCCTGAATTCGTGCACAAACTCGCCAATGAAAACGCCGGGCGTCGCAATGCGCAGAACATCGCTTCTGTTTCTGCCGCGGCAAATGCGGCAGGGACGGATGCCTTTAACGATGTCCGGCAACTCGAGGAAGCTGTGCGATTGATTTCCTCTGGAGTATACGGGGAGGGCGATTTCAGTGAGACCCGGTTTGCAGTCCCAAATCTTGACGAGGCTTCCATCTACCAAGCGATGGAATATCTTGAGTGGGAAGATGAGATCAAGGTTATCGTTTATACAGGTAACGCGCGAAAAGAGGAAGGATTTGTGCCGTCTGTCGAAAATGAAGAGACGATAGCCCGGAGGAATGCCCAGAATGTGGCGGCGATATATGCCGCCGCTGTTGCAGCCGGTGCTATTCCTTCACCACCGGAGGCGACCTTGGAGAACGTGGTTGATCGCGTGGTGATCCGTCCGGGAAGGGAAGGACGTGCGATGGAAGGGGCGGGTGAATTCCGAGGAACGAAGTTCTTCGTCCCGGGACTCAGCGACGAAGAAGTGGAGCGGTTGATGCATTACCTCATCTGGGAGGAAGGCATTCTTCGGTACGAAAGCAATCCGAAGCAGGAATTTGTCGGGGCTTAGTCTCCCCAATACAAAATCCGCCCGCATTGTTCGCAATAGGCGATTTCCTTTTCGGCTTTCACCTTGGTGAAGGTGGCGGTGGTGACTTTCATGTGGCAGCCGCCGCAGATGCCGTTGTTCAGGGGGACGACGGCGGCGTCACCTTTTTTGGCGAAGATTCGTGTGTAGCGGTCGAGGGTGGTCTCTTCCATGTCCCCAGAGAGATCGGCGCGGTCCTGTTTAAGGTCTGACAGTTCGACTTCGATGTTCTTTTTGCGTTCGGCGATCTGCGCGAGGTCTTCATCGACGAGCTTTTGCGTTTCCGCTTGTTTCTCCCGGGCGGTGCCGAGGTCGGCCTTCAGCGTTTCGGCGGTTTCCATGAGTTCCAGTTCTTCGTCTTCAAGCTTCACCACTTCGTCCTCGTAGCGCTTGATCTCGTTGGTGAGGGCCTGGAACTCTTCGTTCTTTTTCGTTTCGTACTGTTGGACTTTCAGCTTGGCGATGGTGTCCCGCCGTGTTTCGACGTCTATTTCGAAATTCTTGATGGCGACGGCGTTTTCCTTCACCGCCATATCGGCGGTTTCGACGGCGGCGTTGTCGCCAGCGAGTTTCTGGCGGGCGAGTTCTTCTTCGCCGGGGAGGCGCGTGAGTTCTTTTTCGATTTTGGAGATCGACTGGTCGCGGTCCTGAATGATGAGGAGCTTTTTGATGTCTTCGAGCATTTCGTGAAGGAGGAGAAGAGTCTCATGCAGAGGCGCGGAGACACAGAGGATTTTTTTCAGTATAATTCCACAGGACTGCGTTTGCCGTCTTCTTCGCTAAGTTGTTTGGCCCCTTCTTCGCCGAGGGTATCGACGCGGAGTTGCCAGATTTCATCGTTGATTGCCTCGAAGTAATCGAGAGACCATGACATGGGAGCGACAAGCCGTTTCTTGAATTTTTCGAGCCGCTTCATGGCGTCAATCAGCACGGAATCGGGCAAGCCAGCGAGGTGTTCGACGGCTTCCTCACCGAGGTCGAGGCGGTGGCAGATCATGACTAGGTCGTTTCCGGCTTTGACTGCGGATTGGATCGTGTCCTTGAAGGTGACTTCGTTGAGGATGGCGCCCATGTCGAGATCGTCGGTCATGACAAGGCCGTCGTCGTAGCCGAGTTGGCCACGGAGATACTTGTTGATGACGTTTTCAGACAGGGATGCGGGCCAGCGTTTGCGATCAGGGTCAAAGCTCGGGTAGTAGGAGTGGCAAACCATGATGCTGTCGAGGTCGGGCAACATGGCCCGGAAAGGGGCGAGTTCCTCGGCTTCCAATTCCTCGCGGGTGCGGTCGATTATGGGGAGTTCGTGATGGGCATCGACGGCGGCGCGGGAATAACCGGGGAAGTGTTTGCCGCAGCTCATGATGCCTTCGTGGCGCATGGCGCCGTTGAAGAGGGCGGCATTTTGGATGACTTCGTCGGCAGTCAATCCCCATGTGCGACCACGGAGGGAGTTGTCTTCATCGCCGTTCCACGAGATATCGAGGACGGGGCACAAGTCGAGGTTGAAGCCGAAGAGGCGTAGGAGCTGGCCGGTGAGTTTTCCGTGTTGGCTGATGAGTTTCTTGTCGCCTTTCTCGCGAAGTTGCACCGCGTTGGGCGGTTCCTTGCCAATGAGGCGAAGGCGGGAGACCCGACCGCCTTCCTGGTCGATGGTGATGATGGGTTTCGTATCGGAGAGGACGCGGAGGTCGTCGATGAGCTTCCGGACTTGCTCGGGCGATTCGATGTTGCGCCCAAAAAGGATGAAACCGCCGGGCTGGAGTTTGTGGAGGCGGTCGGCGGTTTCCGGGTCGAGTTCCGCGCCGGGGACGCCGATGAGGAGGAGCTGGGAAACATCCATGTGAGAGGATGGTCGGCGTGGGTCGGGGAGTTGTCCACGGTGGATCGGACAGGCTGGGAACAAGGATCAAGGAAGAAGGAGCAAGGAGCAGAGGGTGGCTCGCTTTGCTCGCGGAGAGGGTTCGGATATGCGGTGAAATTCGATTTGCCGTTGGGGGGAATTCGCGGAACTTTCAGGGGTCTGGCGGAGCGAAAGCGAAACGGAGCTGGACGAGTAACCTGAATTTATTTTGATCGAAGGAGAAGCACTTGCACTCGAAGTCGCGCGGCGCGCGGACGATAAGCAGGCGGATGATATTCGGATTCTTGATTTGCGGGGGATTTCCAGCATCACGGATTACTTTGTCATCTGCACTGGCACCTCCATGCCTCATCTCAAGGCGATCCGTCGGGAGATTGATGAAAAGATCGGCGAGCATCACGGGCTCGAACCTTATTCCAAGGAGGGGACTCCGGAGAGTCACTGGGTGGTGATCGATTACGGCGATGTCATTGCCCACGTTTTTCATCCTGAGCAGCGGAAACAGTTTGCCCTGGAGGATCTTTGGTCGGACGCGCGGATCGTGGGATTTGAGCCGAGTAGCGAGGTTCACGCCGCGGCCTGACGAATGGCGGCGTTGCGCATCGAAACCCTGAATACGGGGTCGGAATTGTTGCTTGGTCAGGTGATCAATTCTCACCCCGCGTATTTCGGTGAGGAACTGTTCAAGCTCGGACTTCGCGTTCAGAGGGCGGTGGCGGTTCCCGATGGCGAACCGATCGCCGCGGCTCTGGGGGAAGCGATGGAACGATCCGACGTGATTCTTGTGACAGGGGGACTTGGCCCAACGATGGATGACGTGACTCGCGAAACGACGGCGAACTTGCTCGGTCTGGAATTGGAATTGGATGACTCTGTTATGGTAGCGATTGAGGAAAGGTTCGCGCGCATGGGAAAAACGCCGAAGCCCATCAACCGGCGTCAGGCGATGGTGCCGAAGGGTGCGAATGTGCTGGCGAATCCGAATGGAACGGCGCCCGGTCTGCATTTCCCGGCGGGTTTGGTGGGGGACTCTCCGGATATCTTCCTTTTGCCGGGGCCGCCGAATGAACTGAAACCGATGTTCGAAGAAGTCGTGTTTCCGATGATTCGGAAAAGGCAGGGTGGTCTTGAGGCGGAGTCTTGGAGGAATTTGTTTTTCTATGGCGTGGGCGAATCTGATCTCGCCGCTAGAGTGGATGCGGTCATGGAGGATGTTCAAGGAATCGAAGCCGGATACTGTTTGAAGAACGGAGGCGTGATTGTCCGGTTGATCGGTGCAGGAGACGAGTTGGCTTCAATGGCGGAGGAGGTGGCGGCAACATTCCCGGAGAATCTTGTTTCCGCAGACGGGCGGACGATGGAGGAAGTGGTCGAGGACTTGCTCCGGGAGCGAGGCGAGACAGTTGCAACGGCGGAGTCGTGCACGGGGGGATTTCTTGGACACCGACTGACGATGGTTTCCGGATCTTCCGAGGTTTACGGATTCGGCTTCGTCACTTATGCGAACGAGGCAAAGAGCGAGTTAGTCGGTGTCGATCCTTCATTGATCGTCGCACACGGTGCGGTCAGTGAGCCGGTAGCGAGGGCCATGGCTGAAGGGGCGTTGAACGAATCCGGTGCGGATCACGCGCTTTCCTTGACGGGTATTGCGGGGCCGACTGGAGGAACCGAGGATAAGCCGGTGGGAACGGTTTTTCTTGGTCTTGCTTCAAAAGATGGAGACACCGCAGTCACGCGCCGGGTTTTCCGGACTGACCGTGAGACGTTTAAAATCCGGGCGGCTCAAGCTTCTCTCGACATGTTGCGGCGACGGCTTCTTGGACTAGCGATCCCCGAATCACTCTGAGGAAGTTTTGACCGGCCATATGAGAAGGAGTAGTTTCCCGGCCCTCTTCATGAATTTGCGTGCGTTATTCTTGGGCGGCTTGCTGGCGTTTCTCCCTGGAGCGGATCTGTGGGCGCAGGGTGGAATCAATGTGCCGGGAAAACTGGCGCCGTCGCCGAAACCGAAAACCATCCAAGTCCTTCGCGGGGAGTCGACACGCGTGGTTCTGGAAGCGGCATCGTCGGTGCGGCGGAGACTGACCTTCAAGATCCAGAAAGAGGCGGCCCAGGGAATTGTCTCCGAGCCGGAGCCTCACCCGGACCTGAACACCGCTGCGATTGTCACTTACACTCCTCCGGCGGATCGGAACGTGACCGAGGATGTTTTCCGTTACGCGGTCAAGGAGCCGACCGGGTCCTTTTCGCCCATGGCAATGGTCAAGGTGGTGATCGTCGATCCGACCGCGCGTCTGGAGGTTCCGCCAACGATGCATTTCGGGCGATTGCCGCTGGGTGAATCCGTGATGAAGACGATTACTTTGCGGAACGTGGGGACCGCGGACTTCCGCGGGGTCGTCACGTTGCCTCCGCCGTTCTTCGTGGTTCGCGAAAATCCGGAAATCGTCGTGCCGATGGCGGGGCAGACGCGTCTTCTCGTCAATTTTGTTCCAGACGAGGCGAGGAGTTACTTTGACCAATTTACTTTCCAAGAAGGATTGGACAGTGCCGTTATGAAGCTCAGCGGCGTTGCCTTCGCGCCGGTGGAGCTTGAGCCACGGCGTCTGGAATTGGCGTGGGATCCGCGGAAGAAAATGCGGTCGGGGACCGTCATTGCCGAGAACCAAATGTCGTCGGAGATCACTCTGACTTTGATCGCGGATGATCGCATCGAGGTTGCGAAGGCAGTTACCATTCCTCCTCAGGGAAAAATCCCTGTCGAGTTCTCGATTCCGGCGACCGATAAGCTTGCTTACAAAGGCGTGGTCGTCGCGAAGGCGGGGAATCACGAGCAGGAGATCCGGGTGAACGCGGATGACGTGCCTGCCATTCTGGCATTGACCGAAAGTGTCGGAGCAGGAGGACTAGAGTTCCTGCGTGAGAAAGGGAGCGGCGATTTTGAGCGCAAACTGCGCGTGAAGAATCAGGGAGGAGATCCTGTCTTTGTGTTTGCCGAAGTGGAACCGCCGTTTTCCATCCTCGAAGGTTCGGGGAGTCGCAGGCTGGAGCCAGGGGAGGAGCTTCCGGTCACGCTTCGGCTGGATACTTCCCATGCCGGAGACTTTTCGAGAACGCTTCGGATTCTCGCGGAAGTCGATGGGATACGCGTTCCGTTGCGTGCGCTGGTCAACAATCCCAAGAGTATTGAGCCAGACAGGCCGCGGCTCCGTGTGACGGACCGGCCCCCGATGGAAACGAAGGAACCTTCCGCTCCTTTGCCGTTTGCGGAGGATACGGAGGATTTGGCTTCTCTTGGTGAGAGGACCGGGGAGTTGACGATGTCGCCGCGGAGCATGAGGGCCATGATGCAAAAACGGGCGAGGGATTTCTCGGAAACTTGGGCGAGGGAGTTGGATTTCGATCCGAGCATTCCTTCGGTGCCGATAGTGCGAATGGTTGATCGGTCGCAGAAGACACTCACGATCTGGTGGCCGCATCCGAAGAAGGGCGAGAACTTTGAGTATGTGGTTGAGACGGAAGTGCGTCGTGTTTTCAAGAAAACAGGAATCGCTTATCCGGATTGGTATCGATTTCCCGACAATGTGGAACAGACCTCCGACGAGAGAGGGGTCACGGCGGTCATTTCACGATTGCAGCCGGGAACGCTTTTGAACCTTCGTGTCCTCACCAAGCGGGGTGACGCTTATGCGCCTCCTGTCGGAGTTTTTCCGTTCGCGACGGCCAAGTCTGGAGGGCCATGGTTTCGCTGGTGGATGGTGCCCGTGGCCATCCTTTTCATCGCGGGAATGCTGAAGGTCCGAATTTGGATGGACGAAAGGGGAATCGAATTTGGCCGCAGGGCACCCGCCTAAAAGCATTTCATCAACGCGGCAAGGCCCTGGCTTGCATGAGGGCCGGAAGAAGGTGGCTTCGCCGAAGCTTCTAGGCAGCATCCGCATTGACGTAGCGTCGCACCTCGAATTCAGGAAAGGATGCGACGGTTTCTTGAATAACGAAATCGTCTTCGAAGGGAGGAAAGAACGTGTCCCCTTCGTGTGTTCCGGTAACGTGGGAAACGTAGAGTGCGGCGCATTGGGGAAGAGTGGCTTCGTAAAGCTTCGCGCCACCGATGATGAACAAGTCGGTTTCGACCTCAAGCGCGGCGAGTGAATCGATCGAACGGACGAGTTCGCATCCCTCCGGGGCTTGATCGATTGTCGTGCTGACAATGATGTTGCGGCGCTTGGGAAGGGGGCGGCCAATGGATTCGAAAGTCGTCTTTCCCATGGCGATGGCGTGGCCGGTCGTCAGGCTTTTGAAGAACTTGAGATCGTCGGGGAGGTGCCAGGGGAGATCGCCGTTTCGTCCAATGACGCGGTTTTCGGCCATGGCTACGACGGCGCTCCAGTGCGGGAGTGGCCGGGGTTTTTCAGAAGTCCCGTCCATGGATCAGACGGCGACCGCCGCCTTGATGTGCGGCCAGGGATCGTAGTTTTCGAGGGTGAAGTCCTCGAAGTGGAAGCCGTCGATTTCTTTCACGGCAGGGTTGAGTTTCATCTGGGGAAGCGGACGTGGCTCGCGGGAGAGTTGTTTTTCCACCTGATCGAAGTGGTTTTGGTAGAGGTGAAGGTCGCCAAAGGTGTGGACGAAATCTCCGGGTTTCAGGCCGCACACTTGTGCCATCATGAGGGTGAGCAGCGCATAGGAAGCGATATTGAAAGGCACACCGAGGAAGAGGTCGGCGCTTCGTTGGTAAAGTTGGCAGCTCAACTCTTGTGCCTCGGTATCGACGTAGAATTGAAAGAGTAGATGGCACGGTGGGAGCGCCATGTTTGGCACATCGGAGGGATTCCAAGCGCTGACGACGTGGCGGCGGCTTTCGGGGTTCGATTTTATCGACTCGACCACTTGTTGGATTTGGTCAATCGGATCGCCGACGGGTGATTCCCATCGGCGCCATTGCTTGCCGTAAACGGGGCCGAGGTCGCCCTTGTCATCTGCCCATTCGTCCCAGATCGAAACTTTGTTCTCCTGAAGGTATTTGATGTTCGTGTCCCCGCGGAGAAACCAGAGAAGTTCGTGGATGATCGAACGCAGGTGGAGTTTTTTGGTGGTTAGGCAGGGAAACGATTCGCGGAGCGAGTAGCGGCTTTGCGCGCCGAACACGGAACGCGTGCCCACTCCAGTCCGGTCGGAGCGGTCTTTTCCGTGCTCCATGACGAGTTTCAAAAGTCGGTGGTATTCTTCCATGGGCTGGCAGGTGCAGAGACCATAGCGGGATGGCGGGATGGGACAACCCGCTACGGCGTATCGTTCGCGCTTGCTGGTTCTCTTTGGTCCGGGAAATGGGTCCAGAAATCCTTCGGCCTGAGGTCGTCCGGGGTGCCTTGCTCGCCGTCGGCGCCGAGGGAAAGGAACGTGAGCCCTTCGCCGCTGCTGCGGTTTTCAATCACGATCTCCTGCCGCCAGAAGTCGGTGAACCTTCCGTCCCGCTGCGGGATTTGCTTCTCTCCCAGATAGGCCTTCTCCCGGGGATTGTCCCCGAGAAGGGCGGCGGCAAGGGCGGAAGGATCCGCAGGGAGTGGCGTCTCGATTTCACCGCGATAAGCCATCTCGGCTTTCTCCAATCCATGCAAGACGATGGTGGTCTGACGGACTTTTTCCTTGGGCCATAAGACGAGATAGAAATAGACCGACGCGATAAGGATGAGAAAGGCGAGAATCGTGATTAGCGTGACGCAGCCGCGAAACATGGGAACCCATAGCACACGATGGCTCCGTGAAGAGTGGTTTCCTCGAGCTTATTCGGCCGCAAGTCCGGGATCGGTCGACGCCTGGCGACGCTGTGCCTCTTCCTCGCGAAAGCGGGAGATTTTCTCTTCCGTCGCTTCGACACGGGCTCCTTTCGCCGCTTCTTGCATCTTCGCGATCTCGTCGTTGCTCATCTCAAGGGAGAAGCGGATGCCGTTTTCCAGCGGGGTGAACTTCGCGGTTTCGAAGATCTGCGTCATTTGAGCAATCGCCGCGTCGGGAATGCCGGTTCCCGCCACAGGCTGCCCCGTCATATCCTTGCTCTCTTCGAAGAGTTTCGTCATCGCCGCGATGTCGATGGCTGCCCCCGGTTTGGTGAACATGTCGGCCATCACCTTGTTACGGTCTTCACCGAGTGTCGTGCTCACGACAAAGGAATCGATCTCTTTGAAGAATGTCCGGGTTTGCGCGACGATAGTTTTGAACTGGCTGGCTGGAATGGGAATCCCGGAGTCCAGTAATTTGCTTTCAAGGTCGTCGACGAGGGGGCCGGTGAGTCCGGCGACGACGATGGAGCCGTCGGAGGCGCGAAGGCGTTCGACCAGAGAGGTGGTTTGCGGAGAGGTTTCCTCGGCGGCGAGCTGGTCAAAGGTTCCGTTGAGAACGCCCACAATGTTCCGGCTATCGACGAGAGCGAACTCCGTCTTTCCTACGGCGGGCAAATTCGTCCCATAGACCTTGAGGCCTCCGGACTTATAGGGAGTGCCTTGACCTTCGATCTTTTCGAGGAACTGCTCGGGGATATCTCCCTTGAAGCTGATGACGACAGTGATCGCGCCGTTGATATCGCCGACAAACGATATGCGATCAAAATCATAGACATTGACTCCGAGTTGTTCCTTCATCATGTCGTTGGCCGACGTCGGACTAACTGGGATCGGGGCATTCGTCATCTCGGACAACTGGCGGGTAGCCGCGCGGTAGAGATCGAGAGGCTTCAAGGTGCCGGCAAAAAGCGATTCGGCAGGGGCGTATTTTTCAACGTAGTGATCGTGGTCGCGGCTGCTGAAACCAAGCAAGACGAGAAGGTCGGAAGCGAGTCCACGATTTTGCCAGCCGAGTATTCCTACCGCGGCGAGGATGGCGACGATGGCAAGACCAATGCCAGCTTTGGCGAGGGTCGATGAAGAGGCTTTTCCGCGGTTTCTTCGGCGGGAGGCGTGGCTGCGGATACGGGACCGTCCGCGAAAAGGTCGGAGACT
>JBCCWV010000159.1:0-11413 GCA_039192745.1 Verrucomicrobiota bacterium | reverse complement strand
TCGGGGCGTGCTCTGAGCGCAAAGAAGCACTTACCTCCACTCTTGATCGGTCCTCTCCCGGCCAGGCGAATGAGGCGAAACAGGTCGTTCTCTACTCCTGGGACGAGTACTTTAACGAAGAACTCTTCACAGAATTCGAAGAGAGAACCGGCATCGAAGTCATCTACGAGACATTCGAAGACTCCGAGGAAATGCAGGAACGACTCAAGTCCTCTCCCGGAGCCTATGACGTCGTGGTGGTTGACGAAGTCACAACCGCCCAGCTGATGGAGAAGCGTCTGTTGACCTCGCTAGACAGAACCAGGCTGACGAACTTCCAGAATCTTGCCCCACGCTACCTCTACGACACAGAGGGCAAGGACCCGGGCAACCGCTTTTCCGTTCCTTACACCTGGGGAACAACGCTCATTGCCTATCGCTCGGACAAGATCGAAGATCCTCAGCGCAACTGGTCGCTTCTCTACTCTGAGGACTACGCCAACAAGTGTGCCATGATCAAAGAGCCGCAGGAATGCTACGCCGCCGCGCTGCTCCACCTGGGATTCGATCCAAACACAAATGACCCTGAAGAACTCGAGGCCGCGAAAAACCTCCTCAGCAAAATGGTGGAAGAACACGGCCTTCGCTTCGGAAGTGACAACAACATGAAGGAATTGCTCAAGTCGGGCGAAGCATGGGTCGTTGCCATGTATAGCGGCGATGCTGCCCTCATCGCCGACGAAGCCGAGGACGAAAACATCGATTTCTTTATTCCAAGCGAGGGCGCCATCATGTGGATCGACAACTTCGTCATCCCCCGCGATTCGGAACGCACCAGCGAAGCTCATGCATTCATCAACTTCATGCTCGAAGCAGAAGTGGCCGCCGAAAGCTCAAATTTCCTCTGGTATGCAACTCCGAACGAAGCGGCAAGTCCCTATTTGAATGAAGAACTCGTCAGCGACGAGCGCATTTATCCGCCTGCGGAAGTTCTGGACCGCTGCACATTCCTGAATCTTCTTCCCACGCAAACCGAGCGATTGATCAACCAAGGCTGGGCGGAAGTGCAAAGGAGTTATCTTCAAAAGTCCGCCAATAAGCGAGTGGCAAAATCGGCCACGGAGGAGTGACTTCGCGCTCCTCCGGAGCCTAGGCTCCTGAATCCAATCATGAGGCCCGCCGGTGCCATCCTCAGTTCAATCAAACTCCGGGTCCTCCTGGCCTTCCTCCTCGTCGGCACAATCCCCGTCGTTACGCTTTTCTTCGTCGCAAGAAACCTGACGGCGAACGCCATCATCGACTCCGAGTATGAAAAGATCTCGGAAGTGAGCAACGAACTTGCTCGACAGATTGAGACGATGGTGGAGAACGCGTCCAATGACATCGCATCGCTCGCCTCCAGTCCGGTTCTCGTCGACCCCAACCAAAACCTCGCGGCAAAGAAAGCAGAATTCAGTCGTCTCGTAAAACTCTACGAGAACTTCTACGATATCACCCTTCTCGACGGCCACGGGTTTCCGGTCGTTTCAAGCAATGAGGAGCATGCCGGCCGACGGGACCAAACCTCGTGGTTCGACGCCGCCCTGGCCGGGGAAAGCTATGTCTCCCGTCCGGAAATTTTCCGTCCAAGGGCAAGCGGCGATTCTCCCCGGACCATTGGTCTCTTTTTTACGATCTATCTTCCCGTCACCAGGGAGGGAACCAGCGCCCCCGACCTCGTCGTCAAGGGACGCGTCCGCTTCGACAAGGTCTGGTCCATGCTCGACGACGCACGGGTCGGCACCACCGGATCCTTCATGCTGATCGACGACTTCGCGAACTTGCTCTCGCACAAGGACAAGACGCGCATTCTCACCAAATTCGACAGCCGCTATCCCGACCGCGCCGCCATGTTCGCACTCGCGGAAAACCTTCGCGGCATCTATGAGACCGCGGACGGCATGCGGTTCATCTACACCGCGAAAACCATCACACCAACGAGCACGGACGATCGCCGCTGGTTCCTTGTCGGACTGAAGTCAGAAGAGGAGGCTCAGGCACCAATTGCCGAAATGACGAACTACCACCTCGCGGGGGTGGCCGTCACCCTCGGCGTCGCGCTGGGACTGGGGCTCATCCTCGCCAATCGACTCAGTTCTCCGATCATCCAGGCTTCCCATGCAGCCAAGCGGATCTCCAGCGGCGAACTCGACGTACGCATCCCGGCGAAGGGATCCGTCGAGAACATCGATCTCGCAAACTCCTTCAACCAGATGATTGACGAAGTACGGGAACACCGTTTCGAACTGGAACTGTTGGTCGATTCAAGAACCCGCCGTCTCAAGCGATCACAGGAAGACCTCGAGGACATCTCCGCCCAGTTAAAGGCGGCCTACGAATCCGTGCAAGACGGCATCGCTGTCATTAGGAAGGATGGCACGATTCTGACGGCGAACGGGAATCTTCACGAATTCTTCGGGCTTGAAAAAGGCGTCACCAATCTCGCCATCGACGACTTCAAGGACAAACTCGTCGGGTGCTTCGAAAACGGCAAGCGGTTCGAAAAGCTTTGGAAGACCGCCGCTGAAAAGGAAGACGCGATCCTTGAACGTGAACTCGACCTCGAATCACCGACTCCCCGCAACCTCGACATCTATTCGGCACCCGTTCGTAACAAATCCGGGAAAGTCATCGCCCGAGTCTGGATGTTCCGCGACATCACGGAACAAAAGCAGCTCCAACTCAGTCTGCAGCAAGCCCAGAAAATGGAGGCCATCGGCCGACTCGCCGGCGGCGTCGCTCACGATTTCAACAACTTGCTCACGGGAATCATTGGGAACCTCCAACTCGCCCAGATGGGGAAAACGGGAAGCAATTCCGACGAAGGCCAGTTCATCGAATCCGCAAAGAAGGCCGGACAGCGTGCGGCCGAACTCGTGAAACAACTTCTCGGTTTCTCCCGGAGAACCCACCTTGAGCTTCAGTTCACTAACGCGAACGAAGTCATCTCGGACGTCGAGGCGCTCCTCAACGCCTCCTTTGACCCGAGCATTCGGATTGAAGTGCATGCATCGGACGACCTTTGGGGCGTAAAAATCGACCCAACCCAAATGGAGCAAGTCGTCATGAACATGTGTGTGAATGCGAAGGACGCGATGGTCAAGGGGGGACAACTGAAACTCCACACACGCAACAGAACCCTCTCCGAAAGGGATGCCTCCACGATGCCCGGCGCGCGCGCGGGCGAATTCATTGTCATCTCCGTGGAGGACGACGGGGAGGGCATTCCGCCGGAGGTCATGGAAAAGATCTTCGAACCGTTCTTCACGACAAAGGAGCAAGGCAAAGGCACCGGCTTGGGTCTTGCCACTTCCTACGGTATCGTTCAACAGCACGGCGGATGGATCAGCTGTGACTCCATCCAGGGTGAAGGCACCACGTTTCACATCTACCTTCCCAAACAAGAGAAGAAAGCGAGTTCCGCCAACCCGCGCAACCGGGAGAAGGACGTTCGCGGCGGCGAGGAGACCCTTCTCCTTGTCGACGACGAGTCCGTCGTGCGCGCAGTCGCCGAAGGCGCGCTCAAGCACCATGGCTACTCGATCCTCAACGCTGCAGACGGACAGGAAGCCCTCGACATTCTCGAGCAATCGGAAAACCAAGTCGATCTTGTCTTGCTCGACCTCACGATGCCGCGCCTGTCAGGACGGGAAACCTTGAAGGTCATTCGCGAGGATCACGGAGACCTTCCCGTCGTCGTCTGCAGCGGCTTCCTCGTCGACCTCGACGGCTTCGAGGAAGAAACCGGACTCCGCGCCAACGGGTTCGTGCAAAAGCCCTACAACTTGAAAGCCCTCGCCGCGAAAGTGCGCGAAGTTCTCGACGAAACGGCGTTGGTCGTCGCGGGTTAGTTACTGAATGTCGTCGTCATTGTGTCGTTCCTCGGGACGACGTCTTCCGATCCTGTGCTCCCCCCGAACCCGACAGTAGAGGTTACTTCTACCCGCGCCGGATCTTCTACGGCAGAAAGATCGAGACTGATTTCAAACGTCGCAGTCTCGCCAGGTTCGATAAATGGAGCGCTTGATTGAACCGACTGTCCGTCAACGGACGTGTCAACGGAGACATCAAACAAAGTTGAATTCCCTCCGTTCTCGGCCGTAACCTTCAATACTTCGCCTTCAACTACCTGACCTGCGATTCGTGCATCAGTGACCGATGGATCGTCCCCCCAGGCTAGAGTGGTCAGGTCCACCGCACCGCTGCCAGTATGGGTATCGTATCCAGGTGCATGAGCTTCAGCTGAAAGGTCCACAACGATCTGAGCCGCCGTCGAGGAATTGACGCCGTACTCACTCATTACAGAAGCGATTCCTCCGGTAATCACTGGCGCCGCGCCGGAGGTGCCGGTGAACCCTATGACGTTTCCTTCCACGCCAGCCGCCGGCAATCGATACCCTGGAGCCGCAATTGTGAGTTCCTCACCTGTCGTGGAAAAAGCCATATGCTGCAAGCTTCCGTCCACCGCCCCCACGGCCACCGTGGATGGATGCGATGCGGGAAACATAACCTGACCACTTCCGTCATTTCCTGAAGGAGCAACGATCACCATTCCGCTTGCAGTCGCATCATCGATCACTTGGCCAAGCAGATCACTCTCAGATCGAGAACCAATCGACATATTTGCGATATCCGCATCGTTCTGGATGGCAATCTGAAGAGCCTCGGCCATCAGAAAACTGTTTGTCTCACCATTCTCATCCAGCACACGAATCGAAATAACCTCGGCACCCGGCGCAACTCCGGGCGCAGTAGGATCATTGCCAACCGCCACAGACGTGACCGCCATCCCGTGCTCGTAAGCCGCCTGAGTGAGGTCTCCACCCACGAGGTCAAACTGTGTAATCTGACCCTCCCGAAACGTCGGATGACTCGTTACCCCGCTGTCAATGATCGCAATCGTCACACCAGCACCATAATTGCTGTTGTCTGCGTGTAGACCGATGATCTCTCGAAAGTCATAACCTACCGGCTGCGCCCCTTCTTGAATCCCTCCCGTCGTGGACCCATCGGGACTGTTAAACGAAGGTGTCGTGTAGATAAAATTCGGCTCAAGAGAAACGCTGTCTCCATCCAACTGCGCGAGTTCGTTATGCAACGCTTGTCCGTTTTCAAACTTCAGCCGAACCGCTAGCAAACCGTCGAGGGTCGAGATGAGCTTCACACCCTCAGCGCGGGCGCGGGCCAGAAAGTCAGCGAATGCCTCGTCATCGGTGAAGCGAAGAATGACTTCATTGCGAAGCGCATTCGGATCCTTGAGCATTTCTTCCAAAAGAGCACGCATCGCTGCGGCTGCGAAGGCCATTCCGGGCGGAAGCCCTTTGGAGGAATCCACTTCATTCTCCGGTCGCTCGACACTCCCACGCGCCTTCCCGGACTTCGAACTCTCCAAGGCACTTCGCGCCCCTTCCCCAAACCGCTTTTCCGCGTCACCCGCGTCGAAATTAAAAAAAAGGCTGATAATCGCCCCTACTATCGCCGCGACGACGGCGATTCCGCCAATGATGAGGGCTCGATTCTCCATAGTCAGGGTGATTCAACCAGTGGGACGCACCAGAGTCGCCCCGCATTCCACCAAAATCAAACGCCCACTCCAATCGACCCTCGCAGGGATCAGGCCATCCCTTTGCGAAATTCCTGAATCAAATCCAGCATCGAGTCCCGCACTTCAAAGAATTCCTTCCGCGCACCTTCAATCCACTCCGACGAGAATTCGCCAACTTCGAGCGCCTCTTCACACGCCGCCAGCGCCCGATCAATAATTGGCAATCCACGCTTCAGCCACGCGACGACCAAGCCCGGTTCCGGATCAATGTCCCGCGAAAGCCCGTTCAAGGCACCAGCGAGTTTCGCGCCTAGTTCCATCGCGGCAAAGACGACATCCTGCACAGGATTCACACCTTCAGAATCGTCGTTGCGAATGAACCCAAGCTCCTGCGCCTCGCGGTGAATCCGCAAACTGAAGGTTCGCACGCGCTCGTAAAGCGGGTGCTTGTCATCCCATGGATCATCAAATCCATCCTCCGCCTCTTCATCGCCTTCCTCAAAGTCTTCGCCATCAAATTCAAGAGACTCGAATTCGTCTTCCTCCTCGAAAAGCCCGTCATCGGCGTCCGACAAATGATCCCAGCCCATCAGGTCCGCGACTTTCTCTTCCTGATCGGAATCGTCACGGTATTTATCGAGCGCCTCCAGATAGGCGTCGGTGATGCGGTCGGATTCCTTCAATCGCTCCTCCCATTCAAACTCGTCCAAGGGCCGCGGATCCTGCCCGGAATCCACATCCGTCGACTCTACCCGACCCGCGACACGGTCGATGTATTCCTTCATCAGGTTGTGATTGGCCACTGTCTGCTTGGTCTCTTCGTCCTTCGTCATCTGCCAAGACTGGTCTTCAATCCTGAGATCTAGAGATATGCTATCGATGACGACCCGTTCGCCGTCTTCGTTGAACCACTCCACGAGCAAACCATTGGCAATCGTCGGGCTTTGATTGGTGACCAACCCCGTATCCTCATCGAGATCCTCGCTGAGGACGTGCACACGACGGGACGCGGTGATGTCACCCACAGCGCCACGCTGGATCGACTTCAGTTCATTCCAATCCTCCGGCACATCCAACGGATCAGGACTTTCCAGCGAAATTTCACAACCGGCGAGGTCCCGTAGGAAATCCCCTTTCAAGTCCAGATGAATGGGCGCTTCCCGACCAATGATCCAAATCTCGCCTGTCACCACTCCACGTTCCGTGTTCCGGATCGTCGCGCGGTCGAGAAAATCTTCCAAATGAATTGCCACAGTGTGTAGGGGGGATGGAGAAGTGGGAGGTTCCTAAATCGTGAAACAGGAACAATGCCAATATCTATCTTATTGCGCAAGTAGCTCGTCAATCATTCGTTCCGCCTGCATTTTGTATCCACCCCCGAAGAGCACGAAGTGATTCAACACGTGGTAAAGATTGTAGAGGGTTTTTCGCATTTCGTAACCGTCTTCGATAGGAAATGCCTCTCGATAAGCGCGGTAGAAGCGCGACCCGAATCCTCCAAACATTTCCGTAAAGGCGACATCCGTCTCACGGTCCCCGTAATAAACAGCAGGATCGAACAAAACAGGCGCACCAGTTTCATCAAAGCCCGCGTTCCCACCCCAGAGGTCTCCATGCAACAGGGACGGAATCGGATCGTGTCCACGGAGCAATTCGGGAATCTTATGGATGAGTTCTTCGCCTCGATTAAACCGCGCCCCGCGCTGCCCGGCAAAGCCAAACTGCTTTCCGATGCGCTCGCGGGCAAAGAACTCGCTCCAGGTATCCGCCCATGAATTCGCCTGAGGCGTCTCGCCGATCACGTTGTCACGATGCCAACCAAACCTCCCGTTCCTCGACGTCACCCGGTGCAAGTCCGCCAGCTCCATTCCCATCCGCTCCTCGTCACCACCGCGCTTCAATTCCAGGTATTCAAGAACGAGAAACGCCTGATCGCCGCTCGTCCCGCGACAAACCGGACGAGGAATCCGAATCGCCTCGGCGGAAGCCAGTTCCACCATTCCCTCCGCTTCAGCTTCAAACATCTCCATCTTCGACACCGAATTCCGCTTCACGAAAAAACGCTCTTCCCCATCGACCTCTTCAAGGACAAAAGTCTCGTTGATACACCCGCCACCCACCGGATGGGAAACGCAGTCCCCCAACTTCCGGCCCGTCGCGGCCTTGATCGACTCACGCAACGCGTCCACCGGTCTCCTTGAACTTCCTGATCAATTCCGCACAACCGTCCTCGAGCAAATCCAGCACGTATTCAAAGCCCGCGTCACCCCCGTAGTAGGGATCAGGCACATCGGAATCGTCATGCTCCGTCAAAAACTCACAGAACCGGCGGACGTCCGCCCTCCCGCCTTTTCTTCCCCGCATTTGGTCAACATCCGCGAAATTCTCCTCGTCCATCGTCAAGATGAGATCGAAATCTGAAAAATCGCTCTCGCGCACCTGCCGTGCTGCTCCGTCAATTCGGATGCCGCGGGCCGTTGCCGCTTTTCGCATGCGCGCATCGGGAGCATTCCCCGCGTGATAGCCGATCGTTCCCGCCGAATCGCACTCAATCTCATCCCCCATCCCCTCGGACTCCGTCATCATTCGCATCACACACTCCCCGGCCGGAGACCGGCAAATGTTTCCCATGCAAACGAAGAGAATCCGGTAGGGCTTTTCCGCCATGCCCTTCCCGTAATCGCGACCTCGCGAAATGCAACAAGTTGCGGCGCGTGCCATCCCGTCGTATCTCTCAGTCCACATTTTCCATGCACGCATTCAGTTACAGAGACGGCACGCTGCACTGCGAATCCGTCGATCTCGAATCCCTCGCCCGTGAGCACGGCACCCCGCTGTATGTTTACAGCAAAGCCACGCTCCTCGACCACTACCGCCGCCTCGATTCCGCGCTCTGGAACATCGATCACATGATTTGCTACGCGGTGAAGGCGAATTCCAACCTCGCTATCCTCGATCTCTTCGCCGATGAGCAATCAGGCTTCGACATCGTCTCCGGCGGCGAGCTCTACCGCGTCATCAAGGCGGGTGGCGATCCCGGAAAATGCACTTTCGCCGGTGTCGGCAAGACCCGGCCCGAGATCGAATACGCCCTCGACCAGGGGATCTACAGCTTCAACGTCGAATCCGAGGCCGAACTTCGCTTCATCAACCAGATCGCCGGCGAAATGAAGCGCAAGGCGCCCGTGGCCGTCCGTGTGAATCCGAACGTGGATGCCGGCACCCACGCCTACATCTCGACCGGCAAAAAAGAGGACAAATTCGGCATCGATTTCGACCAGATCGAAGACCTCTACGCACGAGTCAGCAAGGAACTTCCCCACATTCAACTCCGCGGGATCCAGATGCACATCGGCTCACAGCTCACACGCATCGGACCGTTCGTCGAAGCGACGAAGAAAGTTGCACCGCTTGCCGCGAAACTGAAGGCGGATCATGGGATCGAGTTTTTCAGTATCGGCGGCGGCATCGGCATCGTTTACCAAAACGCGCTGAACAGTGGCCACGAATCGTGGTGGCACGAAATGGACGACATCGAACAGATCACCATCGATCACTACGCCGAGTCGCTCCTCCCCATCCTCGAGCCGCTCAACATGAAAATTCTCCTCGAGCCCGGTCGCTTCATCGCCGGAAATGCCGGGGCGTTAGTCACCGAGGTGCTCTACGAAAAGAACGGCGCGGCAAAAACCTTCGAAATCATCGACGCCGGTATGAGTGAACTCATCCGTCCGGCCTTGTATTCCGGTCACCACGACATCATTCCCGTCACTGAACCTGATGAAGACACGCCGAGCAGATCCGTCGATATCGTCGGCCCCATTTGCGAGAGCGGCGACTTCTTCGCCAAAGACCGCGAGCTTCCCGCCGTGAAACAGGGCGATCTTCTCGCCGTCCTTAGCGCGGGCGCCTACGGCTTCGTCATGGCCTCGAACTACAACTCCCGCCCCTTCCCCGCCGAAATCCTCGTCGATGGAAGCCACGCCCAAGTCGTCCGCAAGCGCCAAAGCTGGGACGACCTCATCGCGGGAGAATACGCACCGAAAATCTGAGCGCAGGAATCAGCTGATGCTTTAAGAACTTGGATTCAGTTCTTCCGGAGCGCGAGCGGCCTCGCTCGCCCTCTGCAATGACCCGTGCTTTCGCCCGGCAAGACTTCAAAGGCGACCGAGCCGGTCGCGCTCCGGCAGCAAGCATCGCAAGATTAGACCGAACGTAAACTTGGGTGCATTCGCGCAACCGCGTAAAAACACTGGCCTTGATCCAAGGCCGGCTGAAAATATGAAAGTTGAGCCTTTCGTTCAGCGACGGCGGCGGCGAGTAACGAGGCCGAACACACCAAGTATCGAGAGCAGCGCAACTGACGGCTCGGGGATGAGAACAGTGAGCGTGATATCGGTACCGCTGCCACCCACATAGCTGAGAGTGCCAAACTGGCCTCCACCGACGGAGATAGAGGCACCTTCGGCCAACCCGGCGAAGGTGCCGACGATCGGATCGTTACTATCGATCAAGGTAATTTCCTGGGAAAGCAGCCCGGTTCCGATTTGGGTAAATTGGCTCCAAGAAGTAAGATCCACCAAGAGACTGGAGGTTCCCGTAACAGTTCCATCGTTCAGGAAAGCTGCGCCAGTGCCAATCGCGGAAAGGCCGCCAAGATCGGCGATGAAACTCAAATTACCTGTGGCATCCGCAGCAGAAAATGACTCGCCACCGAGCTCAAAGGTTCCGGTCAAAATCGTAGCATTGCTCCCGGTAATCACCAAATTTCCGGTGGCACCGCCGCCGCCGGCAAATAACCGACCGACGCGGAGATTCTGCGCATTCACCGTCGCAGTGCCGCTCACATTGAGGTTACCAGTGGCATTCTCTTGCTGACCAACACTGAAATCAGTCGTCGCGGTAACAGTCCCTCCAGAGATGTTGTAAGTACCAGTCGCTCCAGAGGTTTCACCGACGGTAATCCAGTTGTTACTGGTGGCCGTTCCTGCAGTCTGGTTATATATCCCTACTGCTCCACTCTCCCTGCCAACGGCAATCGCGTTACCGGTCGTCACTGTCCCACCAGATTGCGTGAAGGTTCCACTATTCCCGTTATTGTGTCCCACGGTGAGTTCTGCCGTGGAGTAGGAGGCCAAGCCGCTTAATGTTGCTGTGCCTGTGCTAGCGCCGTCAGATCCAAATGAACCGATGAAGGTCGGCCCGATACCGTTGTATGAGGCAGTACCTGAGAGATTGAAAGTTCCGTTTGCAGGGTCAACGGCATCGCCATCAACTCCAACAATTGTCCAATTGTTGGTCGTCAGAGAACCTGCCGTGAAATTGAGGGTTCCAGTTGAAGCACCTGGCGAGCCTGCGGAATCACCGATTCTAAGGTCAAATATGTCAGGGACGATTGAGTCGAGTTCTACAGTCACGTTTGCTCCATTCCGTCCGATCGTAGTGAGGTCATCACCAACTGTGTCCGGAACTCCATTCGGATCCCAGTTGTCAGCGGTATTCCAATTGGACCCAACTCCACCGTCGTCGAAATCATGTTGGGCGGAAAGCGGCGCGGTGAGACCAAACGACAGCGCAACTACGGCGGAAATAGCCGTGAGAGTGAATTTACGGGGGTTCATGAGTATTAAGCAGGGTGGGTTTTTGACGTTAAATCAGGCTTTAGCCAGTTGAGACTAAACAAGCCACGCGGGTTGAAAGGAAAAAAGTGCAATAAATTGCACTTTTCGCCGAACGCCCCAAAACCCCTTGGGAATTCTTGGAATTTCACGCCTTCACCCCGCTGCGGGAGGCCACAATCCGACCGTATTTTGAGTATTTCGAGCCGAATAGCGTCCCGGTCATTCCAGC
>JBCCWV010000158.1:0-11414 GCA_039192745.1 Verrucomicrobiota bacterium | reverse complement strand
TTGATTTTGAAGCAGAATGGTATACGTGCTATCTAAGCTAATCAATTGCTCAAACACATGTTCCATTTGATGCCCCAAACGAAGGTTTTGAGGGATTTCAATACCCCCCGTCGCAAGTGATTGACGATTAGGATCATTGGGAAAAAGACCGAGATCGGTAAATGGCTCAGAAGTCTCGCCCACATCGTGCTGGCCGTTGGCATTCACGTCGTCGAAATCGAAGCGATTGTTCCCCGCGCCCGTATTGCCCGGACCCCAGCCGGAATCGACGAACGGCTCTTTGTTCGCGAACGTGTAAAGCGTCACACCCTCGCCATCGGTTCCCTGCGGCAGATCCTTATCGAAGTAATACTCGGGATTGTCCGGCTGACGGACAAAGGTGATTTTCGGATGGTCGTCGCCTTCGTTCGTGCCGAAATTCGTGTTCGGCGTTTCATGCGCAATATCGATGAGATCGGAGAGACCAAGGTTTTGCACCTGCCATGCGTCGCCGTAATTCCTAACATTGTCCCATTTTCGGTAAAACCCTTCCTCCGTCACCCGCAGGTGGAAGTCCTCGGGAAGAAAGCCGTTGTAAACATCGACCGGAACCGACTCATTGAACCCCGGCGTATCAAACGCGTTGTGGTTCATGATATCGTCGAAGTAAACGCGGACGCCGAATCGATGCGCCACGCGGACCAACTCCAGCAAGTCATCTTCCGTTCCATACCGCGTCGAAACCGAACCACGTTGATCCTTGCTCCCGAGATCGAAGCGATCCCAAACGTCATACCCGACGGACAACCCGCCTGATCCCTTCGCGGGCGGCGGTAGCCAGAGTGATTCGTAACCGGCCTCGGCGATCTCCGGCATCTTGCGCGCGAGTTCCTTCCACGAGGTATTGAAATACTGGAGCATGACCTCCGCGCGCACCGGACCGCTGCCAGAAAACACAGCTGAAAACACAACAAGGGCGAGAAGGCTCCCGCCGAACCTGGGGGGGAATCGGAGCATCGAGGGGTTAGAATGCAATTTTAAGGGATTAATTCCAAAAAATCACGGAATCTCAGACCCCTAAGACGCTGAAAATGATACGCCGCGAATGTGGGGCCCGTCGATGCTCGAAAAGAAAAACCCCCTGCCAGGTCCCCAGTTGGGCCCGGCCTCCGACGACCGGGATCGTCTCGCTGTGGCGGGTCAGGACCGACCGAATGTGCGATGGCATGTCATCGGGCCCCTCACAGGTGTGGACGAAATAGGGGGTATCCTCCGGCACGAGATGCTCGAAAAAAGCGTGGAGATCCTCGCGGGCGGAGGGGTCGGCATTTTCCATGATGACGAGGCTGCAGCTCGTGTGCCGCGTAAAAACCGTGACTGTGCCGTCCGCGATCCCGCTTTCCGCGACCGCTTTCTCGACTTCGCGGGTGATCTCGTAAGTTCCCTTTCCGTGGGTCCGTAGACTATGTTCCGTGTGCCGGACGATCATCCTGACAAGAAATCCCACCCCGGTCGTCAGACAAGCGGTTTGTGGTTTACCTCGCCGCTCACTTTCGTATCCTTCCGCCGTAATTCTCGATGCCTGACGAACCGACAGAACCTGAAGAACAGCCGGACGAAATCGCCCGCTGGATTGAGGACAAAAAGAAGAAACGCGGCGGTTACCTGCTCGCGGGCATCCTCGCCCTGACCCCCATCACGGTCACAGGATTCGTCATCTATTTCCTTTTCGACATTCTCGCCCAAGTCGGAGCAACCCCGGCTCTTTGGATGGCCGACCGTGTCGCGCCTTACGTCCCCGAGCTTGCCAATTTCCTCAAAAACGAATGGTTCCTCCGCACGATGGCCGTCGTTCTCGTCATCGCGATGATCTACATCATCGGCTGGCTGGCGAAAAACGTCCTCGGTAGCCAGCTCATCAGTCTCATGGAGAAAATACTCGAACGCATCCCGTTCGTGAAGACGGTTTACGGCGCGGTGAAGAAGCTCGTCCTCGTCCTCCAGGAAAACCCTGCCGGTGATGTGAAGCGCGTCGTCCTTATCGAGTTCCCTTCACCCTACATGAAAACGGTCGGCCTGGTCACGCGAACGTTCAAAGATGATCTCACCGGACAGGAACTCGCCGCGGTTTATGTGCCGACGACACCGAACCCGACTTCCGGCTACTTGGAAATTGTTCCCATCGAAAACGTTGTCTCGACCGATTGGGGTCTTGAGGAAGCGATGACCTTTATCGTCTCCGGCGGTGCCATCGCGCCCGAGAACATCATCTATTCGAAGCCGCCTCCCACCGAAGAAGCGAAGGAGGCCAATGGCGGATAATTCACCGCCGAAACTGCGCGTCGCCGTGGTCGGTGCGCGCGGACGCTTGGGATCGCCATTGTGCGTCGAGCTCGAAAAGGAACACGAGGTCATCAAACTCGGCCGCGACGACCTCAATCTTGAACGGCCCGGCGAAATCGGGAAAAAACTGGAAGGCCTGCAGTGCGATGTCCTCGTCAACACCGCCGCCATGACGTCTGTCGACGATTGTGAAGGCAGGAAACAGGTGGCGTTGAGGGTCAACGCGGAAGCAGCGGGCGCACTCGCCAACTTTTGCCGTCGACAATCGGCCCGCATGATCCAGATCAGCACCGACTTCGTCTTCAACGGCAAGGCCACCAAACCCTACCTCGAAACCGATCCCGTCGATCCCATCAACGTTTACGGCGCCACTAAACTCGCCGGAGAAGGCATGGTCCTCGACGCTTCCGAAGACAATCTCGTCGTGCGCGTTTCCTGGGTCTACGGGCACGCGAAGCAGAGCTTCCCTCAATGGCTGCTCGGACTCGCAAGCCGCATGTCGGAGATCGCCATTCCCGGCGACAAGATCGCGTCGCCCACCTGCGCGGAAAGCTTCGCCAAAGCCGCCAAGGTCCTCGTTCGCGATCCCGGCATCTCGCAACTCCTCCACTTCTGCAATCCGCCGGGCGTTTCCTACTTCGAATTCGGAAAAGAAATCATCGCCCGCGCCAAGGCCACGGGACACGAAGGCGAACTCGCCGAAATCATTCCCAACAAACTCACCGACGTCGAAGACTTCATCGCCAAACGCCCACCCTACTCCGTGCTCGGCACAAATCGCCTGGAAGGAATCCTCGGCGAAGAACTCGAAACCTGGCCGGAAACGCTGGATCGGTTCTTCAGCGGAGAGCAAAGAGCGTAGGGCGTAGAGCACAGAGCTCGACCGGAGCGCGAATATTGGACCATGAAGAGCATGAAGAACTCTGTATAAAACCCTTCATGTCCTTCATGCTCTTCATGGTAAAAAAACCGTCTCCGCCATCAAAAGCGCCAGCCGGAGCGTCGGTGCCCCCACCGACCGTCCTCCCTTCGCGAGCGCAGCGAGCCACTCCAAGCTCTACGCCCTTCGCTCTTCGCTCTCCGCTAGTAAGCCTTCGCAAAGATCACCCGCCGCGAACTCGGATTGCCCGTGTAGAAACACGTTCCTTCCTCCGCAAAATCCTCACTATCCGGGATGCACCGCAGAGTCACCTTGTATTCCTTCGCCAGCGCTTCCTCGTCTTCATTGCTTCCGGCCCAATGGCATAACGCAAATCCGCCGTGGATCTCCGGCTTCTTCTCGTTTTTCGCGGTGAAGAACTTCACGAAGTCGTCCTTGGAATCGATCCTCACCATATTCGCGTCGCGGAACTCCGTAGCGCGAGCAAGAAGACTGTCCTGAATCTCACGCAGAATACCCGGGATCAGCTTCAAGAACTCTTCCTTGTCGATGAAATCCTTTTCCTTCGCCCCGCGATCACGCCTCGCCACAGCGACTGAGCGCTTTTCAATATCACGCGGCCCAATCTCGACCCGCACGGGCACACCCTTCTTGATCCACTCCCAATTCTTTGCACCACCGGCGATGTCCCGCGAATCCACCTCCACACGAATCGATTCATTCGCATACTGCAGCTGTCCGATTGCTTCAGCCAGCGCGTTGGCGGCATCGAGAACCGGCTGACGCGTGTCCGGCTTCGGCGTGACGGGTAAAATCACGACCTGCGTCGGCGCCACGCGCGGAGGAATGATCACCCCGTTGTCATCGCCGTGCGCCATGATGAGCGTGCCGATGAGCCGCGTGCTCACACCCCAACTTGTCGTCCATCCAAATTCACGGCCTTCCTCGCGAGTCTGAAATTCAATCCCCGCCGCCTTCGAAAAATTCTGTCCAAGAAAGTGCGACGTCCCCGCTTGAATCGCCTTTCGATCCTGCACCATCGCCTCGATGCAAAGCGTGTCGTCCGCGCCAGGAAAGCGTTCGATCTCCGACTTGCGACCGGTGATCACCGGAATGGCCAGATGATCGCGGACAAAGGTCTCATACACCCGCACCATTTTCTCCGTTTCTTCCAGCGCCTCGTCTTTCGTCTCGTGCACCGTGTGCCCCTCCTGCCAAAGAAATTCCGCCGTGCGCAAAAACAAGCGCGGCCGCATCTCCCAGCGCATTACGTTGGCCCATTGATTGATCAAAAGCGGCAAGTCGCGATAGCTCTGCACCCACCGCGCGAAAGCCGCACCGATGATGGTCTCGGACGTCGGACGAATGACGTACGGCTCAGTGAGTTCCCCCGTCGGCTTCATCTTCCCATCGCTCCCCACTTCCAAGCGATGATGCGTCACGACCGCACACTCCGTCGCAAAGCCCTCGACATGTGTCGCTTCCTTCTCGAGATAACTCACCGGAATGAGCAGCGGAAAGTAGGCGTTCTTGTGGCCGGTCGCCTTAAACATGGCGTCGAGTTGCCCCTGGATCTGCTCCCAAAGACCATATCCCCACGGCTTGATAACCATGCAACCGCGCACATCCTGCGCGTTCTCCGCGAGGTCCGCGGCCTTGATCACCTGTTGATACCACTCGGGAAAATCTTCCTCACGAGTGGGCGAAATGGCGGGTTTGTCAGCTTTGCCCATGTGGCCGGGAACGTGCCGGGAGAACGATGGATTTGCAAGGCGGAGGTCGAGGGTCGGAAAGTGGAAGTCGGAACGTCGGTGCCCTCACCGACCATCACCACAACCCGCGCGAAGCGCGCAAGCCCATCTCGGCACCCCATGGCAAAAATGTCCGCACACCACGTAGAGTGAAGCTCCAGCTTCGCTCAGTCCGCTATGGCGGAATCAAGCAATAAACCCGCGCCAACGAAATAATCTCCATCGAGATTCCACAAACGAAACGAGTTGGCCTGCCGCGGCAAAAGGCGAAAAAATCACCGTCCGCAAGCGGAGCGAAGCTGGAGCTTCACTCTACGACCCCGCTCAAAACCTCTTTAACCAACCTCCGACTTCTGTCCTCCGATCTCCGCCTCTTGCCTTCCCACCCTTCCCGTGGCATCCACTCCCATGGTTATCACCCCCAAAGTCCGCGGCTTCATTTGTACGACCTCCCATCCCGACGGATGCGCGGCACACGTCCAGGAACAGATCGACTACGTCCAAAGTCAGCCACAAGTAATCGGCGGGCCGAAGAACGTCCTCATCATCGGTTCGTCCACGGGTTACGGCCTCTCCTCACGCATCGTCTCCGCCTTTGGCTGCGGCGCAGGCACGACCGGCGTTTACTTCGAGCGACCCGGCACCGAAACGAAACCCGGAAGCGCGGGCTACTACAATTCCGCAGCCTTCACCAAAGCCGCCGAAGCCGCGGGTCTCTACACGAAGGATTTCAACGGCGACGCGTTCTCCGACGACATGAAGGGCGAAGTCGTGGCCGCCCTCAAAGAAGGCGACATTCAAGTCGATCTCGTCATCTACTCCCTCGCTTCTCCAAAACGCAAAAACCCGCGCACCGGCGAAGTTTCGAAGTCCGTCCTCAAACCCATCGGCCAGAATTTCACCGCGAAAAACCTCAATACCGACAAAGGCCTTGTCGACGACATCACGATCGAACCCGCCTCGCAGGACGAGATCAACGCGACGGTCAAAGTCATGGGCGGCGAGGATTGGGAATGGTGGATGGAGGCGCTCGCCGAAGGCGGCGTCCTCGCCGACGGCGCGAAAGCGGTCGCCTATTCCTACATCGGACCCGAAGTCACGTGGCCGGTTTACCGCGACGGCACGATCGGCACCGCCAAGCTCGACCTCGACGAATGCTGCACGCGCATCGACGCCCTCCTGCAAAAGTCCGTCGGCGGCAGCGCCGTCGTTTCCGTGAACAAGGCCGTCGTCACCCAAGCCAGTTCCGCCATCCCCGTCGTCCCGCTTTACCTCTCAATTCTCCTCAAGGAAATGGCCGCCCGCGACATCCACGAAGGCTGCATCGAACAAATCCAGCGCCTCTTCGCCGAACACCTCTACGCAGAAAACGCCCCCGCCCGCGACGACACCAACCGCATCCGCATCGACGACTGGGAAATGCGCGATGACGTCCAAGCCGCGGTGAAAGAAACGTGGTCCAAGATCACGACCGAGAACCTCGACGACCTCAGCGACTTCGCCGGTTACAAAACCGAGTTCCTGCGCCTTTTCGGATTCGGCCTCGACGGCGTGGACTACTCGGCGGAGACGAATCCGTTGCGGTAGAAAATATTGCTCTCCCGGTACGTCCGCGTTTCCTTTAAAGAACGGACTTCAGATGCGCGGCCAGTCGCAGGGACAGGGCGACAATCGTCATCGTGGGATTCGTGGACCCCGTCGATGCGAAAGAAGACGCGCCGCTGACATACAGGTTATCCGTTCCGAACACTCTCAAATTCGAATCAACGGCCCCCTCCGCCTCGCTTTCGGCCATCCTCGTCGAGCAGAGATGATGGTGCCCACCCGAGAATCCTTTGTCTGCGTGTTTCTCAGGCCGAAAGAAGTTGGCGGAAAAGCGTATGCGGCCCTGTCCGGTCGCGCCGAGCCCCCGGATGACATCGTGCAGGCTCCGGTCCATGACCCGCCAAGTTTCGGGATGAACTTGAAGGGTGATCTTGGGAAAAGGCTGGCCGAGCCGGTCCTTTTTTTGACTGAGAGTGATTCGACTTTCCCGCATAAGACGCATCCCGGACTGGAGCATGACGTGCCGGAAAAACTTGTGGGGGCGGTCGCGCAAGTGCTTCAACAGGTCATGCCGGTAACCATCCGCGCCATCCGGCTCCATCTTCCAGAGAAAACGGAAGATCGCAGGCTCCATCGCTTCACGCTGGCGTTTTTCGGACGTTAACTGGATCGCAACCGGGCGCTTTTCATCGGTTTCCTGATCGATGATTTTAGCTTCGGCCAGCTTGTCAAAAAGAAGCGCGCGACTGCTTTGGAAGTGCGGATGAGTCGCAAAAAAATGACCAACACTACGAAGGCTGTCGTCAAAAAACGGCTTCTCCGCTTCCTTGAAAAGTAACAGATTCCGCGTTGCCTCGATTCCTCCCGTGGCCAGGACGAACGCATTGGCAGAAATCGATTCCTCAACGCCTTCACGGTCAACAATGGCTTCCTCCACCCGCCGGTTCCTCCGCTTGAGTCGCTTCAACGTCGTGTTCAAGAAGAGTTCGATACCCGGATTGTCCTGGACGGGCTTGAGATACTTCAAGAGAAAGCGGGTGGGCAGGCTCAGTTTGAATTGCCTCCATTCGAGATCGTATTCTTGCAACTGATCGGCAACGAGTGCCGGCTCGGTAAAGTCGCGCTTAAAGGGACCGGGAGGAAGGTCGAGGTATGCCTCCGACCTTTGATAAAAAGGATCGAGGTCGCTCTTCCGGATCGGCCACGAGGAAAAAGGAATCTCGGGATGCCCGGGGAAAACGTCCTCTTCCAGTGGCGCACAGTAACCGGTCCACATGATCGTCGTGCCGCCAAACACGCGTGAGCGATTGTGACCGATGTCCTCGCGAAGCAACCGGTTGCCATACTCGCCACCGTTGAGTTCCTGTTGGCTGGTGTCCGGCGCCGCACCGCCGCTTTCGAGGAGACAAGTCTCGAGGCCGGATTGCGCCAGTTCCAGCGCCAGGGATATCCCCGCCGGACCCGCCCCGATGACACAAACGTCATACCGTGCCATAGGAAAGCGCGGCGAACATCAAGTTCAGTGGGCGGACTTTGTACGGTCGCACGATATCTGTCGGGCAAACTCGCGTTTTTTCAGGAGCGGCCAGGGATCGGCAATCCATCATCATTTCGCGAACGGGGAGGGAGTTGCACTCTTCAGTAATTCCGGAGGGACTTCACTCGGAGCCAGCCACCAGCCGTCAATGCAAACATAAGAATGGTTCGCAAATTCGACTTCGGGCGACCGCCCCGGCGCTTCCGTTGTCTCTCCTGACGGATCTTTCTTTCGCTTGGAATAGAAAGTTGCGGCAGCCGTGGTCAAGCCGATGGCACCGAGCAAGAAAACTCTTCTGTTAGTCCGCATCCGACGAAACTACATGGGTTTCCAAGGGCCGCCAGTTCGAAGGCGGCGAAAACTTTTCCGCAGTAACGCTAAAATGCGATTCCTGTCTGTTCCTTGAAAAGACGCTTTACCTCTCGATTCTCCTCAAGGAAATGGCCGCCCGCGACGACACCAAACGTATCTGCATCGACAATTGGTAAATGCGCGACGACGTCCAAGCCGCCGTGAAAGGAACGTGGTCCAGGATCACAACCAAAAACCTCGACGACTTCGCCGATTACAAAACTGAGTTCCTTCGGCTCTTCGGATTCGGCCTCGATGGTGTGGACTATGCGGCGGAGACGGATCCGGTGCGATAGACTCATTTCCCACCATTTGCGGGCGATTTTCCGTTGTTATTGAGACCCAGTCGCGATACAACCTTCACGGCCCCCGAAATCTCTGATCTGTATCCACCACCATGAAATCGAAAACTGTCCTCGTCACTCTCACCCTCGCAGGCCTTTCCCTTCTCTCGTCTTGCGAAAAAGCCGGCGATCCCAAAACCTCGGAGTCTGGCGCCGACACCGGGAGCCTTGAAAAGCAAGTCGCAGAAAACTACGCCGCCATCGTTTACGCCAACTACAGCGATTCGCTGAAGGAAGCCACGAAGATGGCAAAGACCATCAATGACTTTCTGACGAAGCCCAGTGCAGAGGCGTTTGAATCCGCGAAAGAGGCATGGACCGCCGCACGGCTCCCTTATCTGCAGACGGAAGCCTTCCGCTTTTATGAAGGTCCGATCGACGATGAGGACGGCCCGGAAGGTTTGCTCAACGCATGGCCGATGGATGAGTCCTACCTCGACTACGTGGCCGGCGCCCTCGACGCCGGGTTGATCAACAAGCCTGACAAGTTCCCCAAAATCGACGCCGCGCTCATCGAAGAATTGAATGAAAAGGACGGCGAGGAAAACATCAGCAGCGGTTACCATGCGATTGAATTTCTCCTCTGGGGTCAGGACCAAAGCGCCGACGGTCCCGGCAAGCGTCCTTTCACGGATTACACCACCGCCGCCAACGCCGATCGCCGAGGCGCTGCACTCAAAGCGACGACCGATCTTCTCCTGCAAAACCTCACTCACCTCGTAGAGGAGTGGGCCCCGGACAACGAAGAGAATTACCGCGCGGAATTCCTCGCCGATCCGAATGAAGCCACGCGCCGCATTCTCGCGGGTATCGCCATGTTGAGCGCGTTTGAAATGGCCAGCGAGCGCCTGCTTGTCGCTTATGATTCGAAGCTTCAGGAGGACGAACATTCCTGCTTCAGCGACACGACCCACAACGACGTTGTGTATGATTTGCTGGGTATCAAAAACGTCTGGGAAGGGACCTACACGACGCTCACCGGCGAGAAAGTCGAGGGGCCCGGATTCGTCGCTCTCGTCGAGGCAAAGGACCCCGAGATGGCGAAAAGGATTTCCGGTTTCGTCAGTGAATCTTACGAGCTGGGCAAAAAAATCCCCGTTCCATTCGACCAAGCAATCCTCGGCGACGATTCCGCGCCGGGACGTGTCGCGATCCTGAAAACGATCGAATCGCTCGAAGAACAGGGCGAATTGCTGCAAAAAGCCGGAAAATTGCTCGGTCACGAAGTCGCGATTTCCGAATAAGACGTTTTAGTAGGATGTGAAGCTTCGGCTGAGCCCTCTTCTAACGATCTTCGCCCTCTCGTTCCCCATCGGAGCGCTTGCGGGTGACGCGCGTTCGGGTGGAGACACCACGGTCTTCCTCACCGGCAAGAGCGCCTTCGAGCGACCCCTCGCAAACATCACCCGCGAAAACCGGCGAGGCTTCACGATCGGAAATTCCTTTTTCAATCAAAACTGGATCTCCGCTCCCGCCTCGACCAAAGGCCGCGACGGGCTGGGGCCACTCTTCAACGCCCGCTCCTGTTCGTCGTGCCACGTGCAAGACGGACGGGGACGACCGCCCACGGAAACCGAAAGCTCCGTCGGCCTTCTCATCCGGCTCAGTCTTCCGGGCACCAATCCGCACGGCGGCCCACGCCCACATCCCGTTTACGGCGCGCAATTGCAGGCCCTCGCACTCCCCGACGTCGAACCCGAAGCAAAGGTCGAAGTAAAATGGAATGAAGTCGAAACCGGCGCCTTCCCCGACGGCGAAACCTTCTCCCTCCGCAGGCCCGAATTCACGCTTCGCGACTTCGCCTACGGCACGCCCGAGGAAGAACTTCTCCAAAGCCCACGCGTCGCTCCCGCCGTCTTTGGTCTGGGTTTGCTCGAAGCGATTCCGGAAACCGACATCCTGAAAGCCGCCGACCCCGACGATGAAGACGGCGACGGCATTTCCGGAAAAGCCAACTTCGTCTGGGACGAGAAGCACCAGTCAAAACGCCTCGGTCGCTTCGGCTGGAAGGCCAATCAGCCCGACCTGCACCAGCAATCCGCATCCGCCTTCCACGGCGACATCGGCATTCGCACCGAGTTGTTTCCCGGCGACACCGTGACCGTTTCCCAGCGCGAAAAAATCGGAAAGGATCTTCACGAACCAGAACCCGAAGCCGACGCGCGCGTCCTCGAACGCGTCACGACTTATCTTCGTTGTCTCGCTCCTCCCGCCCGACGCGACGTAAACGACCCCGTGAACCTTCGCGGCGAACAGCTCTTCCACGAACTCAACTGCGCCAAGTGCCACGTCCCGACCAACCAAACCGGGGAGGTCGAAGGCTTCGTCGAACTCTCCGGCCAAACCATCCACGCCTACACCGACCTCCTTCTCCACGACATGGGCGAAGGCCTCGCCGACGGACGCCCCGACTTCGACGCCTCCGGCCGCGAATGGCGCACCACCCCACTCTGGGGCATCGGCCTCCAGGAAACCGTCAACGGCCACACCTTCTTCCTCCACGACGGCCGCGCCCGCAACCTCACCGAAGCCATCCTCTGGCACGCCGGCGAAGCCAAAGAAAGCGCGAAGACGTTTCGCAAACTCAGCAAAGAAGACCGCGAAGCACTACTGAAATTCTTGAACTCGCTTTAAGAACAATGCTAGACCGCCGATGAGCACCGGGCGACTTCCCGCGCTACAAG
>JBCCWV010000157.1:0-11479 GCA_039192745.1 Verrucomicrobiota bacterium | reverse complement strand
TCCCGGAGGGCGATCCTCCGAGTCGGGCGATTCGGAATGAACGTTCCCTCTAAAATCATGAAAAGATTCGTTCTTTCTTTAAAACTGAGTGTCTCTGCACTCCTCCTCTTGTCCGTGCTTCCTTCTGGCGCGGTTATCGTCATCAACAACTTGAGTGGAAACACGGATTATGATGGTTGGGACGATTTCAGCAATCTGCCCGGTTATGGGACATTTGAAGTAGGTCCTTTTGCGCCTCCCGGGACGCCCTGGCCATCGCCCATCGGTTCTTTCGAAGCCGGTTCCGGTAATGCGGAAGTCAACCGAACCGCCGGCACCCACTATTCTGCGGGAATCTCTCTCTATTCATTCGCTGGTTCTAGCGATTTCACCGTTTTCGACCCGGATCCAATCGGCGGCTTGGCAACGGTAGTTCTGACGCTGGAAGACTGGGAGGGAAGCTCGGCGACTTCTGATCCACTGCTCAGTTTCAACGGCGGAACGCAGAGTATGGTCGCCGATTTCACTTCCTCGTCCGTGGTTGGTTCCGGCGATTTTGGAGGCCCCTTCCTCATCAATGCCAGAACCTTCCAGTGGGATGTGAGTTCCCTTGGATCCATTACCAGCTTCAATATCGATTGGACACAGGGGAGCAGCGCCGGGCTCTTGGCCCTTCAGCTTGAACAGAGTGATGTCTTTTCCATTGCGAGTGCCGTCCCCATTCCAGAGCCCCAAACTGCTGTTCTTCTCGCTTTAGTGAGTTCTTTTCTCCTTGTCCGCCGCCGGGGGAGGGCTGGAGATCGAAACTACTCGTCATTCGTTACCGAGACAAACCCGCAATAATCAATCACAAGCACCCGCTAGCGGAAAACCACCAAAGACTGCAATAACCCGAGTTCACTCCTTCGTTGATAGAAGAAACTCTTCCTTGGCCCCTCTAGCTCGGGCGAGTTGATTTTTAACCTAACCAAAATATGAAAATGAAATTCAACCTTCTCGTCGGCGCGGCGTCGTTGCTTATGGCATCGCCGTCCCTTGCCTTCATCACCTCTCTCGGCCAAGCATGGGATTATGAGCCTGATGCTTGGGTTCGAACCAACGATTCAGACACTAATTTTTATGCGTGGGACCTTCTGGAGTCTAGCGGTGTTGGGCTTAGTTTTGGAACAGTTTTGGACGATGCGACGCCAGACGTTGGAGTAGATCCCACCACTGCTCGACTCTTTCAAGGGACCGACGGTATAGCAGACACTTCTCCCACGGTTTACGGCCATCGAAGTGGCAGTCTTAATTATTACTCTGGGTTTATCAGCGGACCTGCCATCCCGCGTGTTGACGACACGATCAGCGGTGTTGGTTCTGGCAGCGGAGTTGGCGGCTTCACTACACTGGTAATACAGCTTACCGGGCAACCAGGTCAGCCAGTTGCCGGTCTTACGATAGCAGAGACAACTGGATGGACTTTGACGAGCAGTCTGTACGGTACTGAGCCAGATGGCACAGGTCTATACTGGGCGGAATTCACTTCTCCTGGCGTAAGTGTTCCATTCTCGGTGGATATCAACGGAGCGGTGGGGGCGTCTAACGATTACGGTATCGATGCATTCTCTGTCGATACATTCTGGACCTCTGGTGCTTCGCCGGTTCTGAACTCTCGTTCTTTCATTCCCGAACCTTCTTCGGCCCTCCTCGTAGGACTCTTTTCTTCCATGCTCTGTCTCCGCCGCCGCCGGGGATAATTTCTAATACCCGAATAGTTCGCGAGAATCTCGGGTCCCAATTGTCTCTTACTGGAAACGTTCAGAATGACGATTGGGGCCTGTCTACGTACACGGAGTCTAGGCTGAGATTAGGGAGACGTCGCGTTCTCTCGCTCTTCAGGTAAACCCAAGAGCGGATATACAACTAAACTGCAGCCGAAGGTGGATGGTATTGAATGGAGTCGCGAAGCGACCATTTAAGCAGGATTGGTCACGCGGACCTTTAAGCGGTCGCTTCGCGACGCGAGAGGTTTTGCGAGCTAGCGGACGTTAAAAACGTACGGCTACAGCTAACCCGACGCTTCGCGACGGACGGATACCGGCTACAGTTTTAATTTATCCGCTCTAGCCAGTCTCGCTAAGTTCCGTCAGAGACCAAGTTCCCGTCATCCAGTCGCCATTTCTTCGCAAGGTCGCGTTAGCTGAATGTTCCGGAGTCGTGTTTGATTGCCCTCGTAAGACAAAAACTCTTTCTGATAGCTGCCTATGGTTCGCCGACTTGGCGTTAGTTAAATTTCCGAAATATATTTTTCGATTTGCCGCATCTCCCGGTTCCCAGGAGTCTCCGGGAAGTGCGGTTCCTCAGCGGAGGACACTGTCGATGGTGAACGGGGGTTCCACTCTCTCAGTGTCCTGAAAACCGCCGCCCCTGTAAATTTGGGTGCGGCGGTTTTCGCCGTTGACATTGAGACTCAGTCTCATTAAGATCAGGGCAGACTCCTTATCCATGATCGCCTCGCCCTCTCCATGCTGGAACGACGTTGGCAACGGCTCGTCGCAGCAACTCCACGACCGGCCGGTGCGCGAAGCCGGTATGAACGTGTTTATCCACGAATTCAAAGGAAGGGAAGATGTGGACTGGGGGCGTGATTTCGAGCCGGACACGGTGGACATCTGTCTGAACATGGATGGAGGTGGTCTTTTGCAGCAGGGGAGTTCTTCCATGAAGTTCGGGCCGTCTTCCGTAGGGTATTATCGCATCGGAGCTGATGACGGCGCGGATGGACTCTGCAATGCCGTGCGGCACCGAAAGGAGCAACATCGTTTTGCCGTCGTCCGATTTTCCGTGGAGCACCTGCAGCGGCAGTTGGAACCTCACCGGCACAGTCTCTCGTCGGGGGTAAAGAAGACGGTTTTTGACGAAGCGGTGAAGGGCTCGGAAAAAAGCATGAATCTACAGAGCCGTCCGATGAGGCAAAGTGACCGCGAGTTCTTCCGTTCACTCGTCAATCCGCCGATCCGTGAAGAGGCTTCTTCGATGTTTTATCAAAGCAAAGCGGTGGAGTGCCTTTCCATCGTCTTTTTTGCGGAGAAGGAAAAGGAGGATGAGTTCTTTTGTCTTCGTCAACGTCGCGTTGCCATGGAGCGGGTGGAAAAAGTGAAACGCCTGATTTGTGAAGCGCTGGACGTGCCACCGACACTTGAAACGTTAGGACGAAACATCGGCTGCAGCCCGTTCTACCTTTCCCGTATTTTTTCAGAGACGACGGGAATGACGATCACGAACTACTTGCGGCAGGCTCGCGTGGAAAAAGCGGCACAACTCCTCGAAAGTGGCCGTTTCAACGTGACCGAGGCGGCGATTGAAGTCGGTTACAACAGCATCAGCCACTTCAGCAAGGCTTTCAAAGAATTGAAAGGCTGCAAGCCCTCGGATTACCAGGGGTAACGGTCTTTACGCACTTCCGAGAAGGAACTTCGGTGTTCCGTCGTCGGCGACGGTGAGACAGGGAGAGGTGAGATCGAAGTAAACGGAATTCTCCCCGCCATTGGCCTTGAAGACGGCAATGTTGCCGATGCGGTCCCAGATTCCCTGCGAGAAGGACTGTGTCCAAGAGGCCACTGCCGTGCGGAAGTGAAAGAATATGGGGCGTGAATCGCGGACGAGTTGCAGGATTCGTTGAAACTGATTCTCGGCGTCCAGGACATTCGCGTTTTCCATGTGCGGAAATTCATCGAGCCAAACATCCGGAGGAACAGGCGCGGCAACGGATTCGCCTGAAGACTCGGAATCCAACATCTCTGCGAGAATAGGCAAGATGAACGGTTGCTCCGGGTAGATGAGAATGCGCGCGGCATGACATCCTGCTTCGATCTCGATGAGGTTTTGCTCACCTCCAATTTTCAGAGCAGAACAGTCACGAAGAAGCGAGTCGAGCCGAAGGAGAAGATTGCGGCGATTCGCATCTTCCTCTGACGATTCTGCATAGCAGGAATCGAGCGAAACCTTTCCCTGGATGCTGCTGCCGGGGCATTGCAATGTTACTGAGCACGTGCCTAGCTCCGGTAAGATGGAAAGTATTTTTTCGCGCTTGGCGCGATCCGGCGCGTTCTGAAAGACGACGGGACAGCGACTTAGAACACCGGCTGGACACGCGTCCTTGCAGCCGCTCTTTTTGAGGAAAAACTTCAACGACGCTAATCAACATGACGCTTTGCGAAGGGCCATTGGAGGATTGCGCGACGTTGTCGCTGGCTTGCGCATTCGCTGGGTCACGTCAAAAAACTGCAAGAGGCGACACGTAAACCGCGCGTGGTTCGGGATGGTTCGGTCCATGATTCATTCCAATGCTGACCTCCGCCTGCGTGGTGGCGCTGATCTTCCCTTGTCCCGGCAAGGTTTTCTGGAAGCCATTCGTGAAGCGTCGAGAAAAGCGAGGTCGAAAGCGGAAAAGGACGAACTGGGCGAAGTGGTGAAAAAGCTGCGTCTTGAGTGGGTGCGGTCCAAGGAGCGCGAAGCCACCGGTTGATCTTCGCCCGGAGGCGGAGCATAGGTCGTGGTCATGAATCGACTTGCCCGTTTCTCTCCTGTTCTCGTCGGCTGCGTCTTTCACTTTTTCGTTTGGTCTGCCTCCGGCGAGAACGAGGCCAAGACTGAATCTTCTGGGAACTGGCGTTCTTTCCGTGGAGGAGGGGACGGAAATGCAGATGGACGCAATTTGCCCCGCAAGTGGTCGCCGGAAGAAGGAATTGCTTGGAAAGTGGACTTGGAAGGCTTCGGGCAATCGAGTCCTGTTGTCTGGGGTGACACCGTTTATGTGACGAGCACTGGAGGCGACAATAAGGAAAAACTCTTCGTGGAGGCATTCGAAACGAAGTCAGGGGAACGAAGCTGGTTGAAAGAACTCCCAGCTTCACAAACAGCGGAGAAGGTGAGCCAAATGATCTCGCAGGGTGCGCCAACACCGGTTGCAGATGCCGATGGAGTTTACGCGTTTTTTGAAAGCGGCGATCTGGCAGCCTTTGATCCCAAAGGAAAGGAACGATGGAAAAGGAGCCTGACTCAGGAGTTCGGGGAGTTTCAGGGGAACCATGGTCTTGGATCCTCACTGGCGGACGCGGGGGACTCTCTCGTTCTTCTCATCGATCACGACGGACCGTCCTACTTGATTCGGGTTGATAAAAAGTCGGGGGAAACGATTTGGAAAAAGGACCGCGAGGCGCGCGTTTCGTGGTCGTCGCCGCTGGTGTATGAATTCGAAGAGGAGAAGCGGATTGTCATCAGTTCCAATGGTGTTGTGGAAGAGTTCCGCCTTGAGGATGGTGAGCGCCTGTGGTGGATCGAGGATATCGAGGGGAACACGGTGGCATCGCCCGCCACCGACGGCCGATTCCTCGTGACCGGTTCCTCTGCCCCGGGGAATAGTCTAATTGTCAGGCTTGGTGGAGAGGGGGATTTAACGGGCGGTGATCGCGTTCGCCCGGCCGAAGGGATCACCAGCAGTTTTGCCTCACCGATGATCCATGACGGCAAGGCGTATTTCGTCAACCGGGCTGGTGCGCTTCAAGCCTCGCGGATCGAGACGGGAGAAATGCTTTGGGAAGAGCGTCTCGATGACGGCACCTGGGCCTCTCCCATCAATGCTGACGGCCAAGTCTATTTCTTTTCAAAGAATGGCACATCCACGCTCCTTGATGCCACCGTTGATGACTTCACCGTCCTCGAAAAGAATTCACTGACGGTGCCCGAGGAGGATCGCATCTATGGCGTTGCCGCGAGCAACGACCGATTCTTTTTCCGCACCGGGCGGATGCTATGGGCCGTTGAAGGCGCGGATTAAGTCTCTTTCCGATTCTCCGGTGAGGCGAAGGCATCGACCAATTCGTCGACCGCTTGTTCCATGGCCGCGCCCTCTAACTCGCCTTCCTTCACTTGTTTCGCGAGGCTAAAGATGCGCCGGAAACGGGGCTGACCTTCAACCTCTTCATCGTTCTTGATCGCGAGATGTCCGTCACTGAGTTCGTCGTTCCACTTCGCCGTCAGGTGGTGCCAGAATTCTTCGGTTTTCTCCCAAAACTCGTTCACGGTCGAGAAGTCCACGTCAGTGGTGTACTCATATTCATTCAACCCGATTTCGCGGCAGAGAATAGGTCCGTCGACAGAGACTTGCTTGTAATTGTCCTGCTCGTGCATCCACCCTCGCGGCGTCAGAGTGTGGCGATTGACCGCCATCATGACTTCATAGTCATCACGCTTGGTATGCTCGCGACGGGGGAGTGGGCGACGTGTAAGCTTCGACGTCCATTGTGAAACGCCGCCTTCGTGCACCCACTTTCCGTAGCTCTCGTAACGCGGGGTATCATCCACTTGGTAAACCCGCTGGCTCCAAGTGCCTTTCGCTTCTTTCTTGGATATATTCTCAACTGTCCAGGTCTGCCCGCCTTCATACTTGGAAATTTCAGTATCTTCGTAAATCCATTCCTGTTTCCAGTGTTTCACGATGCGGCCGGTGTCTTCGTCGAGGAGAATGTGTTGAAGCGAGATATGATGCGGCTTGTCGATCATTACCTTCACGGTTTCAGAGGCATATTCCCGGTAGGGTTTCCGAAGCTTGTAGTCCTCATGGAGCGAAAAAGTCTCCTCAAATTCGAAGGTGACGAGGAAATCGCCGGCCATGGCAAGAATGGCCTTGCGGTCTTTGGCCAGCTTGCTTTCCGCGGCGTCGCCGGCCGATGCGGACCAGGCGAGGAGGAAGGTGAGAGAAAGGGAAATCGTGATTGTTTTCATCGTTTCGAAGGATGGTGGCGAATGTGGGAAATGATTACGCCGGATTGCAGGAAATTAACCCTCTTTTGCTGGATTTCCGGCTCTTTCTTCAGCTTATCTCGCCAGCAAGGTCCCACATTTCCCGGCCACTTTCTCGACTTCAAGTGGCATTCCAGCCTCGGCTTCAAGGCTCGTCATTACGACACCGTCGATCCCGCAAGGGATGATTGATGAGAATCCGGCGAGCGACTCGGCGGTCACGTTCAAAGCGAATCCGTGCATCGTGATCCACTTGCGGACGCCGACGCCAATGGAGGCGATCTTGCGGTCCTCGCACCAGACGCCGGTCAAACCTTCACGGCGCGTGGCTTTGACTCCATGGATTTGGCACAGGTCGATGACCAGTTCCTCAAGCCAACGCAAATGGGCGTGAAGGTCGCGCTCCGATTTCCGCAGGTCGGCGACGGCGTAGCCGACTAGTTGGCCCGGGCCGTGGAACGTCGCTTGGCCGCCGCGATTGATCTCAATGGCCGGGTAGGGGAGCGAGTCCTCATTGAGACTCCGCCGGTCGCGGGTGCGGCCGATCGTGTAGACAGGCTCGTGTTCGAGAAGAAAAAACGCCGAGCCGGAGTCGCCAGCAAGAATGCGCTCTACCGTTTCTTCCTGCCGGGTCAGTCCTTCATTGAATGCGATACTCCCCAGCCAATCAATGCTCTCGAAGATTGGCGTCTTCAATGTCTAGGAAGGTTCAGTGGACGATTTTTCGACCGGCTTTCCTTTCTCTACCTGAGTGGCCTTGGTGGTGACGCGCTCGTTGAAAAGTTCTTCCATTTCCAAGTCCGCCAGCGCGGCGGTTTTTTTCAAGATGTAGAACAAGGCAAACATCATGATCACGGCGAACGGAATGCCAATGACAAGAAACCCGTAACCCTGGATCTTTCCGAGCGCTTCGTTGTAGGCGACCTCATCGCCTTCTTTTCCGTGAAGGAAATAGATGGCGAGAAAGAAGTTCAAAATTGCGCTCACGAACATGCTCGCCGCGAGAAGAATTGTGCCCATGAACTTCAATTTCCCATATTCCTCTTCGCGGCCCTTCTCGGCGACGACGGCATTGATCTTGTCGAGGTTCACGACATCAGGATTCAAAAGAAACAGCTCGATCAATGGCTTCGACGTCCAATGTGAAATCAGAATGGCGATTCCGAACATGGTGGGAATGGCCGCTTCCTTGAGGGCGAAAAGCGTGGGGTTGACGCGGTAAAGTCCGAGCACGCCCGTAAGCAAGACGCTGACGAATCCAAGAATGGAAAAGAAGTTCGTTTTCCTTCGTGTGATAAAGAACCAAACGCCGTAGATGACCGGAAACGAGATGGCGACGATGAGCGCCCAAAACGGACCAAGTCCAACCGGGATGCCGAAGATTTCTTTTTCCGGGTTACTGAGATAACTCAGAATGACGACAGGAAGCAGAACGTTCAGGAGAATGTTCAGCAAAGGGTTCTCGGGTTTGTCGCGGTTGTCTTCCGGCATCGCGTCGCATGTTAATCGGAATCGCCTTCGTGTCCACTTCCGCGAATTATTCCCCGAAAAAGAAAGTATTATTTTCGGAATATTCACCTCGCCGGGGATTCACATCCTCGAAGCGCTGCGATGTGCTCGCTTTCACAAACTTCAAATCACTAACAAATACTCGTCATGAACATTACTATCTTAAATCCGATTCGTTCCACCGTCGCCTTCTTTGCGGCGATCCTCGTCGCCGCCTCACCGGTTGTGGCTGCAGAAACCAGCGTCGCTTCCGGAAGCTGGTCCAAGAAAGAATACTCCGTCAACGGCAGCTGGAAAATCGTCGAAGAAGACGGTGTGAAAAAGCTCAAGCTCGTCGGTTTCAAAACCAGAAGCGCCCCAGACCTGAAGATTTTCTTCTCGCCGAAATCTCTCTCCGAACTCAATGGCAAGAATGCAACCAGCGGATCCTACAAGCTCGTGAAGCTCAAGTCCGCCAAGGGTGACCAGACTTACACGATCCCGGCTGGCGTCGACCTCGACAAATACAAGTCGATCGTTGTCCACTGCGAGCAATACTCAAAGCTGTGGGCAGGAGCCGCTCTCTAATTTTCCCAACAAGCCATAGTCCAGAATCAAGCCGCGTTCCCGCCAAGGTGGGGCGCGGCTTTTTTGTTCTCTCCGGTTGCTCTGCTGATCCTCGTTATCCTTTGTAGATCGTCTTCCCTGTGGAGAGAAGATCGTCGCAGGCTTCCTTCAACCGGTCGCAAACTCCCTGCTCGCCCATCTTCAGATAGCTGCGGGGGTCGTAAGTTTTCTTATTGCCAACCTCGCCATCGATTTTGAGAACGCCGTCATAGTTCTTCAACATGTGGTCAACGACCGGACGAGTAAATGCATACTGGGTGTCGGTATCGATGTTCATCTTGATGACGCCGTAGTCCAAAGTCTCGCGGATCTCTTCAAGAGCGCTGCCGCTGCCGCCGTGGAAGACGAGGTCCATTTCCGCTTCGGCGCCATACTTGTCGGTGACCGCCTTTTGACCGTCCTTCAGGATGGTAGGTTTCAACTGGACAGCACCGGGTTTGTAACTGCCATGAACGTTGCCAAACGTCGCGGCGAACATGAAGCGACCGAGGGGATGAAGCGTCTCGTAGACTTGCAGCATGTCTTCGGGCGTGGTGTAGAGCTTTTCCGCGGGAAGGCCTGATGTGTCGTGCCCGTCTTCCTCGCCGCCGACGCAGCCAGCTTCGACTTCGAGAATGATGTCGAGTTCCGCGCACTCTTTGAGGAGTTCGGCGGAGAGTTTCATGTTCTCGTCGAGGTCGACGACAGAGCCGTCGAACATGTGGGATTGGAAGAGCGGTCCGAGACCATTCTCCTTGCGTCGGCGGGATTCGGCGAGAAGGGGACGTAGGAAGGAGTCGACCTTTTCCGGGTGGCAGTGATCAGTGTGGAGGGCGACGAGGATGTCGTAGCGTTCCGCGAGTTTGTGCGTGGCTTCAGCGAGGATAATCGCGCCGAGGACGGCGTCCTTCACGGAGGTGCCGGAAGCAAATTGCCCGCCGCCGGTGGAAACCTGAATGATCCCGTCGCTTTTTGCTTCGGCGAAAGCTTTGAGCGAGCCGTTGATCGTCGGCAGTGAGGTGATGTTGATGGCCGGATAGGCGTAGCCACCCTTCTGGGCGGCATCGAGCATTTCGGCGTATTGCTGAGGAGTCGCAACTGGCATAGCTCGCACACCTAACGCAGATGACGTGCCGCGCAAGGCGCAAAAAGGCCCTGATTTTAAGAATTCTGCGTGGAATCAACGGTTGCGGGCAAATCGGCTCGCCGCGAAACTTGGCAAGTTCTTGCGGGTTTGATCCCTCGTAGGATCAATTAGACGACTTCAAATGAATTTACGCCTGACATTCTCCATTCTTGTCTCGGCTCTGTTCATCGCGCCCATCACTTTATCGGCCGCCGATGAGGAGAAGCGAGGACAGGAGCAACGTTCTCAGCAACGCCGGGGTGGACCGGGATTCGGCGAAAGGATCAGCCCGGAGCGGGTCATGCAATCCTTGTCTCCAGAGGAACGGGAAAAGATTCGCGCTGCTTTTGGATCGGTATGGAATGACTCGGAAGTTGTCGCCGCTCGCGAAAAGGCGAGAGTCGCGGGAGAAGAGTTGAAGGTGGCGCTACGGAAGGCTTTGGAAAAAGAAGATCCCGAAGTGCAGGAAATCTTGAAGCGGATGTTGCCGCGCAGCGAAGCTGGCATGCCGGGTATGGGCGCTGGTCCAGGAGGACGTGGAAAACCAATGAATCCGGAAGACCGGAAAGTTCTCGAAGAGGCGAGGGCGAAAGCCCACGAACTGGAGAACGTGATCGCCGTGCGCGAGAAACGGGAGTCCGCAGAAGTGCTCGCCGAAAAAATTGCCGCCTCTCGCGAATATCACGAAACGGTTTACCGGGAGATGGTCAAGATTGATCCTCGCGTGGAAAAAATTCTCGCCAAGCATCGTGCGGGCGCAGGTGGTGAACGCATGCGGAATGGAGAGGGACCGCGTGGTTACGGAAAGAAGGGTCCTAAGAACAAGGGCGCGGAGAAAGGCGAAAAGGCGGAGTAAATCGCTAGACGAGATCGCCGCCGCCATTCGACTGGATGTGGGCGATTCCAATGGCGAGGGCGTCGGCGGCGTCGGGATCTGGTGTTTCCGTCAGGCCGAGCAGGGCCCTCACCATGAAGGCGACTTGGGATTTGTCCGCAGCGCCTTTTCCGACCACCGCTTGTTTAACGCGTCTTGGGGCATACTCGCGGACCTCGAGTCCGGCCGTCGCGGCGGCGGTGATGGCGGCGCCTCTTGCCGCTCCCAATGTGATCGCGGTCTTGTAGCTTTGGACAAAGATGACGGACTCGATCGCGCACACCTCCGGCTTGAATTCCTCGATGAGGTCGGAAACGCGCGTGCGGATTTCGACGAAGCACAGCGATTGGCGCAACGACGGCTTGTTGACGTGAGTGCCGTAGGTGAGGGCACCGGGTTTTTCGTTGGGAGCCTTGGATTCGAGCACCGCGTAGCCGGTCTTGCGGAGGGCGGGATCGATGGCGAGGACGCGCATGATAACGAAACTTATCGGCGTCTTTTCTTTCCGCCTCCGCGCCCTTTTCGTTTCTTAAAGAAATCCGGGTCCGGCGCATCGTCGTCGAGGAGAGTGGTGTAAACGTAATTGAAGTTCTCGAGTTTCCGATGCTCGATCTTCTGGC
>JBCCWV010000156.1:0-11633 GCA_039192745.1 Verrucomicrobiota bacterium | reverse complement strand
CGCAGGCGACCTCGACACGAACATGACCATCCTCAACGACGCGCTCAAAGCCTTCAACGACGTCATGCACGAGCATGAAGTCGTTGTAGTTGAATGCTTCGCCGGAAGGGAGACTCAAGGTGGCCTCGTAAGTCTCTAGCTCGTGCATGACGTCGTTGAAGGCTTTGAGCGCGTCGTTGAGGATGGTCATGTTCGTGTCGAGGTCGCCTGCGACGTAGTTGCCGCCGCCGGAGGAGTCGTATCCGCCCTGGTCCTGGTGGGTGTCGTGTCCGCCGTAGGAACAGAAGAAGAGCTGGCGGCTGTTGCCGAGGCAACGGCGACCGGCGATCATCTTGGAAATCGAAATCAACTGACGCGAGAGACCCGGCAAGTTGTTGAGCGCGTTGTTTCCGGCGGGGTTGACGCCGCTTTGCAGGAGGAAGGTGCCTTCGATGAATCCCCAGGGGTCGCCGTTGTTATCGACGGCGGTGGGGTGGGTCCAGTTGTCAGCTTCGGCGAAGGCGCTTCCGACGAAGCCTTCGTTCTCACGGGCGCGGCGCACGACGACGTTGTAGCCCTCTTCGAAGAGGTGGTCGTGCGTGTAGTTCATGATGTCCTGGAAGGCTTTGAGGCGGCGACCGTTCGTGTTGTTCCGATAACTCTCCGCATTGCTCGCATCGGTGAGGGCGTTTGAGTAGTTGGTGCCGTAGCCGTTGAGGCTGATCGCGCCGTTGTCGGTCACCGAATACTGAGTCACGTCGCCGAGAAGGCCGAGTTGGAGGTCGTTGATGCCGGAGAGCGAAACCGACATGGAGATCTTGCTGTCGGGCTCGTTGAATGACGGGTTCAGGAGGTCGGCGATGCGGCCGCCCCAGCCGCTTTGATACGGCCGGTCGGGAATGGAGCTTTGCCACTGGTTCTGCTGGTCGCTGTGCGAGAAGAGCTGCGGCGGAAGCGGGACGCTATTGTAAGTCGCGGCCGTCGTCGGGACAACAAGCGTGCCGATGTTTGAAGCGAAGGCGAGTTCCTGATTATCGAAGAGCGTCTTCATGTCCGGCAAGCGCGGATGAAGCGCGAAGTTCTCGGCGCCGACCGGAGCCGACGCATGGGCGGCGAGGTTGTCCGCGACAATCGCATGGGGGTCATCGGTGTTACCCGGCGAGGACAGCGGAAGGGCGAGGACGCCACGGTGGGCTTCGTAGTTCGCACGGCTCGGGTGGCCGGAACCGGGCATGAGCATGTTGTTGCCGTCGGTGGCGCCGAAGTGGAAGAGGACAATGCCGGCCTTGTAGTCGGTGATGCCACTAACCGTGTTCGCGAGCGCGCCTTCCATGAGCCGCATGTGGGCAAGCGTGCTCACCACACCCGTCAGCCCCATCGAGGAGCAGGCGGAACGGGCCATAAAGCCGCGGCGGCTTAAGGGGATCTTCTTGTTGGGATTTCTCATGGCGTTTTCCTTGGTTCCAAGTTTCGAAAATTGGGGGTTACTTCTGAATCAGGAACTCGGGGCTCGAGACCATGATGTAGAGCGCAGCCCGCACCTTGTTCCATTGGTTCGACATGCTCGCGTTGTCGTTATAGGTGTCGGCGATGTAGTGGAGTAGCGTTTCGCGCGGGTTTCGATTCGGGAAATGCGTCAAATTCCCCTGCTGCACCGAGGTTCCGTCATCGCTGGCATTGATCGGGTAAAGCAGCTTGTAGCGACCCGCAAAGAGCACTGCATCGAGGTCGTCAATGAGTTGCAAGACTTTGTCCTGTTCGTCGTTCAGCCCGTTGTCGGGAATAGTGGGGTAATTCTCATAACGATAGATCCACGCCCAATAGTTCATAATGACGTTGTCGTCGGTGTGATTGGTTCCGGACGTACCGGAAACAGTGGAGTAACCAGCCGCATCGGCGTTCGCGTTGCTGCCACCCATGTTGGCCCCGCCGAATCCTTGTGCGCCCCAGTGCGAGGTCCAAAAGACATTGATGTTCTGGAAGACGGAACTCTCCGTGGTGAGCTGGAACTCCGGCGCGAAAAGACCAAAGCTGGCGATGAGTCCACCGGGCTGGTAGTCGGGAAGGAACCAGTTGAAGACGGTCGGCGCCTTCAGCGGAGTTTGTCCGAGGGCACTGGTGCCGCCGCCATCAAGAGCATTCACGCGAATGGTGGTAGCCGGATGGCGTTGATAAGTTCCGGGACCGGTCGAGACGAGTTCACCAAGGTTATCGTAAAAAACAGCACCAGCGAACTTGGCGATCTCCGTCTGCGGATAGTCAAAGTTCCGCAAATCACCGTCGGCCGTCGGACTCAACGGGAAGCGGTGCGTCTGGTTTGGGAAATCCACGGGATCGCCCGAGATAACACTGCCGTCGAATGTGACACGGGAACGGCCAGCGGCACCGCGAATGGCTTGAATCCAAGCCACAATCGGTTCCTTCTTCTTCCCGTATTCGGGATTAAGTTCGGACGTCGAAAGGTTGCGCGCCTCGGGATCGAGAAGAATCGCGCGAACCACTTCATCGAGCTGGCCGTTCGTATTTCGCCAGACCTGCGCTACCCGGTAGATGTAGGGACCGGATGGGTTGCTTGTGACGAGTCTTTGGATCAAACGACGCGAAATAAACGCCGGTGTGTTCTGGTGATTGACCATCGGGTCCGTCGACCAAGAAGCGGCGAAGGTTTTCGGACTCAACTGATTGGTTTGTGTGCCCGCGAAGTAGTTGTGCACGTCGCGAAGGTCCTTGTCTCCTTCGCTGGTGTACCGTCCGTCGGCGTTACCGTTATTGCTGATAGTGAACCCGCCAGCAATGGTCTTGTTCCCATTGTCGTGCTCGCCGTTGTAGAACGCCATCGGGTAGTTGAAGCGCGAGGAATACCAGAGGTTTCCATTGCCATCGTCATACCAGCCGCTCGGTGGGTTGGTGCGATCAAGGTTCGGATTATCCCAGTTAGTGTTGGCAGCGCTGTTGGTCGACCAACTCATCCCGGTCATGACGCGAGCCAGTTCCCTGATGTCGTCATTCGTATAAGTCGGAAGAATGTTGAACTGCGTGGGGTCGAGCTTCACAAAGCCATCGTCCCAAAGCTGCAGGAGCCCGATGGTAAAGAGCTGCATGATCTCGCGGGCGTAGTTTTCATCCGGTGGAACTCCGGAAGCGGCCTCGCTGCTGTTTTGCAGGTGGCTGAGGTACTTACCCATGAGCGGGCTGTAGGTAACGTCCTCGATCAACTCCCGAAAGTGGTCGTCGGCATTCTCAGCAAGCATGTCGATCCAACGAGACGCAGCGATGTGATGCTGGCGGATGTTGTTAAGTTCCTCGGAGATAACGGTGATTTCAGAAAGCGCGAAGCCAACCCGTTGCCGCAGTTGATCTTTGCCGTGCACCATGATCGTCCATTGGGCGCGGCGGCGGTTATTGTGGTTGGGAGAGCCAAGGGGGCCATCGAGTGCGTTCTCCTGAGCGCCGGTGAGCGGGAAGTCAGCGTCCGGAGATTGCCAGGTCGCGATGTTCAGGGAGTCAAAGTTGGAAATGTCCTGCGAGGGCCAGCTCGGCCAATTGGTCGGCGCGACCGGAGGCGGACTCGCGGCGCCATTGCGAGCGGGATCGAAGTAACCTCGAAGGGTGAACTCCTGCATATCGAGAGCGTGAACAAAGTCTCTTACAAGTGACTGCGGCACCGCCCATTGATCGGTGATCCAAGCATCAAAAGCAGCAATGCGATCGCCACTGTGCGTGTTTTCGATCTCGTAGATCAGCTCCTCGATATCGGCCTCTGTCGGGCCAAAGGTCGCCTGAGTAAGGAAGCGCGCGACTTCGCGACGAAGCTTGTCCGGCTCGGCAACGGGCTCGATGGGTTCGATCGTCGGCGTGGGCGGAATGCGTCCTTCTGCTTCAGGGGAAAGCTCGGAGGCGGGCTGGCGCCGGTAGATGGCCCAAATTTCGCCACCTCCATTCATTTGCGTATGCTTGTTATTGTAAAGAGGCGTCGTCCCGGCCGGGCTGCCTTGCTTGGGATTGTCGAACTCCAGCGAATCAATGAGATCCTGTTGCGTGAAGCCGGCCCGCGGTTCGATGAGGTAGGTGTAATTGGAGACCGGACCCATAATCGCCGTGCCCGTCTCCGTGCCATCGTCGGTAATGGACTCAACGACAGGGCCGGAATCGAAAGTGATCCCGTCCGGCTTCAAGGTGGCGCGGTGAATGTGTGTGTTCGTTTGCGCAGACGTCAGGTTTTCAAAGAAGTCACTGACGTTGGCAACTTGGTTGCTTCCGTTGAGAACAAGAACAGTGGCTCCAGAAGCGGAAGTGTTCGTTACCGCATTCGCATCCTTGGAGAAAGTCGCGATGTAGTACTTATTGAACTCAGGGTCATCCCTCGCGTCATGGATGTTGGCTGAGGCTTGCGACGGGATACCAACCGTGTAATCAAGGCTTGCTGGCACCGTGACAGTCAATTGCTCGGGAAACTCCACAACCTCGTCCACCAAGGAGCGCACCTCAAAAATACACTCGTCACCTCCGAACGGAATGGTCACTGCATACGTGTTCCCTGTTGAAGGCAAAGGAGTTCCGGTCGGCGTTTCCAGAATATAGTCATTGCTCGAAGCGCTTCCGGCAACAGTCGTATCTGAAGTCCCCGTGACATCGAACTGAATGGTCACCGGAGCGAGCGAGCCCGATCGGCGAATACTGAAGCGACCGACATCCTTCACCCGTGGAATTCCAGATCCGATCAAACCATTATCCTCCCGCGCCAGCACATCGGTGGTTACAACGGTGATGGTGTCGTTAATCGGATCGGCAGCGGCGGCGTCAGTCAGAGTTTGGGCATCGGACTGACCGGGGGAAGCGCTTTGCGCAATGTAGGGACTGAATCCATCGAGGCTTTCCTCCGTTGCGTCGTCCACGCCATCGCCGTCGGTATCAAGTGCGGTTTCCGCCCCCGATCCACCAAGACTACTTGCGCCATAAGTCACGACCCGTGTGAAGCTGCGCGCGGCATCCTGCAGAGTCGCGAGGTTGTTGTCAGAAAAATCCGTGTTAGGCGACAAGCAATCACCGGGCACGACTTCAATTTCACCACCCCCATTCAATTCCCATCCGACAGCAAGGTGGTCCCACTGACCATTGTGCGTCTGCCAGATTTCGAGGAAATACTTTTGCCCGGCCACAAGAGCCACAGGCCGCGACCGCTGCGTGTCGGTGAGTCCTTGCGAAGCGAGGTAATCCCAGTCTTCCTCCTCCGTCAGATTGTTGTCGAATAGATAACACTCGCGCTGAAGTCCCACCGCATCCGTCGTGTCGCCCGTGGTGTCGAGCCAGAATTCACACTGATGACGCCCGGCGATGTAAAACGTGTAGTCCCCGGACGTTTTCGGCACGATGAACCCGCGATAGCGCTGTCCAAAGTTACTTCCATACTCGGAGGGAGCCTTGAGGCTGGAGCGCCATTCCACACCGTCCGGAGGAAGGGGCGATCCGCCGTTGTCGACGTAGGCTTTGAAATTGTTGAGGTTTCCAAGAATGGATGGATCGAACCAGATTTCACGTGTCACTGCCCCGGTCACCATTGGATTGGCCGCGTCATTGAAGTCTGCGCGAATAGTCTCGCCGGTTCCGTAAAAGTCGTACGGCGTTGTTCCAGTGCTGTCACTAATGCTGCCCCAGGTGACGAAGTCGCTGGAAAGCTGGGCATGATACTTTTTCCCGCGTTCGCTCGTCCATTCGATCTCCAAGTTGCTCGGATCAAATTGTGCCTCGGTTAGGATAAAACAAGAATCGCGGTCGAGCGGATCCGTCGTCGCATCGCATTCATTCTGATTGTCATGGCCGTCCCCGTCTGGATCGTCGGTGGGATCTCCATCCGGATCGTCGAGGACGCCGAAGTGCTGAATTTCCCACGCGTCGAGCAAGCCATCACTATCGGAATCCAAATCCACTTGTGCGGAAGCGCTCAGCGGAAGCAGAACCACCAGCGCCAGGAAAATGGATAAGCCAGCGAAAGCGTGCGCGACTGGATCAGGACAGGATTCCTTCGGAGTCTTCATGAATCGGAGTTCGAACCGGAGTCCCTTGCCTCCACGTGAAAGGGCACCGGCCGGGCAGTTTGGGGTTTGCGGGGGAAAGCTCAGAAAATGTGGGGTTCTCCTACTAGGAGAACGTTCAAAATCACTGAGTAATGGACAATTTGCCTCAAATTCGTCCCTGAAAAAAGCGAAATTCCTATTCTTCGGTTCCGTAGATCTTCAGGAGCCGGCGCGCCTCCTCCAGCAGTTCCCGAGGCTGGTCAAAGGGCCCGTGACTCGCATGTCTCCACAAAACTCGGCCCTGCGAACCAACAAGGATGGTCGCGTGCATACCACCACTTTCGAAATCATCAAAAACACCATAATTTTTGAATATCTGTAGCTCCGGGTCCGCGATGACGGGAAACGGGAAAGACTCCGCGGCTTCCGGATTCTTTTCCGGACCCTCTCCGAAGACGTTCGTCAGCACTTCGACGGGATCTCTCGTAATCGCGACGGTCTCGATCCCGGCATGATTGAATGCCGGCAAGTGCGGTCGAAAGAGATTGAGTTGCTCGGCGCAATACGGACAACCGACGCCCAGGATAAACTGAAGCAACACGGGCTTACCCCGAAAAGACTCCAGTGAAATCTCGCGCCCCGCGTGGTCAGGTAATGAGAACGCGGGCGCTATCGGTGGTTTCCAAAAAAGCGGACCCAACGACTCCGGGTCCGATGGAAGACCCGGCAATTCCGGATCGGACGAACGCAAGATCCAACGCTTCGGCAATTGCATGCGTTCGGCGACAGGATTCAATCTTTTGAGAACCGGCAAGTCCGCGTCGGTGCGAGCCGCATCCGTGCGGAAACGACGGTCAAATATTCTCATCGCCGCAATCGCATCATTAGAGGCAAAGCTCAATTCACAAACTGCCGCCGCCGCCAACCAACGTCCCGAACTCTGATCAAGCGTTTCATTCGCAACACGCAGTCCCAATTCCGGATGACCGGCTTTCGTCAACTCACGCGCCCACTGCCACGCCGGAAAATTCGGCGGCGGTGGAACATCGGAATCCTCATTCAATGTTTTGTTAGACAATTCTTTCCAGGTCTCCAACCCCCGCAACAACCGCGTCATCGCCTCCTGCGCTGCCTTGGAATCGGCGCGCTCCGAGAATTGCGTGATCTCTTTTTGCAGCGCCTCCACCTCTTCATCACGATCGAGCGAGGCCAGCGCCAAGGCCTTCCAGTAACGCCATTGCGCCTGCTCAAACGGCGACTGTTTTCGCGGAAACAGCAGCGGCTCTGAATCCAGTTTTTCCAGCAATTCGCCGAACAATTCCGCCCCAAGGTGCGCCTGGACGAAGAGTCGCTTCCCGACGGCATTCATCCCCTCCCCGATCCCTCGATTCGGCTCCAGATCCCGGGGCAAAGTCATCATACGTCGCGACCATTCGACCGCTTCTCTCACTCGTCCCATCGAAGCCAGTGACTCCACCAGCGCGGTGTAGTTGGAAGTGAGTGTCGCGATCTCCCCGGGCATGAGCAGATGCTCCCGCATGCGGCGATGATCGACACGCAACGCCGCTTCAAGAAACGGAATCGCCCGGTGATGATATCCACTCGCCGTCCATGCCTCCGCCGCGTAACGCCACGAGTCGGCCAAGTCAGGCGCAAGCAACGCGCTCTCACCGGCAGGACTTTGTGCCATGTTAGGATTTTCACCCAACCAGAGGAAAATCCGGTAATGACGGCTCGGATGTTCAGGCGCGGCTTCCGCCAATTCTCGCGCCAACCCATCCACAGCCACATGGCTCGTGATCGGAATGCCAGAGCGGTGTTCGTCCAAAGTCAGTTGCCGTAGTAAAAACGCCCTCGCTTCGACATCATCGGGATCACTCAAAACAAGCGCTTCCAGGTCACGAATACGTTGCCGTTTCAATTCGCGAATTTCCTCATCACTCAACTCCGGCGGCGGTGGCAGCTTGTCCGGACCATCCGCACGCACCTGGGCAAACCGAGCCAATGCCTCCACCCACTGACGCTCACGCGGCGTCGTTTCATTGCTCAGTCGTCGAATCGCCTGCTGCGCAAAAAGCCGCGCCCGCTGCGGTCGCTGTTCGTTCGACATCGCCAACCCCCAGAAAATCATCGGATGATCCCCGTCACGCACCAACGCCTCACGAAAACTCCGCTCCGCCTCGCCGTAATCCAACCCGTGCAACAGAGCCACCCCCTGATTAAAAAACGCCTGCGCCTCCGCGGACTCCGTCGAGATCGAGAAGTCCACTTTCCCCACCCCTTCGCGCAACTCCGTTCCCCGCAAAGGCCCCCGCAAAAACGCCACTTCCATCGTCGCCGGCGCTTCAGAATCGACGCCTTCCAACAAGGGCGCGAGGCACGGAAGATTGAAAGACTTGTAGTCCGCGCCCGAAGCCGCACTTGCCATCAAGAACCCAATGGCAAGCGACCACCAAAGCCGGATGCTGAATCGGGGGGGCTTCCACATGCGGCAAAACTAACCCCACATAGGAGATTTCCAAGCCATGTAGAAGCGCAACTCGGAAGGCGATTCCATGCAGTAATGAGGCTTCGTTGAATTACAGGAGGTAACAGCGGCCAACGAGTCGTTTTCCTCATCGTGGCCGACCAAATCGAAATGGTCGGACGTTCCCGATGAAAAACCGCAGACGGACACGGATTGGCGCGGATGGGAAAAAAAGCGGCGCGTCCGCCACCAACAAAAAATCCGCGCCCATCCGCGAAAATCCGCGGTCCAAATCAACCCGCCGGTTTGGACTTGTCTAACCACTAGAAGGGTTCTTCAAAACTCATTTCCCGACCTCTCGCCATTCACGGAAGCGTCGCGATGGCGAAGCATCCACCCAAAATAGAGAGCGGCCGCCACCGCCACCCCTACACCAAGAATGGCACCATCACCCTGCCAGCCCACGATCAATGTCGTCGAAGTCACCTCCAAGGTAATCAGACAAAGAAGCGCAATCACGATGGCATCACGCGGAGCGTGAGACACCACCCAGGCCCCCAGCGGAGCCCCACAAGCCACGACAGGCACACTCACCCACCAGTAAGGCAAAGCAGCGGCAACCGTGGGATCATCTCGGATGACAAGCGTGAAGGAACCAAGGCCTGAAATGATCGCCATTGTGACAACGCTGGTCGGGATCGCGTGCCGTTCATGAAGTCCGAAGGCCAAGGTAAGCCCCATGAAAAGGAGAAGGTCGATCCCCGAACCGACCTGACTCGCGACATAGCCGCCCACAAACCCGAGCACGGCAAGTTGCCAAATCCCGGTTCGCTTGGGATCAAGTTCCGCCGTGTGCGGACATGGAGACCAGCGGATCACCCAATGCGAAATGATCATCGTGACGCCAAACACCGCCATGACCACCGTGAAGAGAAGGCGAGGAAGCGGTTCCGGGGCCGGCAACCAAATCAATCCGAGCAGCAAGCCAGGAATCCCACCAACAAGTCCCAAGCGGATGGCGCGCCACGCAACCGGCATCCCACGACTAAGGATAAACAGCGTCGCCATGCCCATCCCCACAGTTTGAATGAGAAGGCAAAAAGTGCGGGAAACCTCGGATTCAATCTTGAGGCCCTTCGTGAAGACAGGAAAAGCCACCGCCCCGCCTCCAGCCGGAGTCGAACCCGCCACAAACGATCCCCCCACCATCGTGACCGCAGCGGCCCACTTTTCCTCAAACAGCCCCCAGCGATTCCCTACCTGCATGAGCACCACCCAGACCACAATGAGAAGAGCGAGCGCAACGGGATAGATCGACCGACGCTTGATGGGAGAAGGTGACGTCATTCAGGGGCACGGAGTGTCGAAGACAATTAGTCAGGAACAAACGATCTTTCGGTTCTCCCCTCCCCTTGGCCGCAAAAATTTCGCGAGAATTTCGGAAGCGCTACTCCTCCAGCGGATCCAACAAATCCTCGAGTGTCTGCCGAATCTGCGGATCCTGAATCGTAGCGGCCCATTTGGCGGCGGCAGCGGGGTCGCGGTCGTGGATGTGTCGGGCGAACGGTTCGGCGACGAAGTCGTAGTTTTTCGCGTTCATATTATTCACCAGCCATTCCGCCATCGCGTTAGGGTTGGTTTGAACCCAGCGCTGAACCGCCCGCTCAACGAGGTGATCGGCACCGACGAGGGAATCGACGTCCGCTTGCAACGCAAGATGCTCGACAACCTGGTCCGGTTTGCTGTGGGCAATGCGATTGTGCAGTCGATTGCGTGCGGCTTCGGCAATCTTCCCGTCGATCTCCACGCTATTGCCCCACGCCAGCGACTCCGCAACCGGAGCATGGGTCCAGACATCGGTGACGGTTTCGGTCAGGCTTCGGTATTGCGGATGGTCCGGGGTGAACTTCTTATACCACTCGGCAACGGCGTGGTAGCCATCGTTGACGCGGATTTGCCGGGCCACGCGCCAGTATCCGTGGGCCTTTTGGCCGCCGGTGAGATTGGCATTAGCAATGAACTGCTCGGCCTCTGCGGGATCGCGTTGCGCAAAGCCATTGAGAAAGCCTTTGTACATCGAGTTCCGAAGTGGAACGTCCTCCTTTGAGAGAATCCAATCACTCGCCGCTACCGGATCGACCCTCGCCCACGCCTCGATCGCCAACGTCGAAAACGGCGTTTGCGCGAGCCGCTTGTCTCGCTCGAAGATGAAGGCACAAGCCGCCTCCCCATCGATCTCTCCCCAGCGCTCCCAGAAGACCCGTTTTTCGTTGGTGAGGATGTGTCCCTGACCGCCAAGCGCCTTCAATGCTTTCAATACCTCAGGTGCCGCTTCCGGAGTCATGTCCTTGAGCAAGGAATAGTAGTCGAGTTTTCCACCAAGGTTTCGCTCTTGAAGCGCAGCGCTCAAGCCAGCCACTTGGCCATCGACGTCGAGATTGGCGATCGTGTTAGGGCGTTCTCCTGAACCTGCGTTGGTCTCAGCGCGGACAACCGACGAAGACGACTCCCCGCGACCGCCAGTTGCATCCGCCCAGCCCTCGGACCTGCTTTGATTTCCTCCCGTCCCCAGCAAGTATCCCAAAACCAGCCCCACTCCCGTCCCCAAAATAAAAATCACGAGCGCCAGCCCACGTCCAGATTTGATCGCAGTCGTCATAACCTCTCGGGAGAGTCTGAAGGAAATCGGCGAGCGTGACAAGTCTTTAATCCCGAGCGAGCGCCATCGCGCCTCGTTGCATAAATCGGCGATTATCCAGACGGCGGCGGCTTCTCCACGTTGCACCGCTTACGATTACAAGCGAACCGCATCAAGAAATGTTAACTGACCCGCATGCCACTTACGTGATTGGCAATTTGGAAGCATTTCATTCAGGTGCGCGGAATAGGCGCAGACGAACTTGAGAGAGTTCAGGCGGTGTAAACTTGATCCGCCCCTCCCGTGAAGGCTTCTTATATCACGTGTAATCGCCGGATTCAGGTTGATCGACTGACACTTTCCCCAAACCTCACGGAGTCGGTCGCGAACCGCACGCAACGACTACCGCTTGCCTCTGACCAGTTGACTGGCCATGTCGTCGATAGCCGGAAGCTGGCTGTTGAGTTTTTTCAGGGCTTCCGCGTATTCAGGATTTTCGGCTTCGTTTTTCCACTCGTGGGGATCTTTTTGCCGG
>JBCCWV010000155.1:0-11691 GCA_039192745.1 Verrucomicrobiota bacterium | reverse complement strand
CACGAAGGCGGAGTCCGATTGGGAGATCGGGAAAGATCTGTTGGAGTCCCGTATTGATCTTCTTCGTGGGCAAATCGATGAACTCGAAGAGAAGACAAAAGCACAATCGGAATCCATCACTGAAACCGACAAAAGCCGCGCGAAGCTGGTCGAGGAAAATGAAAGCCTCGACGAAGTTGTTGAAGTTCAATACGAGCGAGTGGAGAGATTCGAGGAACGTGTCCGCCAGCTCTTTCCCATCCTTCCAGCGGAACTCAAAGAGAAGGTGGAACCGATTTTCGACCGCCTTCCCAAGCCGGGCAAAGCACGCGAGGAGATCAATTCGAGTATCTCTGAACGCTACGTCAACGTCCTTGGCATTCTGAAAGCCATGGATGATTTTGACAACGCGATCACGCTCACGGTGGAATCACGGGAAATGAGCGACGGGAAGACGGCGAACGTGGATACGCTCTACTTTGGCTTCTCCAGAGCAGTTTACGTCGGCACAGGCGACCGCGCCAACGAAGCCGGCTTCGGCATTCCGGGCGCAGAGGGATGGACTTGGACGGCCGCGCCAGAACAGGCCAAGGCCATTGGGAGTGTCATCCGCATGTATCGGGGCGAAGAGGACGCGGCTTTCGTTCCCCTGCCCTTCTCCGTCCAGTGATCGCTACGCTAACCAATCGCCAATTCGCGAAGATGCCCCGTCGACAGCGTTCCCGCTTCGCCGGTTTTCGGTGGGCTGTTGCGGCAGTTCTTATTTTCATCACGGCAGCCAACGCTCAGAACGAGACGGTCTCCGTTGAAGACGCTGCCGCCGAATTGGAGAGTCGTGCCGAGCAGTCCCGCATCGAGTTGAACAATACTCTTGGGCGGATCGAAACGGAGAAAGTTCCCTTGAACAATCTGCTCGACACATTGGAGAGCGACTTCAGGGCTGCACAGGCCGAGTATGAGGAGGTTCTCAACGTCAAGAATGCCAGAGTCGTCGATGTTTCGACACTCCAGACTCAGATCCTCAATAAGGAAAAGCAGAACGAGTATCTCGTCTCCCAACTCGACGAATACATCAAAGGCTTTGAAGCCCGTCTCAGCCCTGGGGATGAACAGCGTTTTTCTGAGCCGATCGCCCAGTCAAAAAGTGACGCCATCAATTCGAACCTCACGCAGCGTGAGAAGTTCGCCGCTCGTCTCGACGTCGTCGACCTCGCGTTGAATCGGATGGAGGAATCTATCGGTGGGGCTTCCTATGGCGGGGTGACCGTCGATGAAAGCGGCAACAAGGCGGACGGAAAATTCCTCCAGTTCGGTCCCCTCCTCTATTTTGCCGGACCCGGCGCTCCGCATACAGGCTTGGTCCAGAAAGCCCCCGGTGAACCGGACCCGTTCGTCATTCCGGCGGCGGAAGAGAACCATTCGGCACTTCAGCAACTCGCCGAATCCGGAGAGGGAGCCATTCCGCTCGATGTCACCCGAGGTGAAGCGATCAAGATGGAGGAGGCGAGCAAATCGCTCGTTGAAACGATCAAGGCCGGGGGCGCGGTGATGTATCCGTTGGTCGGACTGGGAATCATCTCCATCATCATCGCGCTGGTGAAATGGATTCAGTTGAACCTCGTCCAACGCATCGGACCGAAGAAGTTCAACAAGATGATGGTATGTCTCGTCAACAACGAGGAAGAAAAGGCCCGGAATATCGCGCGCAAGGTCAAAGGGCCGATTGGAAAAATGCTCGAAGCAGGCATCGAGAACCACGAAGAACCGCGTGATCTCGTCGAGGAAGTCATGTACGAGAAAGTCCTCTTCGCCCGGGCTCGCCTGAACAGCTTCATTCCATTCATCAAGATCACGGCGGCGGCCGCTCCATTGATGGGTCTGTTAGGAACCGTCTCCGGGATGATCAACACCTTCCAAGCCATCAAGGTGAAAGGCGCTGGCGATGCCTCCAGCTTTTCCGGCGGCATTTCGGAGGCGCTCATCACCACCCAGTGGGGCCTCATCGTAGCCATACCCGCGCTTCTCCTCTCTGCCTTCCTCGCCCGCAAGGCGAAGGGAATTCTTGATGATATGGAGAAACTGGGAATTTCCTTCCTGAATAGCCTCCCCGACTCGACGGATCCGAGTTCCATCGCGCCCGAGCCGCCCACTTCCTCCCCGAAGAAGGAAGGGACCAAGGTGAAAGAAATCAAAGACGAGGAGAAGGACGCGGGTGGTGACCTTGAACTTGGACTGGAACCCACCTGATTGATCAAAGTGTCCTTCTTCGAACCAGTTTTCGCCTTCAAGCTTTGGGAACAAGGGTTCAATCTCTGGCTCAAGGGAGGTTGGGCCATGATTCCTCTCGGCCTCACCGCCTTCATTCTGTATTCGAAAGCCGCGCAGATTCGCGTCGAGATCAGTAAGAAGAAGTTCACGAAAAAGAAGTGGTACGTGAAAGAGGGCGAGGACGAGACCGGAGACAAATCGGCGCAGGTTGCCCGGACCTATCTCCGTTCAAGAGGTGTTGATATAACGAAGGATTCCTCGCCGTCGATCGTGCGTTCCAGTTTTGACGAACTGCGGGCGAGAGAGTTGCCGCAAATTGATCGCAATCTTCGCTTCCTCAAAGTTGCGATGTCGGCCGCGCCGTTGTGGGGATTGTTAGGAACGGTGACCGGGATGCTCTCCACCTTTGCCGGCCTCTCTCAGGGAACCGGCGACAACACGCAGGATTCCATTGCTGGTGGAATATCGGAGGCGTTGATCACCACGCAAACCGGTCTCATGATCGCCCTCCCCGGCCTCTTCTTCTACTTCTGGCTGAGAGGCATGCGTGATCGCTACAATGCGTTTCTCGCACGGTTGGAAAGCGGCTATGCCAGATTCTTCATGCACCAGGGGGTCAGTCCGTAATGGCAGACTTTCGTTCACAGGCGGGCTTCGAGGAAGATGAGGAGGATATCGATATCTCCCCTTTGATCGATTGCGTCTTCATCCTTCTGATCTTTTTCATTGTCACCGCCGTCTTCAATGAGAAGCCCGACGTCGAGGGTATGGAGAAGGTCAAGACGACCACGAGCGCGAAGCTTGATCCTTACAGTATCATTCTCGCTGTCACGCCGGAAGGAACCATCGTTCACGGAAAGGATGAAGTGGGTCTTGGCGGCATCGCTCCCTTGGTTCGTCGCAAACTGCAGAAGAAGGACAAGATCGAAGTCATTCTTCAATTTGATGCCAATACCCCCGCCGATTTGCTGGTCCGGGCCCAGGGGGAAGCTGTTCTGGCGGGACAAGGAAATGTGAAGGTTGCCTACGCAACTGACGCGGAAAACTAACAACGTGCCAAGATTCCGACAGACTGAGGAACTCGAAGAGGAGAAGATCGACATCTCTCCTCTCATCGATTGCGTCTTCATCCTCCTCATTTTCTTCATCGTCACGACCAAGTTCATCGACGAGACCGGCTTCAGTGTAGAAAAGGCGCAGGCGGCGGACGGCAGTTCCAGCGACGAGGAGAGCACGACGGTGATTTTGACCGTCACGAACTCCGGGCAAATCGAACATGAGGGAAAAATTCTCCCCCTGGCCTCGGTGCGAACGCTTGTCAGCGCGGCGGTCACGAAAGACGAAGATGTGCCGGTAATTGTTCGCACTCAGGGAAAAACACGGGCCGTCCACTACGTCAAAGTCATCGACGCCGCGTATGCCTCCGGGGCGAAAGCAGTGACCGCGGACATTGAGCGCTAGCGCTCCGTGTTACGGATTTGTCACAAATACGGAGAGGGATATTTTCGGGAACCTCATATGTTCCTCCCGGATGCCAAAGAAGGGAAAACGCTCCAAATTCCTCTCCGCAGTTGCCGGGTTTTTCGGCTGGATGATTTCCAATGGGTTTGGTGTGATCTTCACAGTAACCGTCTTCTTAGCCCTTCCTCTACTCCAGCAAATCGCCGGTGGAAAGAAACAGGAAGCGAAGACCACTCAGGCTGCGGTCATCGATGCCCCACAGGAAATTGAAATCGAAGAAGAGAAGCCACCGGAACCTGAGACAGAACCTGAAGAGACTCCGGAGATCGAGCAAACTGAAGAGCCGATTTCGCTCTCGGATATCTCCAACTTGCTCAACAGTGGTGCCGGCACTGGTGACGGCGCGGCAGTTGGGAATGCGTTGCGAAATGCCATTTCCGATAAAGCAGGCAGCCTTCTTTCTGGCGGCGGTGTCGAGCAACCTCCGCGTGCGGTTTCTCAGTCTGCTCCCCGTTATCCCGCTGACCTCCACAAAAAGGGTATCACCGGCGTCGTAAGAATCGAAATGACCATCGATGCAAATGGTAGAGTGCGTAATCCCGAAGTCGTCGAATCCACTCATCCCGGATTCAGGCAACCCGCCCTCACCGCGGTCCGTCAGTGGAAGTACGAACCCGGTCTTCGCGGTGGAACGCCCGCGCCCTTCAAAGTGCGCATCCCGATCAAATTCGGCTGATTTCTGCTGGATTCAGCAGCATTTCCCCCTCAAGATCGCGTCCGATCATGTCCGCTCCTCATCCTTTGTCTGCTTTGGCTTGCCTCTTTCTAATAGGGACGGCCGTGATTGCATCGGCGCAGCAGGGGCAGCAATCATCGAGCCTCTGGGATGATCCGGTTTTCCAGAAGGAATTGATCGGCAGTCTTGGAATCAATCCCGGCGTCGAACCGGAGATCAACGAAGCCTATCAAGACTACCACCGGAAGATTATTCCCCTTCTGGAAACAGAATCGGAAAAAGCCGCGGAATACATTCGTGAAATTTTGAAAGATCCGGAGGCCAGTGCCCGCTTCGATTTTCTTCTTGGGTATCTCGAAGTGAAAGCCGGGAACAAGGTCGAGGCCGCCAAAAGTTTCAAGAGGGCGATTGAGAAATTCCCCGACTACATGAGCGCCCATCAAAACCTCGGCGTTATTTTTGTGCAGGAACAACTCTTCGACCCAGCCATCAAACATCTCACGGAGGCGATCAAACTCGGCCTGAACAACGGCCAGTTTTTTGGTCTGTTAGGAACCGCTTACTTCGAGACTAAGGACTTCATTGCCGCGGAAAGCGCCTTTCGCTCCGCTGTCACCCTTGATCCGGGCGAGAACGCCTGGAAAAAAGGCCTCATTGGTGCCCTCGCCGGTCAGGGAAACTTCGATGCTGTCATTGCCATGACGGACACCATGCTGGCGAAGGACCCCAAACAAACCGAACTCCGGCTCCAGCAGGCGAGCGCCTATGCGGAAAAGAAGGATTGGCTGAACGCCGCCAAGAATCTGGAGGTCCTCGATGCGATCAGGCTTCTTGATGAAGAATTCCTCCCGATGTTGGGAGACCTCTATGTGAATGCGAATTTGTTAGGGTTGGCGGCGGACGTCCACGTCCGCGCTTACAGTCGCAATCCGGGCCAAAACCTGGACGGTCCACTGCGGGCTGCTGACTTCCTCTTGCGGCGAGAAGGCCTTGGTGAGGCACAGCAACTACTCGACGGCATCAAGGCGACCGCACCGGAAGATCTGAGTCCGGACAACAAGAAGCGCATTCTGAAACTCGAAGCGAAGATTGCCAATCAGGAAGGAGACGAGGAGGCTGCCGCTTCCATCTTTGAACTTTTGATCGACGAAGACCCTCTCGATGGGGAATCGCGGATTTCGCTCGCCAAGTATTTCGACAAGCAGGCCGACGTTGCGGAGAACGAAAACGAAACCACCAATTTCCGTAACCGCGCCATCGCCATTCTCGACGAGGCCATTAATATCGAGGAATACGGTGCCAAAGCTCGCGTTGCGAAGGCGCAAATGCTGGTCCGAAAAGGCCGGGACCACTACGACGAAGCCATTCGCCTCCTGAAAGAGGCGCTACGCATGGAGGAAAGCGACGCGGTGGAGGATTTTCTCAAGCAGTTGGAGGATATTCAGAAGGGTCGAGGTTGATTCGTCAGGATTTCTCGTCTTGATACGGCGGAAAAGCGGCCTCGAATCTGCTTCCATCGACCTCTGAATGAACCCCGCCACTCGCGAACGCATCCTCGACGAACTTACTCTGCTCTACGACGACAAGTCCGGCGAAGTTCTGGGCGATGTCGAGGAGTTGATCAATTCCTGGATTCCCCGGATCGAAAAACGTGGAGCTGGCTGGAGTGAACAAGACGTGTTCCTGATCACCTATGGTGACTCCATTCGGTCACGACACGTCGCCTCCCTCGAGTTGTTGCAACACTTCCTCATCAAGTATGCCGGACCGTGCCTCTCGATGGTTCACATCCTTCCCTTTTATCCATACACCTCGGACGATGGATTCTCCGTGGTTGATTTTCGCGAGGTCGATCCGGATCTCGGTGAGTGGAAACATGTTGAGGAACTTTCCGATTCCTACCGGCTTGTTTACGATGCCGTTATCAATCACGTCTCGCAGGAGAGTCGTTATGTCGAAGACCATCTGAATGGGGGCGAGCTTTACCGCGACTTCGTCATCGAAGAAGACCCCGATTTTGATTCCTCTCAGGTCACCCGGCCCAGGACGAGCCCGCTTTTTCATGAATTCGTCGGCAAGAATGGTCCTGTGAAGTTGTGGACGACGTTTAGCCGGGATCAGGTGGATCTGAACTACGCCAACCCGGCCGTTCTCCTCGAAATCCTCGATGTCCTTCTCGATTACGCCTGCCGTGGGGCCTCCATGGTGCGTCTCGATGCCATTCCCTACATGTGGAAGAAGTCAGGGACCAACTGCGTTCACCTCCCGCAAACCCATGGATTCATCCGGCTGGTGCGTGCGGTTTTCGATGCCGCTTGTCCGCATGTTCTCGTCCTTTCGGAGACGAACGTTCCCCATCAGGAGAACCTCACTTACTTCGGGAATGGAAGCGACGAAGCCAACATCATCTACAATTTCACGCTCGCGCCACTCATCATCTTCTCACTGACGAAGGGCGACGCCACAGCTCTCACCAAGTGGGCTTCAACCCTCGAGCAGATCAGTGACACGTGCACCTATCTCAATATCTCGGCGACGCATGACGGCATCGGAATGCGCCCTACCGAGGGAATTCTCGACGAATCGGAACGGGAGATTCTCACTGAATTGGCCAAAAACCATGGTGGCTCCGTTGCCATGCGGAGCAATCCTGATGGGACGAAGTCCCCTTACGAACTGAACCTCACGTTTTTCGACGCCCTCAACAATCCGAACGATTTCTCTGTCCCGGTGGAGACGCAGGTGAAGCGATTCCTCGCGGCACAGGCCATCACCTTCGTTCTTCCCGGCATCCCGGGCATCTACATTCATAGCCTGCTCGGTTCCCGGAACGACTATCGCGGGCGAGATCGGTCAGGTATTCCTCGTCGCATCAACCGTGAAAAGCTGGATGCCGCACGGCTTGAAGCTGACTTGAGCGACACCAACAGCATCCGTAGCCAAGTGCTTAAAGGGATGTTGGAACTACTCCGAGTGCGCCAGCGTCAGCCCGCATTTCACCCCAACGCGAAGCACGAACTACTGGAAATCGACCCGCGCATTGTCGCCGTGAAACGCGTTTCTCGCGATGAAGAGCAGAGGCAAACGATTCTTGCCCTGACGAATGTTTCTTCGGATCCGATCGACGTTGAGACGGAGGCCGAATCTGGAGGACGGTTTGTCATTTCGGGCCGGCCCATGTCCGGCCCGATGGTCCACTTGGACCCCTACGAAGTCTGCTGGATCGAATTCTAGATTATCAGGAATTGAGCATCTTGTCCCGCTCGAGCTTCAAGCCCATTTTACGGTAAAGCGTGGCGATACTGACGCCCAACATACTCGCGGTCTTCTCGCGAGAGCCCTGATTGAACTTGAGTGTTTCGCGAATGAACATTTTTTCCTGCTTCTTGATGAAGTCGGAAAGCTTGCTTCCGATCGGCAGTTGATGCTTTAAGCCTTCGACGTCCTCGTCCGTGATTTCGATCTTCTGCGTGATCTTCGGAGGAAGGTCAACCGGCCGGATTCGCGCTCCGTCCGCGAAGGCACAAGCACGCTCGATGGCGTTCTGCAATTCACCCACGTTCCCCGGCCATGAATAGCTTTCGAGTAAACGGGCAGCGTACTTGTCGATTTCCTTCTTCTTCGAGTTGGTGAGCTTGGAATAGTTCTCGAGGAAGTGGTCGCCGAGAAGCGGAATGTCTTCCTTGCGCTGACGAAGTGGCGGAATCGGAATCGGGATCACCGAAATGCGATAGAACAGATCCTCGCGGAACTTGTTGTCTTTGACCCATTGCTCGAGCGAATCCGTCGATGTTGCGATGAAACGGAAATCGAGATTTGACGGAAGCGATCCCGCAAGACGGCGGGAATTGATGTCTTCAAGGAAGCTGTCCAGCTGCGACTGGAGGCGCACTGGAAGAAGATTGATCTCTTCGACAAGCACACTCCCTCCTTGAGCACGATTGAAAATCGTCTGCCGTCCGTCTCCGCCGAACAACTCTGCTTCCAGCAATTGCTCTGGAAGAGCGCTGCAGTTCAAAACCTTGAAGGGTTCGTCTTTCCGGCGACTCTGATCGTGGATGGCGCGGGCAACCATTTGCTTGCCCGAGCCAAACTCCCCTTCGAGAAGCGTGGGGCTGTCGTTGTCCCGGACCTTGTCGACGATCTCGAGGATTTCTTTGAACTGCTTGCTTTCGCCGATCAACTTCCGCGTCGGTTGAAGCGGCTCGATAGCGGCGACGGACGCGGCGGGTATTGATTCGACTCCCGACTTCTTCAGTGCTCGGTTGATCGTACGCTTCAGGTCATCCAACTCGAACGGTTTCGTCAAATAATCGAACGCCCCGAGTTTCATCGCCTCGACCGCCGTCTCCACACTTCCATAACCGGTTACCATGATGACTGGCATGTCGGGATACTTTTCTCCGCACTCCTGAATGATCTCCAGTCCATTCATGTCGCCGATGCGCAAATCGACGATGAGCATGTCCGGGTTCTCCTTATGCAGTGTCTCCACCCCTTCGCGGCCTGTTTGAAAGGGAAGAACCTCATGCCCGAGCCCTTCGCAGAGCTTGGTCATCAGGTCGAGAATGGCGGCTTCGTCATCAATAATGAGAATTTTGGACATCGGATTGGTCGGGTGAGTTTTGCAGGTAGAGTCTTGGTCTTTCAGCAGTCCTGACAATCTATCAGATTTAATGATTTTCTCAGAATGCCTAAGGGAAGTTAAAGGTCAATTTAGGTTTCTCAATATTGAATTCTCGTTTTTTTGGATTTTTCGAAGATTTTTCATTCTTAAGATCCTTAGGACCAACGGCAGTGTAAAAATTATAGAAAAATGAAATTTTTCAACGGCTTGCAGATTTCTCTTTAAAAGGAGATGCAGAAAAGGCAAAAATTGGTTAAGTTTTCTTAAATATTATGAATTCCGTGCCAAAACCGACCTGCCTCCTCATTCTGATATTGATTCTCGGCCAAGTGCCGACGGTTTTTGCTCAATCGGCCAAGGAAGCGATTGGGGTCCTTCATCGGACGAAAGGTGCCAACGCCGTTCGGAACATCGTCGCGATGCGCGGGCTACACGGTCAGGACCAGCCGGGGACATGGGAGATCATCACGAACGAACCAAGTCTGCGGGAGCAACGAGCCTATCAGATTTCGAACGGTCGCCTTTCTGGCGAGGGGCGCATGACCGGATCGCCTCGAAGTTTGGTGCTGAACCCGAGCAAACTACGGCTGGACTCCACCGACGCGTTTCGAATTGCCAACGCGAAGGCCAGTGAGCAGTACATTGGCTTTGATGCCATCGACTACGAATTGCGAGCGGTGGACTATTCTTATTCCCCCGTCTGGAGAGTAACTCTACGTAACGCTTCGGGAGCGGCCGTCGGCCGAATGGAGATTTCGGCCGAAACGGGGAATGTCCGATGGCCCACGTCGAATTCCAAACCGAGACAAACTTCAGAAACCGGCGACTACTTGGTCTCCACCCGGAATCCCTCCGACTTTGATGGCAACATCGATTACGCGAGCTACGAAGACCGGGATTATTGGAGTGATCGCGACATGGATCGCGCGCACCAGCGCAATTACCTGTGGTGGAAAAAATCGACGGACGGCCTTCAATACGCGGGCCACAATATCAAGGAAGGATTCCGTGAAACGGGAGCCGCCTTCCGGGACATTTTCCAAGGCGAAGCGGTTTTCCGCTCCACCGGAAAGAAGCGCAATCACGTGCGCAAGGCGGCGCATACGCGACCAGCGCCTAGCAATCGCTAGCGCTTACCGTTTCCCTCTTTCTCACTAATTGGAGTCGCTGCCGGAGGCAACTGGGGCTTCTGTCGATCCGGTTCGGAAGCCGGGCGTAACAGTTAGCGTGATCACGTTGACCCCGCGGAGGATTTCGAAATCGACTTCCTCTCCAGCGTTCAGATAGGAGCAAGCATCGACGACATCTTGGTAGGACGAAATCGAACGGTCACCGATCTTGAGAAGGACGTCTCCGGCCCGGAGTTTTGCTTCGTCCGCGGGTGAACCTTCGCCAACCATGACGATTTCCGGTGTGGTCGTTCCCTGCTCCAGTCCAAACCCAAGCCACGCGGGCACCACCTTTCCGAATTTGCGGACATCTCTTGCCACTTTCTCCACCATCTCCACGGGAAGCGCGTAACCCACGCGGACGGATGGACCCGGACCCACTTCGAGAAGAAGCGCGATCACTTTGCCCTCGGCATCGACCACCAGGCCGCCATGGCCTCCCGGCGATCCATCAACCGCGAGGCGCAAATAGGTCGTCGGAAGCAAGAACCAATCGATAACCTTCTCGCGACCGGCGATACGGGCCGGGAATCGGTTTCCGTTTCCGTCGATGAGTTGCACGGAATCTCCCGGAAGGGCGCTGCGGCTGTCGCCGAATTCCGCAGAGTCCGATGCCGCGACCTCGGACGAAGAGAACAAGGTGACGCCGGACTTTGAATCAGAAGCAATTTTTCTCGCTGGCTTTTGGGAGCCGTCCGGGTGAACGAGCATGACAGTGTCCGGGACGTCGAGGTCAGAGGTGCACAATGCAGCGACCGTGCCGACTTCATCGATCAGGCATGCCGCGCAACGCGTTTTCTGTTCATCTGCACCCCACAAGATCGAGAATGTTACCGTGGAGTTTTTCTCTTCTCCTTCCGAGTCCACACGCAAACCGCCCGCGAGGGCGATCACTGCCGTCACTGTCCAGAAAAAGGAGAACCGGACTCGACTAAAATTGAATGACGCTCGGCTCGGATGCATCGAGTTCGATCAAGCCTCTTTCCTTGGTGTAACCCAGCGGTTGGAAATACATTCCACCGTCTTTCACGCCGGGGATGCGATCAAAGTCGAATTCCCCTCCTCGGACCTCGTTAGGCATGAGAAGAAGAGGCTCGGAGACAACGGGACTAAAGCCGCTGTTAGCCTGATCGTGTTCTTGAGGGATCATGAAGAAGCCCAGCATGAGCACCGCATAGGCGGCGCCGGCACCATAGACCCAACTCTGTTTCCCGAGACCGTTTACCCATGTCTGAACCCGTTCGAAAAGAAGCCCGCGAGCGGACTGATTGAGAAGCTCTCTTCTCTGCCGGTCTTTAAACTCGTCGAGAAACTTGTCGAAATATTCTTCGCCCGGTTCTTCGTAACGTTTCAACCGGATTAGTTTATGCACATCGCTCTTTTCGCTCATGTCAGGGACTTTCGATTCAGGATTTGGGAGGGTCGCGGAATGGTGTTCTATCGTCGGAATT
>JBCCWV010000154.1:0-11696 GCA_039192745.1 Verrucomicrobiota bacterium | reverse complement strand
TCTTCTGGTCATGCGGACCGGCATCAGCCGCGGTTCTTCACCATGTCGGTGATCCAGTATTGCAGGAAGAGCCTGTTGTTGACGAAGTATCGCTTGAAGAGCCTACGGGGTTCCATCATGAGGCGATAAGCCCACTCCATGCCGATGCGTTGGAGAAACTTCGGGGCCTGCGAAACCTCGCCGGCATGAAAGGCGAATGCCGCTCCCACGGCCAGATAGACGCCGGGGGGGAGTTTGTCTTTGTGATCCCCGATCCATTGTTCCTGCTTCGGGCAGCCGAGTCCAACCCAGATGACGTTGGCGCCGCTCTCACGTATCTTTTCACAGATGCGCTCGAACTCGTCTTCCGGCCATTCCCCGAATGGAGGCGAGTAGCTGCCAGTGATGGTCGCTTCGGGCCAGTCTTTCTCGAACCGTTCTTCCAATTTCGCGAGAGTGCTTTCCTTCCCGCCAAAGAAGAAGTGCCGCACAGCCGGGTTGCTGCGTGAAGCTTTGATCGACGCCAGCATGAGATTCGGTCCGTAAACGCGATCATTCAGTCTTTCTTCCTGCGGCAACTGGCGATTGACGGCCCACACCAGCGGCATCCCGTCCGGGCAAATGAGGTCGAACTGGCTCATCGCGGCGCCAAAGGATTCGACTCGGCGGGAGTGCGCGGCGACGTGGGTGTTTGCGGCAGAAACGGCGCGGACTTCATTTCCGTTCATCGCCCACTCCTCGATTTGCTTCACGGCGCCTTCGTAATCGATGACTGCCACCGGCAAGCCGCACACTCGAGCGGTGTGAATCTCCGAAGCGGCTTGCGACCCGCGTTCTGCAGTTTCCTTCATGAATAATAATCAGTCCGTGACATCGCGAATCCGCTTCTCGCGTTCGGCGATTTCGAGATCGGCCTCAACCATGATTTTGACGAGGTCCTTGAATCGGACCTTGGGTTCCCAACCGAGCTTTTCCTTCGCTTTGGTGGCGTCGCCAATCAGAAGATCGACTTCCGCCGGCCTCTCGTAGCGAGAGTCATGCTCCACGTAGTCTTTCCAGTCCAGATCGAGCATCCCGAAAGTTTCCTCGACAAATTCCTGGACCGAGTGCGTTTCTCCCGTGGCGACCACGTAGTCGTCGGGAGTCTCCTGCTGAAGCATCAACCACATCATCTCCACGTACTCCTTTGCGTAACCCCAGTCTCTCTTCGCATCGGTGTTGCCTAGGAACAGCTTTTCCTGAAGGCCCAGCTTGATACGTGTGGCGGCGCGCGTGATTTTCCGCGTCACGAACGTTTCACCACGGCGCGGCGATTCGTGATTAAAGAGAATCCCGGAACTGGCGTGCAGTCCGTAAGATTCTCGGTAGTTCACGGTCAGCCAGTGCGCATATACTTTCGCGCAAGCGTACGGAGACCGCGGCCAGAACGGTGTCTTTTCCGTCTGGGGAACCTCCTGCACCCTGCCGTACATTTCCGATGAGGAGGCTTGGTAATAGCGGACGGTATCGATGAGGGAAGTCTGTCGGAGAGTTTCAAGAAGCCGCTGCGTTCCAAGGCCCACGACATCTCCCGTGTATTCGGGCTCGTCAAAGCTAACCCGGACGTGGCTCTGCGCTCCAAGGTTGTAAATCTCGTCCGGTTTAATTTCCATCAATATACGTGCAAGGGCCGTCCCGTCGCTGAGGTCACCGTGATGAAGAAGGAGCCTTGCTCCGTTGTCGTGCCGGTCTTGATAAATGTGCTCAAGTCTCTGCGTGTTGAAGCTCGATGCGCGCCGGATGATACCGTGCACTTCATAGCCTTTTTCTAAGAGCAGCTCTGCGAGGTAGGAACCATCCTGCCCGGTGATTCCGGTGATAAGTGCGCGTTTCATTTCGCGGGTGTCAGTTTCATAAGGTTGCCTTCAAGGTGATTCTAGGACCCCGGCTGGCGCGTCGCAATGTAGCTCTTGGTCATGCCCATGAACCGTTCGCGAAGAATTTCGCAGTCGGGAAAGAGGTCCTTCATTTCGCGGTAACTGAGAAGCCGGAGTTCTTCGACCTGGTCTTGTATCTGCGCCTTGCTCGGGCGCGAACTCCAGCCCCAGAAAGTGAACCACCGCACAAAGCGCGGGCGGATCGATTTGGGAATCCAGTGGATGAAGGGGGTGAAGTAGTGAGGTTCAAAGAAAAACTCGCGGGCCGGCGTCTGTATCCAAAGAGCCTTTGCGACGCGGCGCGCCTCGGCGGCAAATTTCTTCTGGTTCTCCAGTGTTCCGACGTGCTCGATGACGCTGTTGGAGAACGCGAGGTCGAAGGAATCATCTTCGAAGGGCATCGCCGTGGCGTCACCCGTCATGTTGGCGATGCGCGCCGCTTCCGATTCGGGAACGATCCGTGGGTGAATATTCAAGAGAGAAGCGGAGAGGTGCCGGGTTTCCGGAAAGCTCCAGGTCGGGGGCGTGCCGCCGATGTCGAGGATGCGCGTGGAGGCATCGGGCTTGTGATGTTGAAGAAACGACCGGAGCCGTTTCGCGCGAAGGCTTCGCTGTAGGTGCCTGAACCCGGGCATCCGGGCGATACGAATTGATTCTCCACGCGCTCCCATCGCGGCTTCAAGTCGCGCGCACGGCGCCCGCTTCCGATTCCTTGAGGAACGAGGCGTAGGCGGAAGCCAGCCCTTCGCGCAAGGGAATGCGGGGACTCCAGCCAATCGCGCGAAGCCGCGAGCAATCGAGGAGCTTGCGCGGTGTCCCGTCCGGTTTGGTCGTATCTGTTAGGATTTCTCCCTCGAATCCGACGGTCTCCGCAACGAGGCGGGCGAGTTCAAGAATGGAGATGTCTTCGCCGAAACCGACGTTGATCCAATCGGGCGGATCGGACGCCTGCAAGAGCGCGAGGCTGGCGTCCGCGAGATCGTCCACGTGCAGAAACTCGCGCCGCGGCGTGCCCGTGCCCCAGATCTTGACGTCACTGTCACCGCATTCCTTCGCCTCGTGAAAGCGGCGCAACATGGCGGGAATCACGTGGGAATTTTCCGGATGGTAGTTGTCGCCCGGGCCGTAAAGATTCGTCGGCATCGCGGAGTGGAAGAGCACGCCATGCTGCTTCCTGTAATACTGGCAGAGCTTCAAACCCGCGATCTTTGCCACCGCGTAGGCTTCATTCGTCGGCTCGAGTGGGGCGGTAAGAAGCGCGTCTTCCGTAATGGGCTGTTCGGCCTGCTTCGGATAAATGCATGAACTGCCGAGGAACAACAACCGCTTCACTCCCGCCCGCCATGAGGCATGAATGACGTTCGCGGCAATCATGAGGTTGTCGTAGATGAAGTCCGCCGGGTAGGTGTCGTTCGCGTGAATGCCTCCCACTTTTGCCGCAGCGAGGAACACCGCTTCCGGTCTCTCCTTGGACAAGAAAGCGTCCACTGCGGATTGGTCCGACAAGTCGAGTTCGTCCCGGGTCGCGGTGACGACCTCCAGGTATCCCGCAGATTCTAGTTTTCTCACGAAAGCCGATCCAACCATGCCCCGGTGACCGGCGACCAATACCTTGGAGTTCTTGTTCATCACGTTCAGAGGAGGAATGACCGGATGGCTTCGACGACCGCTTCGCGTTGGTCGTCGGCCAACTCGGGATAAACTGGAAGGCTCAATACCTCGTTCGCGAGAACGTCCGCGTTCTCGGCTTCCCCTGCGGTGATGGCACCAGGTTCCTCGAAGCATGGCTGACGACGTAGCGGGACCGGGTAGTAGATTTCCGAAGCGATTCTTCGTTCGGCGAGAAAAGTCTTCAACCGGTCGCGCCCGCCGCCTGTCACCCTGAGCGTGAACTGGTTCCAAACATGCTTGTTGTGTGCGTAAGCAACCGGCAGGACGAGGCCGACACCCTCTGCCGCATCGCCGGCCTTTTCAGTAATCAGCGGGCAGCAGCAATCAGCTTCGCTTGCGATGGACACGCCCGGGAGCATTGACAACGCCTCGTGATAGTAGCTGGCATTGGCAGCACGGCGCGTCTCATAGTCGCGCAAATGCCGGAGCTTCACGCGCAGCAACGCAGCCTGGATCTCATCGAGTCGGAAATTCCCGCCGAGGCGTTGGTATTGATACTTCGGCTCCATACCATGATTCCGCAGAAGTCGCGCCTCATGCGCGAGATCATCGTCGTCCGTCACTAACATACCCCCGTCGCCAAGGCCGCCGAGATTTTTTGTCGGGAAAAAACTGTAAGTGCCGATGTCGCCGATAGTGCCGCAAGGCTTCCCGCGGTATTCCGCGCCAAGCGCCTGCGCAGCATCTTCAATGACCTTGAGGTCATGCTCTTCGGCGAGGCTTTGGATCGAAGCCATGTCCGCGGATTGACCGAAAAGATGGACCGGGATGATGGCCTTGGTCCGAGAAGAAATCTTCGCCGCCGCCTTTTCGGCATCAAGATTAAAACAAACCGGACATACATCCGCGAAGACCGGTGTCGCTCCAAGCCGCGCCACGCAACCCGCTGTCGCAAAGAACGTAAAGTCCGGACAAATCACCTCGTCGCCGGGACCGATTCCGATCGCCATGAGAGCGACGAGCAGCGCATCTGTTCCCGAAGAAACTCCGATTGCGTGCTTCACCCCGACGAGTTCGGCGATTTCCTTTTCGAGGGCCGCGACTTCGGTCCCAAGGATGTATCGACCGGACCGAATCACCGCGCTCGCCGCGTGCTCCAACTCCTCGAGAATCGCGTCGTTCTGCGCATTCACGTCGATGAGGGGGACCTCGATCCGTACTTGTTCCAGAGTGCTCAAGGCCAGGATACGCTACCGCCCCCGGTCAGTTGCCGGCCCTTTTGCGGGGACGACAAAACCGATGAAGCAGTTTCAGGGCGCGCGAAAACGCCGGTATGTGGTGTAGCAGTCAATCGCGAACGAATGGCTGCGATGGAGGAGGTGCGGACGTCAGGCGGCGATCCAGCCGCGCTCGTTGCGCGGGAGTTTGAGTTGTTGTCGTCCCACTTCGACCTCATGAAGCTCGCCAAGAATCTCCATCAAAATATGCACACGGTCCGAACCATTCTTGATCCGTGTAATCATTCCCTCGATCCCTCGAAAGGCCCCATCTGTCACTTCCACTTCGTCTCCCGGCTCAATGACCGTGGTCACATCTCGCAGGTCCTCACCCTTCATCTCATCCCGAACCGCCTGAATGATCACGTCAGGAATCACAGCCGGCATCTCGCCGAATTGCAAAATCTTCGTTACCCCTTTCGCGCTCACGACACCCCGCATGATTTCGGACGGAACGAAGCGGGCAAAGACGTAGCACGGAAAAAGCGCCTCCATGAACATGACTTCCCCGCGGGCTGTTGCTCGCGGAAAACGGATGCGTGGGCAATAGACTTCCACCCCGTTCAAATGCCGGAGCGCCGCGGCCGCCAGATGCTCGCTCTTCGGCTTCGTGCGAAGGCAAAACCAGTTCGGCGTCTCGAAGAATTCAGTGGAAGTTTCGTCGGGCATTGGGTGTTTTGTCAGGATTAACCGAGGAATCGATCGATGGTTTTGAGGAGTTTTGACGACCGCCCGTGCCATCGGCGCAACCTCTCGATTCGCTCCTTCCGGAAATCCGCGCCCTCGGTTTCGTCGGTCGCACAATCTTCAAGGAGGACCGCAAGCCGATCCTCCCCGCTCTCCAGATGCGGCATCAACTCGCCATTCACAAAACCAGAAACAAGCACCTTTAATTGAGCCTGCGCCACATAGTGGTCCCGCCGTTCTCCTGGAAGATACTTCGTCGCCACCGCCCCCAGGCCTTTCAAAATTTTCAGTCCCTGGCTTGCCGATCCCTTGCTGATCCCCAAACGCTCCACGATATCGTCGAGAGAAAGCGGCTCCGGCGTGATAAAGAGAAGCCCATAGATCTGGCCCACAGACTTGGGGAGCCCGAGGACCTGCACTCCTCTCACGAACAAATCGATGACCGAAATCTCGATGTCGTTCAGCGCCAATGCTTTATCTTCGACAGTGCCAACGGGCATTACGCGATGAGACTACTGCATCGTCCACTTTGTTCAAGAAAAAATGAACAAAATGACTTTTTGAAAACTTGAGGACTCTGATTCATCGGGCTCCCGACAGCCTACTCCGAAGGGTCGTAGAGCGGCAGCGGGTCATTTGGCCCGGGCGACCGATCGCCCTCATAAATCTTCATAAGTCTTTTTAGTTCAGCAGATTGAGATTCCGAGATATCCTCTTCCTCCGCGCTGTCACGACCCAAGTGATACAACTCCCAGTCGTCAGGCTTCTTCCGCTTCACGGACTGCCGGATGGCCTTCCAATCGCCGTCCATCACCGCGATTTGTCCGCCGTAGCCGTGAAATTCCCAGACAAACGGTTTCTTCCGGACAAAGCCATCGCCCGCCGTCAAGACGGGTGCAAGATCCTGACCATCAATATCTTCCGGCGCCTTCGCGCCTGCCGCTCCACACAATGTGGCAAACCAATCCGGGAAATATGAAGGCACATCGGTCGTTGATCCCGCAGCGACCTTGCCCGGCCAACGCACGACACAGGGAACGCGAATACCCCCCTCGTAAACGCTCCCTTTGAAGCCACGCAATCCGGCTGTCGAGTTGAAGAACTCCGCGTCCACTCCACCGACTCCGAAGGCAGGGTCATTCGACCCGTGGGTCGTTCCATTGTCCGAAGTGAAAATGACCATGGTGTTTTCGACGAGCCCATGCTGCTCGAGCCGTTCAAGAATCGCACCCACATGTTCATCCAGATCTGAAATCATCGCCGCATATCCGGCGCGCGGACGGGGGTGCGGCAAGTAACCGTTCTGACCGCGGTAAACGCCCTTTTCTTCGTCCCACTCCTTGGGATAACGATCCACCCATTCCTGCGGCGGATGCATGGCAACATGCGGTTCGACAAACGGACAGTAGAGGAAAAAAGAAGTGGCTTTGTTAGTGTCAATGAACTCAAGCGCTTCCTCAAGAATGCGGTCGGGCGCGTAAGTGTCGGAACGAAAATCGTCAGCACGAATCTCTCCGACGGGTGCTTTCAAGTGACCGGGAATCGGCTTCTCGTTGATGACTTCCACGCCTTCGTCGTCGTCGAGGAACGGCGGATAGAACGAGTGGGCGTTGCGCTGGCAGTTGTATCCGTAAAAACGATCAAACCCTTGCCGAATGGGCGAACCGGTCGTGTCCGTCGGCCCGAGGCCCCATTTGCCGAATCCGCCGGTCGCGTAGCCCGCCCCTTTCAAGGCTTCGGCGATGGTCACGGCTTCCGCGGAAATCGGCCTTTGCCCCGGAAATTCGCGTCCATTTCCAGACCGGCCATTATCCCGAATCTCCGCGTGACCAAGATGGCGACCAGTCATCAAAACACATCGCGCCGGCGCGCAAACCGGCGCTCCGGTGTAGTGCCGCGTGAAGCGCATGCCCTCGGCGGCGAGCCGGTCAATATTCGGCGTCTTGATCTTCTCCTGCCCATAACAGCCCAGTTCACCCCACCCGAGATCATCGGCGAGAATGAAGACAATGTTAGGATTTGCGCCAACGATCGAGGGCCAAAGGAAGAGAAGCGCGAGGAAGTGGGTAACGATTTGATTCATCAGAAAAGGGAGCGAAGAACACCCATCTTCACCCGCCGTCTGCGCCCCGGTCAAGAGGCTTTCGTCGCCGTGGCCGGTGACTCTCTATTCGTTCGGACCAACGCCCGCGAGTTCCCTCACGCGAGCCTCGTCGAGAGCGGCTTCGAACACCCATACCTCGTCGATGACTCCGTCGAAGTTCCGAGGCGATCTTATATTCGGCAACTCGCCCACAACCAGCGGATACATTCCGGCGCGGGTGTCCGGAGTCGCGGGAAACCGCACCGTGCTGGTGAGCGACGGATTCAATTTTTCCAATCGACCATCCACATAGAAGGTGACTCGTTGTTCCATGACGTGGTAGCGCGGATCATAGACGGCCACGAGATGATGCCATTTCCCATCGGCCAGGTCCGTTTCTCCGGTGAAAAGAAACTGGTCGAAAGAGAGTCGCATCGCCACGGGCGCGCCTGCTTTTTCCTGGAAACAGAGAAGCTCGGTTTTCCCGGCGAAACCAATCGTCGGGTCGCCCCAGCCGACGATGGAGCGGAAAGTCTGGAAACGGCTTGTCTCAGGAATTCGCACCCAGGCGGCGATCGTGCGCGGAGCGTCGCCGAGGACGCCGTCCCAATTCGTCGTCAAACGCGAGCCCGGTCGGCCAAAGGAGACTCCCTGCCCTTCGATGCCCGGAACGGAAGTCACTTCGCCTTCGAGACTTGTGCGAAGTGAATCCGCCAGCGGATGGGTTCCCTTCGCTTCGAAGCCGCCGCCTTCCTGCGGCTCAAATGTCAATCTCAGATAGGGCAAGTCGGTTGGAAGCTCTTCATAAAAACGGTCCGGGTTCGGTTCGATCGCTTCCAACTCTCCCGAACCAAGAACACGGAAAGCTTCTCCGGCGAGAAGGTGCCGGGATTCTCCGACACCACGCATCGCCTGCGCGACCACCTTGCCTTCGAACACGTGCACCTCGGGATGAATCCGATCAGACAGCGGAATGACGATACCGAACGCCGTCCCAAGGTCGCGGACGGAAAGCCTTGGTGACCGCACAATGAATTCCCTGGCCTTGCCCTCGATCTCAAAGCGCCCGGTCCCGTAGGCCATGACGAGGTTACCGCCTTCTTCGAGGGTCATCTGTGCCGGGCCTTGCACGACGCCTTTCACCTTCTTGCGGAAGCTGAGTTCCAGCGACCCTCCTTCGATGAGAATGGTGTCGCCGGGTCGCAGATTGTCGGGATCGGCCTGCGATCCGTCCTGGGCATAGGTCAGCCATTCCGTATGTGGCGCGAGGCGAATCTTCACGAACGGCGACGGCGCGAAAGTGATCCATTGGAATGCCACGACGGCGCCGAGGACAAGGACGACAGCCACAGCCAGAGCGACTGAAACATCCCTCTTCTTCTGTCGATGAAGGATGCGGCGGATCGGCGCGGGCTTCTCGAAAGTTCGCCCCGGAAGTTGCTCGATGGCTTCCCGTGAAATACCGGCATCCAGCACAAAGATATCGCGGTAGAGTGTCCGCAGATCCTCAGAATCACGAACGGCATCCTCCAGCTTCCGGACGTCACTTTCCGTGCCCTCGCCATCGAGAACACGCTGGGCCAGTCGTTCGAATTCAGATTTTCTCATAAGTTTTCTCCCATCAATTTTTCTTCTCTTTCGACGCACTGGCGGAGGGCGGCGCGCAAGCGGAACAAGGTCCCCCGCAGCGACGCGGCGGTGCAGCCCAACTCTTTCGCGCACTCTTCGATGGCCCCGTGCTTCCGGTTGCAGCGGAAAAGCAGCTGGCGGTCTTCAATCCCTAGTTTGGCCAGACAACGGCGCAAAAGTGGAAGGCGTTCATCAAGAACCTGCGTGTCTTCCATGAATTCCTCGGCCAGCATCTCCATGGTTTCGGGCGCAAACATAAGGGCTTTGTCCCGGCGGGCGCGCTTCTGGTATTTCATCGTGACATTCCGCGCGAACATGAAAACCCACGCCTTGAAATTCGTGCCCGAGCTGAACTGGCTTCTTTTTTCCCAAACTAACATGTTCACCTCCTGAAGGATATCTCCTCGCACATCGACGAACGGCATGAGGTAGGCGATAAAGTCTCGCAATTCCGGTTGAAGGTTGATGAGATCGCACACGAACGCCGCGCCTTCGTCACCGAAGCCATCCCGATCCGCCGATTCGTCAGAAGTTTTCTTCAAGGCTTTCAAAAGGATAGGCTAGGGAATCTCCGCGAACGCGCCCACCGCGTCCGCATACCCACTTTGCACGAATTCCCGCCCGTTCGCACCCGTCTTGTTGACCGTGTAGTCGGCAAGCGTCAGCCAACCTTCGACAACCCCCGAGCCGGACGCCTGAAAATATTTCGACCCCGCATTGGCATCGTTGTCATTTCCGGGAGCATCGTTGCCCGGGTAGTGGAAATTGAGAATGTTCCCGTTGTAAATCGAAGCGGTCACCGCGGCGCTCGCGTCGTTCACGAAGTCCGTCACCGAGGCGTACTCGCCGAGATCGCCGTCGCCGCGGGCGCTATTATCGCCCTCGTAGATGACATAAACGCCTCCCGTTGCCGGGTCATAACTCAGGCCGTGGAGTTCGCCGGACTGGTAGGCGCCGGTCGAAACCGTGGATGGGGAATCACCCGCCAGCCAACTCGCGAGGTTCGACCACTCGTGCACATTTCCATTCGCAGCGACGCCGTAAACTTGGCCTCCGGGGATTTGCGTGAACCCTTGATAGGAGCCGTAGGAAGCGACGGTCGCCACCAGTTCACCGTCGCCGAGGGAATTGCCCAACACCGGCGTCGCACCGCCACCGATGCCGGTGAAACGGCGGACCTGGCCCGTCGAGGAAACAAAGTAAATCGGATTTCCCTCGATGATGGCGAACCCGCCAATGAGGTCCGCGTAGCCGGTGGACAAAAACTCGCGCCCGTTGGCCCCGGTCTTGTTGACCGTGTAGTCGGCCAAGGTCAACCAGCCTTCGAGGTTACCCGAACCCGAGACGTGGAAGTAGTTGGAACCCGCATTCGCATCGTTGTCGTTTCCAACCGCGTCTTCGCCCGGGTAGTAAAAGTTGAGAATGTTTCCGCCGTAGTTCGACGCGGTGACCGAAGCACTCGCGTCGTTCACGAAGTCCGTCACCGTCGCATACTCGCCAAGATCGCCGTCGTCCCGCGAGCTGTTGTCACCTTCGTAGATGACATAAACTCCGCCCGTCGCCGCGTCGTAACTCAGGCCGTGAAGTTCGCCCGATTGGTAAGCACCTGTTGAAAGGACTGCGGGCGCGTCCGCCGCCAGCCAACTGCTCAAGCCACTCCATTCGTGCACGTCGCCGCTGCCGGAAACGCCGAGGATACGGTCGTCGGGAAGTTGCGTGAATCCCTGGTAGGCGCCGTATGCGGAAACCGTGTTCGCCAATTCGCCGTCGGCAAAGTCATTCCCTTCCACGGGCAACAACCCGGCGCTAATCCCCGAAAACTGGCGAATCTCACCCGACGAAAAGATGAGATAGATCCCGGTTTCATTCTCCAGCCCGGGAGGGGGGTCCATTGGCGGTCCCCGGAAAAACGCGCGATCGGCAAGCGCGCCGGTCACATCGATTTCCAACCATTTCAGAGTACCGAAATCAATCTCAGCGTCCTTCGAAGTAAAGGCCACGTCATTCCAATCGAGGAGGTCCGACGACACCTGGGGCGGCATCCATTCCATGCCGGAAGTCGTCCAGAAAAGCCGCACCGACTTTCCTCCTTCCGGGATCTCAAAAAGCTCCACGATCCTCTGGTCGGGCGTGTTCGTCACGCCGAACATGACTTCCTGATACCATGTCAGCAGACGCACCTCCATCGAGTTCACCGTGTCCGCGAAAGAAGGCGTGTTGATGAGGTTCCCCGAATCCGCTTCCTGGCGGTTGGTGGAGAGGTCGAACAAGTGGCGATCGGTCCCGTCGGGATCCATCATCAGTTTGAGATGGCCTTCGCGCATTGCGAGCTTGGGCCCGCCGGCGTCGATGTTGGGATTCGTCGCGAATTCCCAGTAGAGCGGCTTCACCCGCGGTCGTGTCGAACCCGTGAAGACATCCCACATGTCCTCACCGCCGAAAGGGACGTCAGGCAACGGCAAGCCCGCCATCGAACAGAAGGTGGGGAACAAGTCGAGCGTCGAGACGGCCGTC
>JBCCWV010000153.1:0-11957 GCA_039192745.1 Verrucomicrobiota bacterium | reverse complement strand
GCCGCATCCTGCCATCACGACCTACGGCGAAGGCCGCTTCTCACTTCGGACAACCGATTGGCGTTACATCCGCTACCCCGACGGCCGGGAAGAACTCTTCGATCATCGAAAAGATCCTAACGAGTTCACTAATCTGGCGGATGATCCCACGACCGAGAAATTAAGAGCCGACTTCATCAAGGAACTGCCGGAAGAATGGCACCCCTCCCTCGGCGGCCGCAAAGGCTAAGAACACTCCTCCCCGGCGGACCGCGGACGTCCACGTCCGCTCACCCACCCCGGCGACCCGCGCCGCACTTCCCACGTCAGACCCAACTAAACTGCTTCCCTCCGATCAGAGGTTCGGTGCGGATGCAGACATCCGCGGTCCGCTGGCAAAGCAACGTCCGATTCCGCTATTTTTCCGTCCTCAAGCATTAAGAGATCGAACAATCGGGGAATTCCGGGTAACGGTGAAGGAATGTCACGCATAAACTTCCAACGCCACCTATCCCCGATGAAATCCCTGACCCTCCTGCTTGCCGTTTTTACGGTTTCGGCCCCGGTCGTTTTAGCTAAACCCCCCAACCACCAACTCAAGATGGCCGACGACATGGGCATGGGCGACACGAGCGCGTATCAGGACTTCACCGGCAACGCCGACGACGTGCAGATCCACACGCCGCAAATGGAACGCCTCGCCCGCATGGGTGTGCGCTTTACCGACGCGCACACTCCCGGGTCACGTTGTTCACCGACTCGCTACGGACTCCTCACTGGTCGTTATCCATGGCGCAATCGTCTGAAATACTGGGTTCTCTTCGGTTCCCAAGGCGACCCCATGATTGAACCAGGTCGCCCCACACTCGCCACGCTCTTCAAGGACAACGGCTACGCAACCGGCATGGTCGGAAAGTGGCACGTCGGACTCCGTTACACGCAATCAGACGGGCAGCCGGCAGCGGAGTGGGAAGACGCCGACCTCACGAAACCACTGCACACTTCTCCCCTCGATCACGGATTTGATTACTGTCGTTTCACCTCACGCTCCCACGGCACTTCTGGTCCCGATGCGAATGCGACCATCGGCAAAAAAACGAAGCGAAACTTCCCCATCCAAAACGTTGGCCCCGGGCACATTCACGGGCGGTCGGTAATCGGCTCCACGGAAAACGGAAAACAACTCGTTGGCGAAGGACCAGACGCCTACATCCTCACCAAACTCGGCAGCCGCCACTCCGACCACGCCATGGAATGGATGGCAGAACAAGTCGCCGCCGAAAAACCATTCTTCTTATACTACCCCGCCAATGCCAACCACGGGCCTTACACCCCCGACGACGAAATCGGCGGCAAGCCCGTCAAAGGCGCGTCCCGCACCGTTTCCGGCGAACCCATGGACGATCGTCACGACCTCATTTACGAGAACGACGTCGCCCTCGGCCGCCTCCTCGATTACCTCGAAACCACCGACGATCCAAGGAATCCGGGCGAAAAACTCATCGCAAACACCATCGTCATCTTCACCAGCGACAATGGCGCCGAAATCAATAGCGATATCGCCACCGGCCCCTTCCGCAGCCACAAGGGGTCCTGCTACGAAGGCGGGCATCGGGTCGCGTTTCTCGCATCATGGCCTAAAGGAGAGTTTGGGGACGGCGATGTGAACTCTCCCGGAAAGTCTAACGCAACTCCCATCGGACTCTGCGACTTGTATGCCACGTTTTCGGAAATCCTCGGGACTGCATTGCCCGACCTTGAAGCGGGAGAGAAAGGTGCCGAAGACAGTATCAGTGTTCTAGCCGCGCTGCGCGGAAAAGAACTCAGTGATCGGCCTCCGCTCTTCTTTAACGACCATAAGGAAGCTAGTGACGATGCCGCCGTTCTCGCCATGCGCCTCGACAATCCTGCCATCGACGGGAAAAAGATTGATGGTCAGTGGAAAATCTTTTTCAAAGGTAGCCTCGCGAGGAATGGAAGGGCTGAGCCGTTTGAGTTGTATGAACTTTCTTCTGATCCGGGCGAGAAGAACAATCGTCTCAACGAACCCGACCTTTCCCCACTTGTAGCCCATCTAAAGCAGGTCGCCTACCTCCACCGCAACACCGGCGCTCAGCGTCTCGCCTCAAAAGTCGCTGAAAGTAAGGCGGTCAAATTCACTTGGTCCGATGAAAGCGTTGCGGCAAAAGAGATCTCCGGCCAGCCAGCGGAGGGGTTCGCACAAACGGTTCAGTTTGACGGCGACAAATCACTGACGCTCACACTTTCGGCTGAAGGGCCGAATGATACCCTGACATTTTCCCCAAACGCACTCGGGCTCGGACTGGCGGGAGGTGGCAAGTTCAATCAGGTCGATGAAGGCGAAGCGTTTCTCATCTCTTTTGATCAAGACGTCCTTTTCGAGTCGGCAGCCATCGTCGCGGGCCAAGGGATTTGCGGCGGGTTTTATCAGGTCGGCGACCACGCTCCACTCGCGATTTATTGCGTCGATGCTGACAACGACTCTAGAGAACAACACGGAAATCTCAGCGATCTCGGCGTCCTTAAGAAAGGACAAACTTTGCGCCTTGATTCCAGTTCTCACTACGGCGTCGAACCCGCCGGCCGCTGGCGATTGGGCGCCCTCAACATCCGCATACTTTCAGACTAGCAACTACCCCGAAATTCTATCCAAATGAAATCCTCCGCCATCTTCCTCCTCTTCGCCCTGTGCTCTTCGCTCTTCGCCGCGCCAGCGGACCGGCCCAACGTCATCCTCATCATGGTCGACGACATGGGATTTTCCGACCTTGGCTACCACGGTGGCGAGATTGACACGCCGAACATCGACGCCCTCGCGCATGGCGGCGTCCGCTTCTCGCAGTTTTACAACAGCGCCCGCTGCTGCCCGACCCGCGCGACGCTCATGACCGGGCTTCACCCGCACCAAACCGGTATCGGTCACATGACGCAGCCGCCCGGAAGGCTCTATGATGCACGCCCACCCGCCTATCAAGGCTACCTCAACCGCGAATGCGTCACGCTCGGCGAGGTCCTCAAGCCCGCGGGGTATTCACCTCTCATGACCGGCAAGTGGCACCTCGGCTACAACGATCCGGAGCGTTGGCCGCTTCAGCGGGGGTTCGACAAATTCTATGGCTGCATCTCCGGAGCGACGCGGTTCTTCTACCCCGTCGCCCCCCGTGACATCACCTTCGGCAACGAACAACTCGTCGATCCCGAAAGCACCACCGACGAAGCCTACTACACCACCGACGCCTTCACTGTCTACGCGATTCGCTTTATCGATGAGCACTTCGAAGAGCAGAAGACGCCCGAAAGCTTCCCCAACGCGGCGAACCCCTTCTTTCTCTATCTCGCCTACACCGCCCCGCACTGGCCGCTCCAGGCCTTCGAAGACGACATCGCCAAATACCGTGGGAAATACATGATGGGCTGGGACGAGCTGCGGCAGACTCGCTACAAGAAACAAATTGAGCTCGGCCTGATCGATCCCAGTTGGGAACTCTCGCCCAAGACTCCGAAAATTCCCGATTGGGATTCGCTCGACGAAAAGAAGAAAGACGAAATGGATCTCAAGATGGCCGTGTATGCCGCCATGCTCGACCGCGTGGATCAGAACATCGGCAAACTGGTCGGGTATCTGAAGGAGCAGGACGCTTTTGAGAACACGCTCATCATGTTCCTCTCCGACAACGGAGCCTGCCAGGAGGGCGGCATGTTCGGCCGGGGCAACTTTTACGATATCGACGCACGCAACGCCTCGAGCGCCTGCAGCTACGGCGAGGCCTGGTCCAACGCCGGAAGCACGCCCTTCCGGCTCTACAAGCACTTCTCTCACGAAGGTGGGACCGCCACGCCGTTTTTCATGCACTGGCCCGCACGCATCCAACCGCAAGCGGATTGGTATCACGAGCCCGCCCAGCTCATCGACCTCATGCCGACCATTCTCGACGTCGCCGACGGCACTTATCCGGTGCAAGCGCATGGCAACGACATCCCACCACTTGACGGTATTTCCCTTCGTCCGGCCTTCGATGGGAAAACGTTAGGCCGTGAAGACTCTATCTTCGTCGAACACGAAGACCACGGATTCATCCGCGACGGGAAATGGAAACTAGTCGGCGTCGGCGTGGCCGCCAAAGACGAAGTCAAGCCGGACAAATGGGAGCTTTACGACATGGAAAAGGATCGCACGGAAACGAAGAACCTCGCGCAAACCCATCCGGAGATCGTGTCAAAGCTCGCGGAAAAATGGGACACCTGGTCAAGGGAGGCCATGGTCTATCCGAAGCGCCTGGCCAAAAGCGCAAGCACATCAAACTCTTCGGAATTGGAAGCGGATGAATCCCCGCTGATTGCCAAAAAAGAATTCTCCGTCGTCGCCGAAATCGAGGGTGAGAAGCTCGACGGCGTCGCGCTTTCGCACGGTGGCGTCTTGTTCGGCTGGTCCCTGTATTTCCAGAATGGCCGCCCTTCGCTCGCCGTGCGCAATCAAGGCCGACTTCGGGAACTCATTGCCAATGAGACGGTTTCGGGGAAAGCCACCGTCACCGCACGCCTGACGAAGTCTCAGATGGAGTTGTCCGTCGATGGAACGGTCGTCGCTTCCGCGGATCTACCCGGCATCGTCGATCGCAAGCCCGGCATCGGGCTCGCGGTCGGACTCGATGTAAAGGACGCCGTCGGCAGCTATCTCGTCCCCAACGCGTTTACCGGCAAAGTCATTTCGCACAAGATCAATATCGCTAACTAACATTTTCCCTATCCAAGCCATGAAAATTCTCATTTCCTTCACCGCTTTTCTCACGCTCTTTGTCGGTTCGTCCGTCGCCGATGAACCCAACTGGCGATTCACGCTCGATGATCCCGGCAAAGGCTGGCAGAAGCCTGACTTCGACGACAGTTTCTGGAAGGAGGCCCCCGGAGGTTTCGGGACTCGCAACACGCCCGGTGTGAAAGTGAAGACCGAGTGGACGACCAAAAACATCTGGCTCCGTCAAACCCTCGAATTCGAAAAACCTCCGGGCAATCCCACTCTCCTCGTTTTCCACGACGAAGACGCGACGATTTATCTGAACGGCACTCTCGTTGCCGATCTGAAAGGATATGTGACCAATTACAAGCCGGTGCGCATCGCTGGAGCTAAAGTAAATGAAGGCAAGAACATCCTCGCTGTGCATTGTCGTCAGACCGGCGGCGGACAGGGCATCGACGTCCGGCTCGGAAGCAGCGACGAGATCGCCTCTATTCTCGCCGGTGATACACCGCTTCCGAAGGTCACCATGCGCTCCCCCTGGGCGGAAAAAGTCACCGCGGAGAACGTCTGGCAGGAGTATCCAAGGCCACAGCTTCGCCGCGACAACTGGTTGAACCTCAATGGACATTGGGATTACGCCATCACTCCCCAAAAACCGATCTCCCCGCCCGAAGAATGGGACGAAAAGATCCTCGTCCCCTTTGCTGTCGAGGCCCCACTCTCCGGCGTCGAACGCCGCTTCCTGCCGTCTGACGCGCTGTGGTATCGCCGCTCCTTCGACATCGCAAAGAAAGAAGACAAACGATACCTCCTGAACTTTGAAGCCGTCGACTACGCGTCTGTCGTCTGGGTAAACGGGAAAAAAGTCGGCGAGAATGTCGGTGGAAATTTGCCCTTCTCGTTCGACGTGACTGAAGCGCTGAAAGTGGTAAGTAACGAAGTCATCCTTCGCGTCACCGACGCAACCGACAGCGCTTATCAACTTCACGGCAAACAGCGGCTCAATCCGAAAGGAATTTGGTACACGCCGGTTTCTGGAATTTGGCAGACAGTTTGGATGGAGGAAGTGCCTGCTCAAAACACGATTTCAAAAGTTCACTTTGAAACACAAAACAGTGGAGAGGTCGTTCTTTGGGTAAGTTTTGATGGTGGTGAAGACGCAATGCCAAGCGCCGAAATTTCTTTCGAGGGAAAGAACGTGGTGGAAGCCAAGGCATCGCAAGACGATCTTCAGCCTCCTTTCGAAGGGTTTGACGGCACGCCGCTAGTCGCCAAGATCGAAAATCCTAAACTGTGGACTCCTGACTCTCCGTCTCTCTACGACGTTGTAATCAATGTCGGAGAGGACACCGTCGAAACCTATTTTGCCTTCCGCGAACTCAACAGCGAAAAGGACGCCGACGGCCATCGGCGCCTTACGCTCAATGGTGAAGAGATATTCCACTGGGGAACGCTCGATCAGGGCTGGTGGCCGGACGGGTTGCTCACACCTCCCTCGGACGAGGCCATGGTCTATGACGTCCAGTTCCTGAAAGACGCGGGCTTCAATACCATCCGCAAACACATCAAGGTCGAGCCGCGACGCTACTACTATCATTGTGACAAGATTGGTATGATGGTCTGGCAGGATCAGGTCAGCAGCGGAACGGGAAATCAACGGGGTGTGAACGAGGTCAGTCCTCCATGGACACGTCTTCTTCCCGATCCCGTCGATTCCATTTGGCCAGACGAAGCGCACGAACAGTTCGTTGCCGAATACAAGCTCATGGTCGAGACGCTTGGAAATCACCCGAGCATCGTGCAGTGGGTTCCCTTCAATGAAGCCTGGGGACAACACCGCACGATGGTGGTCGGCGAAATGGCCGTTGAACTCGATTTCACCCGCGCGATCAACATCGCGAGCGGCGGAAACTTCTTCCCTATCGGTGACATCGTCGACGCCCACAAATACCCGCACCCTGAATTTCCCTTCGACCAGAGCGGCGGCCGCTTTGAAGACTTTGTCAAAGTGATGGGCGAGTTCGGTGGTCACGGCTTCCCTGTCGAGGGCCATCTTTGGAGCAAGCAGACACGCAACTGGGGCTACGGTGGCATTCCCAAAGACAAAGCCGAATGGCTCGATCGCTACCGCACCTCCATCAAGATGCTCGCCGACTTAAAAAAGGAGGGCATCGCAGGCGGCATTTACACGCAGACGACGGACGTCGAGGGCGAAATCAACGGCCTCCTCACCTACGACCGCAAAGTGCAAAAAATCGCCCCCGCTAAACTGAAGGAGATTTCCCGACAACTCTTCGAGTGACCCATGCCGGAGCGCGAGCGGCCTCGCTCGCCCCACACGATCCGCACCCCGTGCGGCAAGGCGTTTTTGCGAAGGCTCTTAAACGTTAAGTCGTAACTCCAGATCTTGCTGCGCGGAGCGCAGATTCATCGGGCGAGCGAGGCCGCGCGCGCTCCGGCATCTATCGCACCGAGAAACCTTGCGTTTCCGCCAATAAAATGTATAGTTCAACTATACATGGAAGCTTCGATTGTCGATTTGAGATACAAGATGAAGGATGTTCTTCAAGCATTGGAACGCAATGAAGAAGTCACCGTCCTTCACCGTGGCCAGGTCAAAGGGACGATCGTGCCGAAGAATCCCGACAAACCACGTTCGGCCGCGAAACATCCGTTTTTTGGTAGCGTTTCCGACGAACAAATGACTGTCGATGAGGTCATGGAAGACCTGAGGGGTGGAAGAAATCGTGCTCTTTGACACGGACATCTTCATCTGGGTTCAACGGGGAAGCGCCAGCGCGGCTCGAGCCATTGACCGCGCGGAACGCCGATGCATCTCGGCTTTTTCCTACATGGAATTCATCCAAGGCGCCAAAAATAAACAACAGCGCCAACTGAACCAGCAGTTCCTCCGCGATCTCTATTTCGAAACTCTGCCACTGACCGAGAACATCGGTCACCGCGCCGCCATCTACGTCGAGCAATTCGGACTTTCCCACCACATGCGGGCCGGAGACGCCATTATCGCGGCCACCGCCGCCGAAAACGGGCTCACTTTGGCGACCGGAAATGCCCGTCATTATCGGCAAATCCCTGATATTCAGCTGAAAATACTGCGGCCGTGAGTCAGAAGACGCGTATCGTTTTCTGACGGCGATCTTGTATAATAAATCGGCGTCCGCGAACATATTTACCGTGATCCGACACGACTCCTGCCGGCGATCAATTCCGCTGTGAAACTATTCTTCCCGTTGCTCCTTCTCGCCACGGTCCCCCAATTTGTGGGAGCCGCCTCCAATGACGTGCTCGAAAAGATGGACGCGTTTCTTGATCGCCATTGCTTCGATTGCCACGACGGCTCGGTGCAGGAGGGCGGACTCGATTTGACGAGTTTGGAGTTCAAGCCGTGGAACAAAGCCAACTTCAAACGGTGGGAACTCGTGTTCAACCGCGCTCACGACGGCGAGATGCCACCGAAGGAAAAGAAGCGCCCTGAGAGCGAGGATCTGCAAAACTTTCTCAAAACTCTTAAAGGTCCTCTCTATTGGACGGACGAAGCCAAGATTAAAAAGCAGGGGCGTTCGAAGGGTCGGCGACTAACACGGATCGAATACGAAAACACCATCCACGATCTTCTGGGAATCGACATCCCTCTCACAGATTACCTGCCAGCTGACCACGCGGGCCACAGTTTCGAAACCGTCGCCGACAACCAACAACTCAGTCATTTCCACCTCGACAAATACCTTGTCGCGGCAGACGCCGCACTCGACGAAGCGTTCAAGCGGACGCTGAAAGGAGATGAGTCCTTCAAGAAATTCTACCCGGTCAAAGAACTGACCAATCGCCGGGGTAGCGGAAACTACCGCGGTCCCGAGTTCCGCGATGGCGAAGCGAGAATTTGGACCATTCCTCTCCAATTCTATGGCCGCTTACCCGCCACTCGTGTTCCCGCGTCAGGTTGGTACAAGATCACGATTAAAAACCTCCGCGGCATCAACCCGGGACCGGATGGGGCGGTTTGGGGCACTCTCCGCTCTGGCGACGGTTATTCTTCGGACCCGATTCTTTACTACATCGCAAGTTTGGAAGGGGTCGAGAAGCCGCGCGACCACGTTTATACGGCTTGGATGCAGGAGGATCATCTACTTGAGTTGAAACCCAATGAAGGTGGACAACGTCCGGTCCGCTCGGTTTCGCGAGGGGGAAATGTGTTTTATCGCGGGCACGACCTTGCCAAGGAAGGTTACTCCGGGCTCGCCTACTCCGGAGTTGAAATCGAACGCATCTATCCCAACGCGGAACGCTGGGAAGTTCGTCAGAGCCTCATGCCGGGCGTCGAATTCAAGGACGGAAAGCCTCAGGTGAAAACACCGAACGCAGAGTTGGACCGCTTGATACGAGATTTCGCCACCCGTGCCTTCCGCCGTCCTGCAAAACCCGAACATGTCTTCGCCTACCAGCAGCTTGCGAAGAAAAAATACAAGGCAACGAAAGACTTCACTGCCTCCCTTAAGGAAGCCTACCGCGCCGTTCTCTGCTCACCGCGCTTCTTCACGTTCCTCGAACAACCTGGCAAACTCGACAGTTTCTCACTCGCCTCGCGACTAAGTTACACATTCTGGACCAGCATGCCCGACGCCGAACTCAAAAAGTTGGCATGGGAAAACAAGCTCAAAGACCCCGCTGTCCTTCGAGCGCAAGTGAACCGACTCCTCGACGACCCGCGTTCTGAACGCTTCATCGCCAATTTCACTAACCAATGGTTGAAGCTCAGCGAAATCAACTTCACTCAACCAGACCCGCGGCGATTCCGCGAGTTTGATCCCATCGTGCAGGATTCGATGGTCGCGGAAACGCGGGCTTTTGTGAAAAAGTTAGTCGATGACAATCTCTCGGTCGTGAATTTCGTGAAGTCGGACTTCTCGATGTTGAACAGTCGGCTCGCGACCTTCTACGGGATCGATCAACCGAACATCAAACCGGGTGAAGGCTTGCAGAAAGTGAGCCTCCCCAACACCTATCGCGGCGGACTTGTCACCCACGGTTCTGTCCTCAAGGTCACCGCCGACGGCTCTGTCACTTCCCCGATCCTTCGCGGTGTCTGGGTCAATGAACGCATTCTCGGAGTGGAAACACCTCCTCCTCCGCCAAATGTTCCCGCCGTCGAACCGGACATTCGCGGAGCCACCGACATTCGCGATCAACTCGACAAGCATCGCAACATTCGAACTTGCGCGGCCTGTCACGAAAAGATCGACCCCCCGGGATTCGCACTCGAAAGCTACGACCCGGTCGGCCGATGGCGAAGTGCCTACGCGACGACGAAGAACGCCATTAAAGTTGATCCCAGCGGCGTCACACCTGACGGCCAACCCTTCGCGGACATCGGCGATTGGAAAAACGTTTATGCCGCAAAGCCCGAAAAACTCGCGACGAATTTCACCCGGCAGTTTCTGACTTACTCCACCGGAGCAAAGCCGCATTTCAGTGACCGGGACGTCGTCGCGGACATCGTTGAGGCGGCAAAGCGTGAGAATTTCGGAGTTCGGACCATTATTGAAAAATCGGTTCTCAGCGACGTTTTCCGCACGAAATAGACCGATTTTGAAGCAGAAGCTTCCCACGGCGTCGCTTACCTGACGAAAGTCTTTCACCATGAACACTGCATACATTTCCACGAAGAACCATCTCTCCCGTCGCACTGTCCTTCGCGGTGCCGGAGTCGCCCTCGGCTTGCCGTTGCTCGACGCGATGACGCCCGCCTTCGCATCGGAAATACCCGACCGCCACAAACGTTTCGTCGGCATCAGTCTTTCGCTCGGGTTGCACAACCCCTACCTCGTTCCGGAAACGTCAGGCAAAGACTACAAGCCCTCGCGTTATCTCCGTTCGCTCCAAGACATCCGTAACGAGTTCACCGTCGTCTCCGGCTCTTCCCACCCGGGGGTGACCGGCGGCCACACCGCCGAAGGCAGCATCTTCACTGCATGTCCGAACTCCCGAGGTTCCACCTCTCGGAACACCATTTCCATCGACCAGCTCTTCGCAAAGCATCTCGGTCACGAGACTCGCTACCCGTCGCTCGTTCTCAATACCGGCAATGAGAAAAGCCCATCTTACACAGAGAACGGCGCCATGGTTCCGGCGGAACGAGACCCGCGCAGACTTTTCCGTAAACTCTTCATTGATGACTCCACCGCGGATAAAAAACAGAAAGCGGAACTCCTCCGGGGCGGCAAAAGCATCATGGATATCGTCGGCGCCGAAGCACGGGCACTCTCACGCGAAGTCGGTCCCGGCGATCGCGACAAGCTCGACGCCTGGTATACGAGCGTCCGCGAACTCGAGGGTCGCCTCGACGAACGCGCGGACTGGGTTCACAAGCCAAAGCCGAAGATCAATCAGAAAGAACTCGTTCCCGCCGACCCCAACAATGCCGCCGACATCAAGCGCGTCATGCTCGACCTGATTTTCCTCGCACTTCAGACCGACTCCACGCGTTTCGTCACGCTTCACTGCACACATAACACGGTGAATGCCCTTGAAGGTGTCGACGAAAGCTACCACGGCCTCAGCCACCACGGCCGCGACGAAGACAAGTTGGATCAACTTGCGATTGTCGAACAGGAAATGGTCAACAACTGGGGGAACTTCCTCCGCGAACTCAAGTCCGTCGACATGGGCAACCATTCGTTGCTCGACGACACGATGGTCATCCTCACGTCGAACCTGGGGAACGCATCCTCACACGACAACAAAAACATGCCCTGCCTCTTCGCCGGTGGCGGATTCGAGCACGGCCAGCACCTTGCCTTCGATAAGAAGAACAACTACCCGCTGCCGAATCTCTATCTCAGCATGATCCGCAATGCGGGACTCCCCTTCGAGACCTTTGCCACGAGCAACAAGGAGATGGAAGGGGTGACGGTGCGGGCGTAGTTATGACGCGAAAGATCGATCAAAATTGAGCTTTTGAGCCCGGGCAGATCTGACTAGAATGCCCGACTCATGTCTGATCCATCGCTGACTCATATCAAGCTCCCCGACGGCGGCCAATTCCCCACCCTCGGGCTTGGCACTTGGAAAATCCCAAACGAATCCCCGCCTTCGGTCATCGAAGAAGCCGTCAAACTCGGCTACCGGCATTTCGATTGTGCCTGCGACTACGGGAACGAAGCTGAGGTCGGTAAAGGTCTCACTTCTGCGATCTCAAGCG
>JBCCWV010000152.1:0-11960 GCA_039192745.1 Verrucomicrobiota bacterium | reverse complement strand
CGACTTGTCGTGGGACCGACCGGACAGAGCGTGGTTGAGGGCGAGGAAATCGAAGGAGTGAGCAGCTCAGGCTTGGAGGAATTGATTGAAGCGGTGGAGCACGACGGCTGGGTTGTGGTGATTGATCCCGGTCATGGCGGAGTGGATGCCGGGGCGGTAAAAGGGGAAGTTTACGAAAAGATGCTCAACTTGAATGTTGCGTATCACTTGGAGGAAGCGCTCAAGGCAGAGAATATCCCCGTGGTTTTAACGCGCCGCGATGATGACGAAGTGTCCTTGCAAAGTCGCGTCGACTTCGCCAACAAGGTGCCAAAATGCGTTTTCGTGAGTGTTCATCACAATACCGCTCCGAAAGCCGAACCGAAGGGAGTGGAAACTTACTTTTGTCCGAACCGGCCGGCCTCGGTGGTGCGGCGGCAGATGGCTCACTTCAACGTTGAAGACGAAACAGCTTTCAAAGATCAGCGATCCAGTCTTCTTGCCGAGCGTGTCCAAGCAGCTTTATGCACCATGACAGGCGCCGCTGACCGTGGAGTGAAGGAGCAAAACTTTCATGTCATTCGCCAGACAGTGGGGCCTTCGGTCCTGGTCGAGTGCGGTTTTCTCACCAACGATGTGGAGTCCGCCCGTCTTTTGCATCCCGACTATCAGCGGAAACTGGGTCACGGAATTGCGGAAGGTGTTCTTCGTTTTATCGAGGAAGCTAGAGAAGATCCGCACTTCGGCGTCGTTCTTCCGGAGGTGAATGGAACTGAAAAACAAGGGGAAATCGCTCAATCGGCCAACTCAGATCCGTAGGGCCATAGTGGGGAAATCCCTTTGCTCTTGATCCAGCCGCGCAGTTCGTCTGGAACTTCGACATAGGTCCACGGTTGGCGATCAGCGACAACGATCACTTCGCTGCCGGGAGGAAGATCAATGATCTTCGGCGAACTTGTCGACGCTTCGACACGGAGCAGTTGATCGTTACTGGTAACAATCGCGCGGTTCTCAAGATTTTGCCGTGCCTTTGATTTGAGGGCAATCCCCGATGCGGCAGTCACGGTTCCAATAGCACCGAAGACAATGGAAACGACGGCGATGGTCCGGGTTGCTGAAGCAGCGCGTCGAAGAATAAGCCCAACGATCCCTAACAAAAGCAACCAAGCCGCGATAGATAAAACCGTGATGAGTGAAGGAAAGCTGGTGAATCGGGACAGGCGTTGTGAAATCGTCGATTCGAAAATGAGCCGTCCGGTCGTCTTGTCGAGGAAGGCCAGATTTTGGCGGGCTTCGGTATGGCTCGGCTCAAGCACGAGAGCCCTTTCAAAGGAGAGCGCGGCTTTTTCCTTTCGGTTCCCACGGAACTGAGCGACGCCAAGGTTAAAGAAGAGGTCGGCGGACATCTGCCCGTTTTCGATCAATGCCTCATAAGCCTTGATCGCTTCCTCGTAGTTCTTGGCTGCACCAAGGGCGTTTGCCTCCTCGAATTCGGAACCCGAAACCGGCAGAAGACCGAGGAAAATGGAAAAAAGGAGAAGAATTCTGGCGCACATGGAGATGTTTTACGCTTCGGCTTTTTCCTTAACTAGCGCCACAACTTTGAATCCTGGTCTCCAGTCGATGGCTTTGTCCTCGCAATAGACTTCGAGCGCGCCCGAATCAGTGATGGCAAAGAGCAGAATGGCCTCATCACCGTAAACCTTTCGAAAATCATCAATCGTGAATTGATCGGTGAGTGGGGTCTTCTTGATCTCAAGGCTGCGTCCGAGGTTCTGGATGAACTCCGGGTATGTCGGCTCGCCACCAAAAACATTGCGGCCCCGGAAGTGATGGGGAGCATGATCGCGTTCGATGCTGTCGTCGTGTCGTGGTCGGAATTGGAAAACATTGGAACGTCCGAGGTGGCGGGAAAAGGAGTCTACAGCCATTGAATTGGTCTCGTCGTTTGGAGTTAGAGCGAGCAGGTTGCCGATGCCGGCGAGGTCGAGTTCCTCTTCGACCGCTTCAGAGAGGATGTTTCCTCGAACGGCGGGGAGGCCCGACAAGCGTGCTTCTGAAACGTTGTCCTGATTGGTATCGACGAGCAAGACGGCCAGATCCTCTTCCTCGATGACCTTTGCTGCATCCCGAATCCATGGTGACGCGCCGACAAAGAGGACACCGCTAGCCTGCTTTTTCGCGACTCCCAGACGTCGAGCGAGGAGCGGCGAAACGAGTCCGGAAAACGCGACCGTCCCGACGATGACGGAGAAAGTGAGGGGAGTGAGAAGGGCTGCCTGTTCCGCCAAACCCTCCCCGACGGCATGACCGTGACCGCTGTCGGTGTGGCTGGCGTGGGACAACTCGATGGCAAAGACCGAGGTGACGGCGGCGGCGACGATCCCGCGGGGCGCGAGAAAGGCGAGGAAGATTCGTTCCTGCTTACTGAGATTGGTTTTGAACGTCGCCGCGAAAACGCTGATCGGGCGCACGAAAACAATCATGAGAATGGGAAGAACGATCCCGCCTACGCCGATGGAAGAGACCTGCTCCATCGTAATTCGTCCTGACAAAACAATAAATAAAGTAGAGATCAGCAGTATGGCGAGGTTCTCCTTGAAGGTGATGATGTGCTTGACCGGCGTCTTCTTCTGGTTGGCAAGGACGATGCCGAGGACCGTGACGGTGAGGAGTCCTGACTCATGTTGGAACTGATCAGAGATTGTGTAGAGCACCGCGACCCAAACGAGAAGGAAGACGCTTTGCAGGTACTGGGGAATGACATTCTTCGCGAGAAGCCAGGTGACGAGAATTCCGCCGATTCCGCCGATTCCGCCGATTCCGCCGATTCCGCCGATTCCGCCGAGTCCGAACCCGATCAAGAGAGTTTTGATGACACTGAGGGCGACGGTGGCTGCCGCGGCACCTGGTGTGGCGGCGGTGACGCCCTGAAAAACGAGGAGCGCGAGAGTCGCGCCGATAGGATCGACGACGATGCCTTCCCATTTCACGATCGACTGAACTTGTCGGGTGGGGTTGATGGTCCTGAGCAACGGCGCGACAACGGTTGGGCCTGTGACGACGAGAATCGCTCCGAGGAGTCCGGAGAGCCCCCAGCTGAGGCCGCAGAAGAAATGGGCGATAGCCGCGGTAAGTCCCCAGGAAATGACAACGGCAACGGAGCAAAGGCGGCGAACGGCAAGTCCCGCGCTTTTCAATTCCTTGAGCTTCAGCGTTAGGCCGCCTTCGAAGAGAATGATGGCGACCGCGAGAGAGACGGCTGGGAAAAGGAGGTCGTCTTCGATGACTTCGCCGGGTTGAATCAGCAGCCCGAGCGCGAAGCCCGCCGGAAGGAGAAAGAGAATCGACGGCGTCTTGAGCCGCCACGCGATCCATTGCGCGGCCATGCCGAGGGCCAGGACGACGGAAATGTAAACCAGTGGACTCAAAGCGTGAAGAGAGGTCGCCGGACTAAAGGCGGAAGGCGACAGTCTGCAATGCAATCCAGATTCGCCCCTCTAGAGTAACGGGATCGAAGAAGGGGGCCTTAGACGCGTCCCGGTGCGGCGAGTGTCCCTCTACACTCATATGCCGCAACCGGGACGCAGTCCCTCAACCCTCTCAACAGAGAAGATCGTTTCGGAGAAAGTCTTTTAAGTCCCAGAGGCTCAATGTTAAAGGAGGAATAGCCAGTTTTTGCGAGTTGTCGGCTAATGCGAATAATCGACAACCAGCTAATTCCCATGCTAGCGAAACTTGTGGAGGGAGTGCCAGCCTTTTTTGACGAAATCGTGACGAATTTTTTCTATCGAGGTATGCACCGAACGTCGCCACCCTAACCGCTAGCAAGTGTTAACTTTCTAATTATCAGGAGAAAGCGTAAAAAAGGCAACAAAGCGACTCGGTCTCAATAGAGAACTTGGGTCCGCCGGGAAGAGTGACCGGTAGGAGAACCGGGAAAAAATCGCGATTTTTTCCAGTCGGCGATTCAGGGGTTATCCCAGTAGCCCTGTTGAATCAAGGTGGTGTACCAGCGAAGAATCTCTTCTCCGCCAAAGAGCCAGACGATGGCTCCGAGAGCCAGATAAGGGCCGAAGGGGATCTTCGCTGACCAGTCTTGCCGACCGATGAGCCTGAGGGGGACGGCTACCAGTGTTCCTGCAACGGAGCCGACAAAGATTGCAGACACGACACCTTTCCAACCGAGGAATGCGCCGATCATGGCAAGGAACTTCACGTCCCCGAACCCCATGGACTGTCGGCTGATAACCATGGATGTTGCGCGCCCGGAGATTTTCTTGATCGACTCGAACATCGTTTCGGCGCTGTTGTGAAGCACGCGATCCCAGCGGATGACAACGGTGCCCGCGCCGAGTTCCTCGTCATTGATGGAGCATTCGGAGCATTCCAAGGTGACGCGTTCGGGACCGACAAAAAAGATGTCGTCCATGGGAAACTCCCGCGATCCCATGTGGATAGTGGGATTCGCATCATCTTCACCTTCAACGATTTTCCACGCCTCGTTCCCTTCGATTTTCTCGGTTTTCTTGCCGAAAGCAAGGTTTCCAAGGGCGGTGATGGCCCAAAGGCTGAAAAACCCTAACGCTGCACCAAACGCGGACCAGCCGAGGGCATGCCATCTGTTTTCAATTCCGTAGCTCTCAAAAAGAGAGGGGACGAGAATGGCGCAAAGCAAGCCGACAACGACTCCGCCTTTGGTGACTTCGTCAGGAATGATGAAGTGCTCGAAATCGACGAAGGTAGCGACGATGAGCATGCTGAGAAAGATCCAGTAAACGATCGCAAGTTGCCATTCGCTGTGTTCACCAATCCATCGCCAAACCCAAAGAAAAGTGATGGCCGTAAGCAGTTCAACGAGCCAGTAGCGAATGGAAATCTTCGAGCCACATTCCGCGCACTTGCCGCGAAGCAAAAGCCAACTCGCCAAGGGGATATTGTGATGGAAGGGGATCTGGTAGTTGCACGTCGGGCAAAATGAGCGACGGGGCTTGTTCACGGAAAGTCCCCGTGGCATTCGGTGGATGCACACATTCAAAAACGACCCCACAGTGGCTCCCAATGCGGTGACGAGAAGCGTTAGAAACGTGGGGAGGTCGATAAATTTCATTGAGCTTAACAATAAGGGGATATTATGCACTAGAAACGAAGGCAGTTGAAGCGAAAATTGAGAGAAATTATAATTACAATAAAAAATCCGGCAGGATCCGTGCAGGCTCTGGCCGTGAGTCTCACGGTGTCGGTCTTCGTGGTTGGATTGATGGCGGCCTGCCAGTCGCTGAAGGAGTCGGGGTGGCCGGAAAGTCACCGAACACATGACGGAACTTTGGTGATCGCTGAAGGGGAAGCCTCCTACACCGAATTCCTGAAGAACCGCAAACTCGTTCCCGTGCGCCGCGAAGTGCCGGGAGTGAAAATCGATCTCCGTTATGCGACGCGCAACAACATTACCGGCCGCCGACTTTATTCCGCGAATGCGAGGTGCTACCTCGATCAGGATACGGCGAGGAAGTTGGCTCGCGCTCAGGCGCTTCTCAATAAACAGGGGATTGGCTTAAAAGTCTGGGATGGTTACCGTCCGGCTTCGGTGCAAAAGGAACTTTGGAACGCGGTGCCGAAAGCGGATTTTGTGGTCGATCCTCGACTGTGGTATTCGAAGCACAGCAGCGGACGCGCCGTGGATGTGACGCTCGTGGATTTGCAGACCGGCGAAGAAAAGAAGATGCCGAGCGACTTCGATGACTTCTCTCCGCGTGGAAGAGCGCTCTATCTGGGGCCGGATAGGGAAGTGAGGCGCAACGTCGAACTTCTCCAGACGGCGATGAAGGAAGCGGGGTTTCGCCGGATCAACTCTGAATGGTGGCACTTTGCAAACGCAGAGTTTTACAATGAAAACATTCCTCCGTTCCGGAAGAGTCTTTAATTTATGTCTGAGGTTATACTGCTAGTGCGAGGGCGGCATCCCTGATCAACGTCCGAAGAGTTGCGTCCACTTGTTGTTGAACAAGCCCATGCCAGCACGCTTGTGGTCGCCAAACATGTTCTTGTGGTGCCCGGGACTATAGAACCATGCTTGGTTGGCGACCTTCGGCTTTTTGCTGCCTGAGTAGATGTTTTCGGCAGAAGCGGTCGTTCCCGCGACTTTTGCACGTTTCCAAGGGGTTTCGTGACCTTTTACGGGGGAATCGTGGGCAAAGAATCCCTGTTTCGCCATGTCCTCGGAGTGAATTCGGGAAGCGTCGCAGAGCTTCGGGTCGAGAGCCAGTGGATCAAGTCCGATGAGAAGTCGCAGCGCATTCAGGTCACGAACGCCTTCTGCCTCCGCTGCGGGAACCTCTTTGCGAATGGCGATTTTCTCGTTCGATTCGAGGACGGTTTTGTGGGCTCGGTCCATGCTGATGGCATTGTCAGCAATCGTTTTTTCCTTTTCAGAAAACTCCGCTTCGGAAAATCCGGTCGCTTCCTCGACATCCACCAGTAGTTCCTCTTCGCAGTGGGCAATCTCCTGACCAATGCCAACCACCCGCGCGCGGAGTGCGTAGAGTTCTTCGGATTTCGCCAGCACTTCGCTTTGGATCACCCTGGTGATTTCTCGTAAACGCTTCATTGCGGGTGTGCCTTTGGATCTAATCATGTCCTCCGTCAAATTGTCCACCTTTCGAAGGGACCGAACCTCTTCGGCAAGTTCCTCCGCTTCCTTCTTGGTTTCGCCCCTTCTTTTCTCGTCGGCGATGAGCGCTGCAGTTTCAGAGTAGTCAGAAAAATATTTTTCGTAGAGCGGTTCCCACTCCTTCTTGAGTTGTTTGAGCAGGATCTCGGTCACCGGACGTCCCAAGGTTGTCATTTCCTCGACGATCTCGCTTCTTTTCTCAAAGTCGTCGCTGTTACTTTGGAGTGCCTTGAAGAGTTCGGAGGCCCTTTCTCTCGTTTCTGCAGGGAGGTTCGCGGCGCGCGCTTGAAGCGTGGCGAGGAAAATTGCGAAGAGCAGGATGAAGCGGAAGACAGGGGGTGTAATGATCATGCGCTAGTTTTTAACGGAATCCTTGCCGGAGAGGCGTCTTCTCCGAACGTAAGATAGATGGTGTACAATTTACCATGGTTGACTGTCGAGCTTCTGGTCACGGGAATGCTGACGGGGCTCATTTGGGTGGTGCAGGTGGTTGTCTATCCGGGTTTCTTGAAGGTTCGTGACAAGTGGGGGGAGTATCACGGGGACTATATGCGGAGAATTGGCTTCGTTGTCATGCCGCTGATGCTGGTGGAATTGGGAATGTCCGGGATGCGATTGATTCTTTCGCGCGAGATGATCGACGGGGTTCTTTTCGGATTTGTTTTGGCAGTTTGGTTGACGACGTTTTTTCTGCAGGTTCCGGCGCACCGTCGATTGCAGAATGGTTGGGACGGAGGGCAGATTCGATTTCTTGTTGGGTCAAATTGGATTCGTACCGTTCTCTGGACAGGCAGGCTCGTTCTTTTGGGAGTGGTTTTGTTAGACAGTATGGAGGCCCATTGATGAAAGTGGCAGTCGTTGGAGTGGATCTTGCATGGGGGCCGCGCAATCCGGACGGTGTGTTCCTGCTTGGATTGGAAGGCGGTCGAGTGCGCAAGTGCGCTTCCTTTTTGACCAAGGGGGACGACGAGTTTCTGGAGTTGGTCGATGAGTTTGTCGAAGACTCCTCGCGGACTTTGCTGGCCATCGACGCGCCGATTGTCTGTCCTAATCAGGAAGGGGCACGACCGGTGGATCGGCTGACGCATGTGCATTTTGGGAAATACCATGCCGGCTGCTACCCCGCCAATCTCTCGAAGTGTCCTCGCCCTGCGGGTATCATGAAGTTGCTCGAGAAGCGAGGGTTTGTGTCGAACTGGAACACGCGGAATGCGCCCCGATTAGCGATCGAAGTCTATCCGCACACCGCGATGATTCGGTGGTTTGGTCTCGACCGTATCATCAAGTACAAGAAAGGGCTTGTGGGGGAGAAGCGGAAGGAGTTTCGCCGATTACAGTCGCTGCTTGCTGGGTTTCTTTCTCGTCGTTTTCCAGGGATTCTCCGCTTCTCGAGCGTGCGGGAACTGCTGGACGAGCCGTGGACCAAGCGCGTTGAAGACCAGATCGATGCCTTGATCTGCGCCCTCACGGGACTTCAACACTGGCAGACCAACGGAAAACGTTCAGACGTTCTCGGGAGCCTCGAAGAAGGTTTCCTCGTCGTGCCGAAGTCGGATCAAGAATAGAGGACGGCGACTGAGTTGAGAGCGCCTTCCTGGATGATGGGGATGGTGAGAAGTTGTCGGGTGTCATCCACTTCGACGCGGGGAACTCCTGTCGCCCATGTCTTGCCAACCGGTCCTTCTCCGAATTCGATCGCATTCTCCGCGTTGGCGCCTTCCGCCGTGTCCGATTCTTCCTCGATGCCGCCCTCGAAGCAAAGGCGTGAGTGATCTTCATTGGGCTTCCAGATTTCGAAGCGTTTGGCGATCGGAGTGGAGGTGGAAGAGAGAAAAACGAGAACCGTGTCGAGTGGCCCGGTCGTGTAAAAGGGGATGGCGATTCCCGTCCGAATGCCCGCTTCTGCGGCGACCTTGGCCCGGAGAAAGGAATTCGATGTCTCAAGATTTCCCATTATCTGGGGCAGGCCGGTTTCCCATGTGATGCCGGGCAAGCCCCTTCCGCGCTGGAAAACGAGGCTTTTGGAAAGCGATTCAAACTTTTCCCAGTCCCCATAAAAGCCTTCGCGAAGACCGAGTTCCGTCGAACGCGTTTGCTCCCAGACTTCGATGGCCCCCGCGAGTTCCTCGACATGACCACACAGAAAAACGATCACGGCTTTGAGGAATTCGCCGCAGAAAACGGGGATGGCAATGGCGGCGGTGAGGCCGGCTTCGTGGGCTTCCGCGGTTCGCTTGAACAAACTGCCTTCGAAGGTTTTCAGGATTACAGGCTCGCGACTTTTCCATGCCGCGCCGGGAAGCCCATCCCCGTATTTGAAGGAAACTTTCGAGCTGAGATCGCGGAAATGGTCGAGTTCGCCGTAGATGCCATCGTGAAATTCAAGGTGGGTGCCGTCGGAGTTGGGTGTCCAGATTTCGGTAACGCGGATGAAAGTTCCCATGGGTTGCGGAGGTTGGTGCTTGGTGAAACGGCCAATGCCCGGAGAGGGAACCACAGAGTGATCCATGGACCTTTCCCGGGCACTGGAAGAGTGTGAAAGTGATGGGCGATCTAGCAGAGTTTTGCGAGAATCTGCTCAAGGAGCGCGTTGTTTTTCTCGAGTAAGCTGTCTGTTGTCATTTTGACGAAAAGCGAAGCACCCGGCGTTCCGGGGCCGCAAAGATCTGACACGATCCCGAGGAAAGATGCGCATTTCCACGATGAATCCTTTTCATCGCTACGAGGGGCAGTGCGCTGAGACGAGGCGGGGACTAGCCTGCCTGACGGTTTTCCAAGACAAGCTTTCCGCCTTCTTCCGCCTTGGTCGCGGTGACAGCGGCCCGGGCGTCGTCGCCGGCGCCGGTCTTGTCGAGGTAGTATTGATAGTCACCCGCGTAGGGAGTGACGGCGCCGCGGTCGATGTGGAGAACTTTTGTCGCGAGCTTGCGAATGAAGTAAACGTCGTGAGAAATGAAGACCAGCGTTCCCGTGTATTGGGTGAGCGCGGCGATGAGGGCTTCCACGCTCATTAGGTCGAGGTGCGTCGTCGGCTCGTCCATGAGGAGAAGGTTCGGGGGATTGACGAGGAATTTCACGAGGTTGAGGCGCGATTTCTCGCCTCCGGAGAGGACCTCGACCTTCTTGAAGACGTCATCCTTGCGGAAGAGGAAGGACCCGAGGACCGAACGCGCGTCGGCCTCGCGGATCTCCTCGCTCGCGGAGAGGACTTCTTCGACGACCGTGTTTTTCGGGTTCAACGACTCGGTGCGATGCTGGCTGAAGTAGCCGAGTTGCAGGTTGTGACCCGGAATGCGCTTTCCTTCCTGAATTGGAATGGCGTCAGCGAGGATTTTGATCAGTGTCGATTTACCCGCTCCGTTGGGACCAATGAGAACGGTCTTCTCTCCCTTTTCGACGGTGAGGTCGAGGCCTTGGTAAACGACGTGGTCCCCGTACGCCTGCGTCACGTTCTCCAGAGTGATGCAACGTTGTCCGCCACGCGGCGGTTCGGGGAAGTGGAAGTGAAACCCTTTCCGGGGACGGGCCGGCTTCTCGATCTTCTCCATTTTTTCCAAGGTCTTCTTCCGGTTTTGAACCTGTGAGGCCTTGGAGGTGACGTTTTGGAACTTCTGAATAAAGGAGCGGACTTTATCGACTTCCTTTTGCTGATTCTTCCAGGCGGCGAGGGCTTTCTCGTAGCCGGCTGCTTTCTCTTTTTCGAACTTCGAGTAGTTCCCCTTGTAGCGAACGATCTTCTGGTTGGCGATGTCGTAGACGTTCTCTGCAATGGCGTCGAGGAAGTCGCGGTCGTGGGAAATGACGAGAATCGCTCCGCCGAATTTCTGCAAATGCTTCTGGAACCAGAGAAGGGAAAGAAGGTCGAGATGGTTGGTCGGTTCGTCGAGCATGAGCAAGTCCGGCTCGAGAACTAACAATTTCGCCAAATGTGCCCGCATGATCCAGCCGCCGGAGAGTTCTTTCACCGGCCGGGTCATGTCTTCTTCGCGGAAGGCGAGGCCGCGGAGGATACCTTTTGCCTTGGGTTCCAGCCCGTAGCCGCCTTTGAGATCAAATTCGCTTTGCGCTTCGGCGTATTCAGGATCGTCGGTCGTCCCTGCCACCTCGTGCTTCTTCATCGTCTTCTGAAGCTTTTCCATCTCGGCATCGATGGCTGTCGCGATGTCCAAGGGGGTTTCGTCACCTGCCGCATCCGGCTCCTGCGGCAGGTAGCCGACCACGGCATACTCGTCCCGCTCCATGTAGCCATCATCAGGGAAGTCCTGTTCGAGGATGATGTTGAAGAGGGTGGACTTGCCGGCGCCATTCGGGCCGACGAGGGCAATCCGATCGCCCCAATTGATCGTCATTTTGGCTTCGTCGAAGAGTTTGCGGCCGCCGAAGGATTTTGAAATGTCGTGGAGCGTGATCATGGATGGAGTCGTCTTCGTCGTCGCCTAACCGCGTGTTCCGGCCGCATTCCGGTCGCCGAGCCCGAGGGAACGCGGACTTTAGCGGGAATGCGCTCTCGGTCAACCGGCGAACCGGGCCGATTCCCTGAGTTCGAAGAATTTAAGCAATCTTAAGAAATCGGTCAATGATCTTCGTGGGCGAGCTGATTTCTTTTTAAAGTCACGGATCTTTGGGGGTTATAATTGATAAATTTAAACAATATTGATGATCTAATTTGAAATATTTCTCGTAAATGATAAATTATTTCAAACTATTTAGTCATGCGATCCATCCAGCCCCTCGTTTCTATCGTCTTCCTTTTCTCCGCGGGATTCAGTGCCGCCCAAGAGCGGATTTTTGACGGTCCTGGCCTTTCCTACACCTATTTCGATTTCGGGTATGAACGTCGATCTTTCGATGACGCCGATTTGATGGACGGGGACGGCGGGTTTCTCGAATTTTCGTTCGGGGGCATTCCGTTCATATACTTCACGGGTGAGATGCACTACTCGAATGCCGAGTCGTTTCTCTCCGGCGATGAGATCGATTTTATCGACGCCGATCTCGGAGTGGGGCTGCGGTTCACCGCCCTCGATACGATCAGTTTTTATATCGAAGGCGGTCTTGCTTACTCGGATTTCGATATCGATGTAACGGAGCTCGATGCGATCGCACGCGACGATTTGGGACTCTATCTTGAGCCTGGATTAAAGCTCGGGCTCTTCGGACGACTAGAGGTGAACGCGGCGCTCAAGTATCGGCAGTTTGAAGACGACGCGCTGCTCGGAGGGAAAGTCGGCGCCGTCATCGGACTGACAGACAAGCTGGGCATTACCCTCGATGCTGGCGTCGAAGAGGAGAGCGAATACATCGGCATTGG
>JBCCWV010000151.1:0-12026 GCA_039192745.1 Verrucomicrobiota bacterium | reverse complement strand
GTGAAGCGAGCTTCGAATTCCCTTTGGGCATGTTCTTGGTCACAAAGGGCCGGACGAGTTTCCAATCACCTTCGCGCACAGCGGCGTTGTGTGAATAACGCGGGAGGCCTCGATTCCATTGCCAAAACCGGTATTCCGCACCCTTCCATTCTTGGCCCCGTAAAAGCGGGGCGAAGCTTGATCCATCCAATGGCATCTTGATTGGAAGCTTCAGCCCACACAGTTCACCAAGCGTTGGAAGCACATCAATGAAGTGAATCATTTCATGGACTTCATCCGGAGCCAACTGCCCCTTCCACCGAACCATGAAGGGAACGCGAATGCCGCCTTCATTCACCAGGTATTTCGTTCCAAGAAGGTCCACGTTAAATCGTTCTTTCACCAACGAATCCGGCCCGTTATCGCTCGCGAAAACGACAATGGTGTTTTCCGCAATCTTCAAACGCTCCAACTCTTCGAGCAATTCGCCAATGCCCTCGTCCATCACTTCGATCATCGCATAGACCGTCGCTGTCTCCTCATCCAAACCCTTTTCAAGGTAAGGCTGGATCTTATCGTCGGGTGCTTCAATGGGACGATGAGGCGCGTAGTGAGCGAGATGAAGAAAAAACGGACCTTCACGATGGCGTTGGACAAACTTGACCGCTCTTTCCGAAAGGTCATGGGTGAGATATCGGTCCGGGAAAGCCTTGGTCTCTCCCCCAATGTCGAGCACATAGTCGAAATAGCTCGGGACATGAAGATGTCCGATGAATCCCTCGAACTCATCAAATCCACGAGAGAGCGGATGGAAGTCGCGGCCAATTCCCAAGTGCCATTTTCCAATTAGACCGGTGACGTATCCGTTGGCGCGAAAGACATCGGCCATCGTCACCTCATCGGTCTTCAATCGGGTCAAGGCGGGAAATCTCTCCATGTTCAACGTCACCACACCCGTCCGGTGGGGATAGCGTCCGGTCAGCAAGGCCGCCCGCGCTGGCGCACAAACCGGCGAAGCGGAATAAGCCTGATGAAACCAAACACTTTCCTCCTTCAACCGATCAAGGTTGGGCGTCCGACTTACACCTCCGTTGAAACACGACATATCCCCCAGCGCCATGTCGTCGGCGAGAATAAGAATAACATTGGGCGGTTTCGCCGCAGTCACGTGTGTCGCGTGGCAAACAGCGATAACACAGAGGAAGAGGAGCCACGTCGTTCTTCCGGTATTGACGATTTGAATCATGGATTGAGTCCAGCACCAATGGGCATTTGCTGACGCATTCTTTGCTGTAAATCCTTTACTTCTTTCGTCTTCTCACCGGCTGACACCACGTTTCGCGTCTCGTCCGGGTCGTTCCGATGGTCATAGAGTTCTCGCCCAACGATTTCACCGTCAGAGACCTTCCGCCACTCAGTGTAACGAAACGCAGGCGTCCGCATCGAGTATCCCATGACGGTAGGATCACTTCGCTCCGGCGGATAAGCGGGCCGCGGATGCCAGGTCCAGGCCGCGTCCTTCACCGAATCCATTTTTCCGTTGAGAAGTGGGACCAGACTTACGCCTTCAAGATCATGCTTCAGCTCGGGCAGCCCGCACATATCGACGAGAGTTGGATACATATCGATTAACTCCACAAGCGCCTTCGTCGATTCACCGCTTTTTTGTCCAGGCTTCACGATGATCATCGGCACTCGCGCATCGAGTTCAAAATTCGACGTTTTCGCCCATAGGCCATTCTCGCCGAGGTGGAATCCATGGTCGGACCAGAAAACGATCACCGTGTTTTTTGCCAAACCGAGCCGATTCAATTCGTCCACCACCTTTCCAATTTGCGCATCCACATAGCTGATCGCCGCATAATAGCCATGGCGAAGGATCACTTCTTCGTCAGGCGATGGCCTTCCTCCCGGATTCTTTTTGAAACCACGCATGATTTCACGCCCATCGTGCAAAGCGATTTCCGGGACGCCTTCCGGCGGATTCGGATTTGCCGCCCTGCCGATCTGTGAGCGATCATACATATCCCAATACTTCTTCGGCGCATTGAACCCGGCATGCGGCTTCCAAAACCCAACCCCGAGAAAGAACGGCGTCTCTTCTTTCGCCAAACGTTGCAATGTCTTCACCGCACGTCCAGCAATGCGCCCGTCGAAATAGGCATTGTCCGGCACGTCCCGCATCTCCGTGCGCGGCACGTTCGCCTCATCCGGAGGCAGCTTCCCTTTCACCTTTGCCTCATCAGCCCCGTGGGTGTTGTAATGCATGAATTCGGGGACGCTCCACGAAACAGCATCTCCCTTATAGTCATCCTGCCGCCAGTTGTGAAAAATTTTTCCGACCCCTTCCGTCTGGTAGCCATTATTCTTGAAGTGCTGAGGCAAGGTCACAATGTCTGGCCGCCGCTCGCGGAAGTGAGTCAGTAAGTCCCATATCCTCAACGTCCACGGATAGAGCCCGGTAAGGAGCGAGGCCCGTGAAGGATTGCACACCGCCTGCTGGCAATAAGCCCGTTCAAACAACATTCCTCGCGCGGCCAACTTATCGATGTTTGGAGACTTCACCACGGGACTTCCGAGGCAACCCAACTCCGCCCGCATATCATCGACGGCGATAAAAAGAACATTAGGTCGGTCATTCGCGCCGATGAGCGACGCCAAAAAACAAAATCCACAAAGGTAGAGAAAAGTCTTCATCATCTAAGTTTTTTATTTTTTGCGACCGGCATCCTCGCCTGCATTTCACCAAGCGATTCTCGAAGCAGTCCTGCAAGCTCAACGGCAGCGGCACTATTCTTGTGAATGTCCCACTGTTCGCCCATATCCGATTTGAGATCGTATAATTCCACTGATTCGGTTTCCGGAAAGCTGAGCAACTTGAACGCCCCCTTTCGAATCGCCGACTGTGGCCGCGTCTTACTCACCGCAAAGTCATCCATTCCGATATCATTGATGGCCGACTTATATCCCCGCTCCGGATGATAATAGGGAAAATGCCAAATCAGGGCACGGTCGTCCGGTAATGACCGCCCCTCGAAAGCAGGCACAACAGAAATACCGTCTGACATTTCCTCAAATTCAACGCCAGCGACCTCCGCAAATGTCGATTTCAAATCATACCCGATCACCAATTCATTCGAGATAGACTCGGGCTTAACTCTACCCGGCCAACGAACCAGAAACGGAACCCGTATACCCCCTTCGTAAAGATTCCACTTGGATCCCCGCAGAGGGCTGTTCGCAGTGTATTCCGGATGCCCACCGTTGTCAGAAGTAAAAACCACCATCGTCTCCTCGTTTAAGCCCGACTCATCCAACGCCTCAAGCAGTTGCCCAACATAGTGATCCATCATTTCAATAAATGCCCCGTATCGCACTCGATTTTTCCGGTTGGGGGATTCCGCGGGAACAAGATGCTCATACTTATCAATAAGCCATGGACACTGGGTTTTGATCGGCGTGTGCACATAATAAAGCGACGCCATCAAGAAGAATGGGGCATCGTGATCCTTCTGCAGAAACTCAACGGCACGTTCCGTCAGTTCATCGCGCGGAAATACATCCTTCTCCTCAACCGGCGTAACCTCTCCTCCCTTCCAACCATATGGATGCGCTCCGAAAGTATCGATGGTCGTCTCAAACCCGTGTTTCGCCGGACCATGGGTTGGGCTCCATCCGAGATAGCGCTTGTGGTGCTGATTGAGATGCCACTTACCCACAAAACCGGTATCATATCCACTCTCTTTCAGGACTTCAGCCATCGTTTCCTCAGCAAGCGAAAGATTCAGAGTAAATGGAGGAGTTTGCATCGCTATTTCTCCCTCGATTACCTGACGGCCCGGTTTCTCCTTCGTCACAAACTCAAACTGAAGCCGAGCCGTTGTCTTCCCGGTGAGGATACTGGCCCTCGAAGCCGAACAAATCGGAGCCGGAGCATAGGCATCCGTGAAGCGCATTCCTTCCATGGCGAGCCGATCGAGATTCGGTGCCTGATGCCACGGATGGCCATAACATCCAAGATCGGACCACGCGAGGTCGTCCGCGAGAATGAAGAGAATATTCGGACGGTCCGCGGCGGGCAGCGAATTCCAACTCAGGCCAAGGACGACGCTCAGAAAAAAAGAACGAACACTCATTATCTTTTCGCGTGCGGATCAAGGTGATAAAACCGCCCGTCTTCCGCCCCTACGAGTAGCTCTTTCTTTCCATCTCCGTTTAAGTCAATCGTTGTCGGACTGCTCGTATGCCCAGAGACGTTGCGCTCACCAATATTACCGACGTTCTTCAAGACGACTTTTCCTCCGGAACTCCCCTCGTTCCGCCACAGTTCGGCGTTCGTTGAATTCGCGAGGACGTCCAGGTCCCCGTCCCCATCCCAATCCACGATCTCCAATTTCCGCCGACCACTCTTACCTGCCCACCCTGCATTCAGTTGCAAGGCTGCACCTTGCTCGTCGGTGAAAATTCTCTTTCCCGCCAGTAACACGACTGCCTCTCCACGTTTCTCGCGTTCAAAGAGCGCGAGATATCCCTCGTGATCAAGCATGACGAGATCGTTTAATCCGTCACGATTCCAATCGATCACCACCGGCGTCGTCCGCCATTGCGTGACGAGATTCTTCCCATTCGGATCCCACCAATTCCACGCCGGCTTTGGTGGATTTGTTGTCCATTCGACTTCTACTGGTCTTGCTTCTTCCAACCTAGGCGCCCCCTTTTCTCCCGAGTTCCGATACCAAATCACCCTTCCCCAAATCGAATTCACCACGATGTCCAAACGCCCGTCGTGATCCCAATCGGCCACTGTTTGCGTCGTGTATCCCCAATTAGCCTCGCAAGGCCCCTGAATCGATCCGTTCGGTCCCGCCTGAATGTGAATCGGCGCGCCGCCTGCTTCGAGCAAAACCGGCGCTGCCCACTTCGGCGGGTATTGTCCATCGAGATTTTCAAAGAAGGCGATGTTCCCCGCCGTGTTGCCGGCAATGATATCGTCGTCACCGTCTTCATCCCAATCGACACCCACCGGTGTCGCCAGAGCGCCAAATTTCATATCTCCGGCCTCCTGCTGAAAATACACCGGATGATGGAACCGAGGCACGCCTGCCTTTCCGTATTCACCAGTATGCTCAACGAAGGCGACGCGACCGTCTTCATCACCGACGACTAAGTCGATATCCCCATCCTTATCCCAATCCACTGCCACCGGCGTGATCATTTGCACATGCATGGCGAGATCACGACCATCACGCTTCAATCTTCGACCTTCCGCATACTCGGGTTCCTTCCTTGTGCCCACGTTTTGAAAATACGTGAAGCCGTCGAGAAACTCCCCGCAAAGAATATCGAGATCACCGTCGCCGTCGAAATCCGCAAGGTTCGGCGAAGGCATCCCAAAAACATCGATCACCTTTCCTCCGGCCTTGATCTTCCTGGGTTCAAGATACTCCGGCTGATCATTAGTGCCCTTGTTTCGCAGAAGGTAAAGCCAGCCTCGCAGTGGGCCATTCGTCCACGTCCCCGTTTCATCGTAGGCGTCGTCCCAACCGTATTCGCCCCAAAACCCCTCACCCACAATGATGTCTAGTGCGCCGTCCCCATCGTAGTCCGCTTTCACCCATTGCTTCGCACGGAGTTTTCCCTTAGTGAGATTGGTCTTGTAAATCTTCTCGCTGGTTTCAAAACCTTTGCCCAGAAAGTCCGACCATTCGTGCCCCGGCGTCATGACGTGAGCTTCACCATCAACATAGGAAAGCCAGATGTTCTTCAAGGCGGGACCGAGCCGCACAGGCCGCTTGAAGACGGGCATTTTGTCGCCCGTCGAATTCTCAAAGAAATAGATCCCATTGTAAGGTTTGTCCGGGCAGGAAACGATGAGATCCATGTCTCCATCCTCGTCCCAGTCCATCGGAAGAGGCCAAGCCCACAGACCCACGCCGAGATCCACCGCGAGTCCGGGATGATTGTATTGCAGGCGTTGCAAGTCGTCGGCGGTCGCCATGCACGAACCTCCAATGAAGAGGGCCACGGTGAGTTTTTGTTTAAGCATATTCGTCTTCATAGTGACTTCCAAGTTTCTCCGTTCTTACGCGTTCCGCACAACTTCACCTCCAGTCCCAACTCTTGCGCCATCGCGGCACGTGCGAGAAGGGCGGCATCGGCGGCGGTGGCATCTGTCGCATAGACCACTTGAATGTGATTGGCCTGGTGCTTGGCCATCATCTGATCGCGACTAACGCCATAAGTAACTCCATGCATGATCGGCCAGACCTTTGTCGTCGCATCGAGTCGCCGCTGCGTCTCCACTTCCGGAAGATCGACGGCGGCACCCCTCCCAATATCCATATGTAAGGCATCATTGGCGACATAGATGCGCGACCACACGATCTCGCCCGGCTTCGCCACTCCCGAAAGAGTCGATCCGCCACTCGGAAAATACATGGGCGGCTGGCGGAAACCGTGGCTCTTGTCCCATCCACCGTGATGCTCCGCCGGCGCGGAACCCGAAATCTCGAAAACCCAGACATAATCATCCGTCGTCCCGGAACGATCCTCATCACCCCAACGCAGGTCGTGCAAAGTTGTCTCCACAGGTTGCCCGAGTTCACGATGAAGACGGTGAATGAGCAGAGCGTCCAAGCCGGCGCATTCGTCGACCTCATTGAAATGCGGAATCGCGCGACCGGCGAACAACTCGCGGCTTCCCTCTCGATTGAACACGGGCGGACGGCTAGTGCTATTCAGCGTTCCTTCCACAAGATCGCTCGCTGGCGTCAAATCCTTCATCCCGAGTTGATATTGGATGCCGATGGTCTCGCAGCCAAAGTCATCGGCCAGCCGCACTGCAGCAACATAGAGCCGACATTGCTCGATCACCTGCTCCTCCGTGAGATCCTCATCGGGGTCGGGACCAAAGTGAAATTGGAAGCCCGCGTTGCGATACCAGTCAAAAACCGCGCGAGCTTCTTCGTCACTCACCTGCTGCGCTTCATGGTATAGCGCCGATTGACTCAACCGTTCCTTGAAGACGCCCGTTCCGTGAAGAAGTTGATCGGGGATGATCGCGTTGAACATCCCCATACAGCCCTCGTCGAAAACGCCCATGATCGCCTTATCCGTCCGCAGTTCTTTCGCAAGACGCGTGCCCGTCTCCGCAAGGTCGGTGGGAATCGAAGTAGAATCGAGGGGACGGACATGATCGCAAGCGTGCTCACATCGCCCGGTCTCCAACCACTCCTTGAGCTTTCCGAGAAAGTATTCGTCCGAGAAGTCCTCGCTCCAAAGGGTTGAGTAAGACACTCCCGCCTTCGTCAGCGAACCATTCAGATTCAACATCCCAACAAGACCGGGCCACTGTCCCGACCAGTTTGCCACGGTGAGGATCGGACCACGGTGCGTTGTCAATCCCGCGAGGACATGGTGCGTGTACTGCCAGACAGCTTCGGCAACAATGAGCGGAGCGTCAGGGTCAATGCCGCGAAACACTTCCATCCCTTCCCGTTGACTCGCGATAAAGCCGTGTCCGTCTCCATTAACGCCGTGGGCACGTCGCACTTCGCGACCAAGGCTATTTACCGCACCAGTAATTTTCTCCTCCATCGCGGCCTGAGCCGGCCAGCATACCCTGTTGGCGGAAAGACGAGAATCTCCGCTCGCCACTAGCATGACTGTTTCTCGATTCGCCATGGTTCAGGTTTGCAGCTCGGGCTTGAGGAGTTCCATTTCTTCGAGAATCGCCGCCACGCGCTCACGCTCGGGAGCCTTAAAGCGGTGAAAAGGCTCGGCCATGAAGTCATCGCAGATTCCCAGAAGGGAGAGCGCGCACTTCGTGGCCTTGATATGCCGGGAAGCGTATTTGCCGACATCGTATGCCCGCCGGAAAGACTCGATGGTCTCCTGTGATCGGGCCACCGCCGCTAAATTCTTCAGAACCGCGGCTTCATAGGCTTCGGCAAAAAGTTCTGGCATCACATTGGCACCGCCACAAACTCCGCCATCACCCCCAAGACGGATCGACTCGGTCAAAAGGTGCTCGGGCCCCATGAATATCGACCAGTCAGGCCGCAATTTACGAATCCCTAACAAGCCCCCAAAATAATCGAGATCCCCGCTGCTGTCCTTGATACCGACAATGCCCTCCAATTCGGACAGTTCACGTAGAGTCTCAATCTCGAACCACACCTTGGTCAGCGCAGGCATGTTATAGAGCATAAGTGGCAGAGGTAACTCGGGCACGAGGTGACGGACATAATCAGTGAGTTCCGTCTGCCCCGCCGGAAAGTAATACGGCGTCGTCACGACCAGCGCATCCGCACCCCAATCGGCAGCGGATCGGGCGAGTTCTACCGATTCGACAAAGGCCGTATCCGTGATCCCCACGAGGACCGGCACGCGTTTGTCCACGAGCCGGCAAACACACTCGACTAACTCGCGGCGCAGCCTGTAACTCAAACCCGGCGCTTCGCCAGTTGTACCCAACACGAAAACCCCGCTCACGCCACCGTCGAGAAGGTGGCCAACAAGACGCTCGAGCCCTTCGTGGTCAAGACTGTCGCGGTCACGAAGCGGCGTCACCATGGGCGGGATGATCCCTTTAAGCATTTTCATGGTCATTCGATCGATTGGTTCCTGCAAACGCAGCAATGAGGCTTCCGGCTACAAGAATAATGAGCACGCCAAGGACAGGAGCCATTTGCACATGGAGGACCGGTTGGACTTCCTGTCCCATAAACGACGCGATCTTCGGCCACGAAATCCAGGCGATCACCACGATACCCGCGCACAACCCGGCGACCGCAGCCGTGTTTCCGGCACGCCGATTGATCAGGCCGAGAAGGAAAAGTCCCGTCATGCCACCGCCGATAATTCCTGACAAAACCCACCAAATATCCAGAGCGCTTTGCGTCACCTCGACGAGAAAAATAGCAAGACCCGTCCCGAAAATTCCCCAAAGAATCGTTCCCGCGTAAAGCACTCTCATCGCCTTCTTTTCCGGAGCGTTCGCATTGAAGAACCGACGGTAATAATCATTCATAATGAGCGTCGCCGAAGAGTTCAAACTCGTGGAAACCGTGCTCATGGCCGCCGCGAAAACCGCGGCGATCAGCAACCCCGTCAACCCGGGCGGCAGACTGTGCGCGATGAAATGTGGGAAAACGCGATCGCCAAGATCCGCCAACTCCAGTTCCGCCGCCTTGGCTTCGATCTGTCCGGCAAATTCCGGGTCAGAGGGAGAAACCCCTTCCTGCAAAAGCTTCTGTTTCGCGACAATCGCCTCGACTTGCTGAAGATCGCCCGGCGCATCGGTTGCCGCTCCCGTTGCTCCATAGTAGGAAAAAAGCACGGTTCCGATGAAGAAGAACAAAGCACTAACCGGGATATAAAGAAGGCTCCCCATCCAGAGGCTCCGGCGTGCCGCACGATCCGACTTCGAGGCGATGTAGCGCTGAATGTAGCTTTGATCGATGCCGAAATTCCGGAAGTTATCGGCAATCCCAAAGAGAAAGATCACCCAGAAAGTGGCCGTTGCGAAGTCATCCAGCGCGAAGCTGCCAAGCGAGAACTTCTCGTTCTCCGCCGCCACTTCCATGACGCCAGCCGCTCCACCGGGAGCATGAGCGAGAAGCACAAAGAGGCAAACCACCGCCCCCACCATCAAAACGATCGCTTGAATAGCATCCGTCCAAATGACCGCAACGAGTCCACCAGCGAGTGAGTAAACCGTGACGCAGATACCAGTCACGATGAGAATGGCATGAATATCCCATCCGAAGATGACTTGCATCGGCAACGCCATCAGGTAGAGGACGACGGCGATGCGCGCGATGTGGAAGAGCAGGTAGAAGCTGCTCGTGAAAACCCGCGCCCAAAGTCCGAAACGATTTTCCAAAAGTTCGTAGGCCGAAATCGCGCCGCTCTTCCGGTAATAAGGAAGAAAGTATCGCACCGCAAAGATCGCAACGATCGGAATCGAAAGCGAGAAGGCAAACGCGTTCCAATTCCCCGCGAACGATTTTCCGGGCAGCGCGAGGTAACTGATACTGCTCACGTAAGTCGCGAGAATCGAAAGGCCGCAGACCCAACCGGGAAGCGAACGATTCGCGGCGGCGTAACCTTCAACAGACCGGGTCCGGCGGTAGAAGTAGAATCCAATCCCCATCGTGGCGGCGAAATAAGCAACGAGGACGGTCCAATCGACGGGATGGAAGCTGGATTCAGCGGGGGGCATGAGGCGTCAGCGTTCGCATCATGGCCGATACTCGAGCTTGTGGGTATGATATTTTGCGGCAATGATATGCTGTTTTGCGTCAAAACCGATCTCCTTTGCGTGTCGCTATACTTCTCGGCCAAGACCTTGGATTCTGTCGCCGGGTCACCTCCGGCATCCTGAAGTTTGCCGGTCAGAAGGGCGACTGGGAATTCCGCGACGCCGCTCCGGACGCGGCGCTACTGCCAGCCCTTGGTCGCTGGAATCCCGACGGCATTATTGCCCACCTATTCGACCCCCATCTGGCGGCAGGACTGTCCCGGCTCGGTTGTCCGGTTGTGAGCACAACGGACACCATCAACACGCCGGATTGGCCCGTGGTAGATGTCGATAACAAAGAGGTCGGCCGAGAAGCGGCGCGATATCTAATGCGCCGTGGTTACAGAAACTTTGCCTACTTCGGCAGCGGAACCGCCGTCTTTTCCAAAGATAGAAAGTCGGGTTTTGAAAGCGAACTCGCGGCGAGCAATTTCGCAGTGCATTCTCTTCAAGCCGAATTCCTCCCAAAACCACCCGCCGCCGACATCTGGCGTTCGACCGGTCAACGCCTCGACCAATGGCTTGAAAGTCTCCCTCGACCGGTCGCCATTTTTTGTTCGAATGATATTCCTGCCCGTCGCATCGCGGAAGCTTGTCGACGCGTGCAGCTGGCCATTCCCAACGAAGTCGCGATTCTCGGTGTGGACAATGATTCCTCGGAGTGCCGCCTCAGTTCTCCGTCCCTTTCCAGCATCGACACTCCGGCAGAACAGATTGGCCATGAGGCCGCGGCCATCCTTTCCGCGCTCATGAAAAAGAAGAATCCGCCGAAGCCGTCCGTCTTTCTGCCACCGCTTCACGTCGTGACACGCGCGTCCACCGACGGCTGGAATTGCGCGCATCCGGTCGTCGTTTCGGCGCTCAACTACATCGAAGAGAACACACCGCGTGGGCTTCGCGTTGATGCCGTGGCCAAGCATGTGGCCGTTTCCCGACGAAAACTTGAGCGACTCTTCCGCTCCGAAATTCAGCGTTCAGTACTCACGGTCATCCGCGAGGCAAGGTTTGCTCTCTCCAAGGAATTGCTGGCCACGACCGAACTTCGAATCTCAGACGTCGCCACCCGCTCGGGCTTCCCCGACTCCCGTCGCATGCACGCCGCCTACCGAGAATCGACCGGCATGACTCCAGGAGAATGGAGAAAGCAGGTGCGTTAGAAATTAACAGCAGAGCGATGTCATGGCCTTCCGGTAGCCCTCCTCGAATTTGGGGTTGGTTTTGAAACCCTCAATCGTCGACTGGCTTTGCATGGGCAGAGCCTTGTTCGCCATTCTGCGAGGATTTGAGCTGCGCCATCAATTCTTTTTCGTCTTCAAAGCGCTTGGAATATTTCTCTCGCTCCTTCCAGTCGTCGGGAAAGACATCCTGTTGGACAATTGAGTTAATCTCCGACAACAACGCGGCGAACCCCTTGGGCGAGCCATTGCTGCCGCGGAACTCTAGAATCTCATCACCTCGATTTACACGGCATCTGACGACGTCGCCGTCCAATACATCCATAAAAACGTGAAACCCGCCCCAAGCTTCTTCATCGAACGTTTCGATCATTTCTTCCAACCTTTGCGATTGCCGAGCGGTCAATTGCTGTTCGAATGCGACACTATCACCCCGTACGACTTTCAAAGTCTTGTTTTCATAGACTGCTGAGCGCGCCCAACTCAGCTCCGCGTACGGAATAAGGGAGAGCCTGAATGCGAAGGTCTTCTGCTTGTCCCCACTGCCGTCGTGGCGGCGATCAGTAGAC
>JBCCWV010000150.1:0-12107 GCA_039192745.1 Verrucomicrobiota bacterium | reverse complement strand
GGGGCGAGCGATTGAGGCATGAACGACGCTCGGTTGAACCGCGTTGCGGTTCAAAATAAATGTGGACGTTTCCCAGGGTATTCACTGGCGTGAATGCCCTGGGCTTTGGGCGATGACGCCGTTGGCGTCGTTGGCGCCGTCAGAGACGGCGGGTGGTGTGGTGAAAGTGTGAGGGTGAACACAGATAGGGCGAGCGGGGTGCTTTCACGGATGAACTCGATTGGACTCGCCACCCTGAGCCTTGACGTCAACTTTCGCAGGAAGAAGCGAATCGCCCTTCAGAAGGGGTGATTAATCCCGATTGAACAATCCGCGGATGCGTTTGCCGCTTGGGAGGTATTTGCTCACACCTTTTCGGTCTTCTTCAACCGATGTCCCGGGCGTGTCATTGGAAGCGGTGACGGGGCCGCCCGTTGCTGTGGTGGGTCGTGCGGCTCCGCCGGAGGGGAGTTCGGGTTTTTCCATGTCCGTGCGCGAGACCATTTGGCCGCCACTTCCCGGAGTTTTGATCGATGCTTCGCGTTTCAAGTGTGCCACCCAGGTGTCATGGGCATCCTTGCGTAAGTCGGTGAGGGCCAGTTGTTCAGCCTGTTCGTAAACCTCGGGATCGCTCATTGGGCTCGCCGAGCCGAGCGACCGCTTGTTGGCTTTGATAATATAAATGTAGGCCTGATCCTCGAGCACCTCGCTGATCTCGCCGGTCTTGAGGGTGAGGGAAACGGCGTAAAGGTCGCGTCGAAAATTCTTTTCAGAGATGACGCCGCGACGACCGCCTTCCGAGGCAACTCCGTCTTCCGAATACATTTTCGCGGTCTCGGCGAACTTCGATGGATCGCGGTCGAGCTTGGCTTTCAACTCGTCAGCGAGCTTGCGGCGCATCTCGGGCGTGATGGCGGGATCACCGGTGACTTTCGCGAGGGTGATCGTGCTGATATCGACCCACCCGTCGCCGCGGAACTTGTCGATGTTTTCCTTGTAGGCGTCATTCACCTGCTGGGGCGTGGCGAAGATGATGTTCTTTCCGGCTTGGCCGCGCATGAACTGAATGGCAATCATCTCGCGGCGCAATTCGCGGAAGCGCGCGAACGACATGTCTGTTTTCCGCAACTCGGCAATGAATTTGTCTTTGTCGTCGGAAAACCGCTCGCGGATGATGCGGTTGATGTCCTCGTCCACGATGTCGTCTTTAATCGCCCCGCCCATTTTTTGGAACTCGGCGAGGATGAGCTGGCGTTCGATCAACGTGTCGAGTGCCTGCGTGCGGACTTTGTTCAATTCGGCATTCCGCTTCGATCCGGGTGGGATCGACATGTTGATAATTTGTTCCGTGGCACGGACCGCTTCCTTCACTTCCGATTGAGTCACGACTTTGCCGTTCACGATGGCGGCGATGCCGTTGACTTCATTCCGTCCACGGGCAGTGATGGTAAGGCAGGCGACAACGGCGAGTGCAGGCAGGAGTTTGATCATCAGTCAGTCGGTTTTGACGCAAGGGAGCCCCGAATGTTCGGTCTGAACCCAAAGTTTTAGCGATCTAAAACTTTTTCACCATTTCGACGGCGTGCAAGAGCTGATCTTTCGGTGTGTTTCCGTGTAATCGCGGGAACTTTCCGCTGAGGAGGACGTATTCGCCGTTCCGGGTGAGCATCAGCTTCCCATCCTTGATCTCGACGACACTGATCGTGGAAGCCGCCGCGGCGACCTTCAACTCGGTGCACCGGAAGAGGTTATCGGCGGGATCGGGGAGCGGGCCAAAGCGGTCGCGCCAACTCGTGAGCAGGGCTTTCAGCTCTTTCTGCGTGCTCAATTCGGCCAATTCCTTGTAGCCGCTGATGCGAAGCCTCGCGTCGGGCATGTAGCTTGCGGGAACGAATGCGGGGAGGAGACCGTCCGGCGACTGGTAGTAGGTCGCTTCGTTCGTGCAGAGAAAATCGATGTTCAAGGCGACGTCGATGCGTCCTCCCGCGCCTTCGCCGGTGAGTCGTTCGACGCTTTGCTTGAGCAGCTGGCAATAGAGGTCAAATCCGACCGCAGCAATGTGGCCGCTTTGCTTTGTTCCTAACAAGTTCCCCGCACCGCGGATCTCGAGGTCGCGCATGGCGATTTTGAAACCGGAGCCCAGTGCCGTGTATTGCTTGATCGCACTGATGCGCTTCTTCGCATCGCCAATCGTCATCATGTCACGGGGAATCATGAGGATGGCGTAGGCCTTGTTATCGGCGCGACCGACGCGACCGCGAAGTTGGTAGAGGTCGGCGAGTCCGAAGCGGTCGGCGCGGTCAATGATGATGGTATTCGCATTCGGGATGTCGATGCCGCTTTCAATGATCGTTGTGCAGACGAGAACGTCAGTGTCGCCGGCGATGAACCGCTGCATGATTTCTTCGAGTTCGCCCTCTTCCATCTGCCCGTGGCCAACATCGGTCTTCGCTTTCGGAACCAGTTTCTCGATCTTCTGCCGCACAGACTCAATGCTCACGACGCGGTTGTGAACGAAGAAAACCTGCCCGCCGCGTTTCAATTCGCGGTTGATTGCGTCGCGCATGATCCGCTCGTCGTAGCCGCAGACGACCGTTTCTACCGGTGTGCGGTTCGGCGGTGGCGTTTCGATCGTCGACATGTCGCGCACGCCCATGAGCGAGAGATAGAGTGTCCGTGGAATGGGCGTGGCCGAGAGGGTGATGACGTCGACGAGGCGGAAAAGTTCCTTGAACCGTTCTTTGTGCAGGACACCGAAGCGTTGTTCCTCGTCGATGACGACAAGGCCAAGATTCTTAAACGCGATGTCCTTTGAAATGAGGCGGTGCGTTCCGATGATGATATCGACTTCGCCGGCGGCAACACGTTTCACGACCTTGCGTTGCTCGGCGGTTGTGCGGAAGCGGCTGAGGAGATCGATTTCGATCGGATAATCCGACATGCGTTCCCGGAAATTCTGATAGTGCTGCTGCGCGAGGACGGTGGTCGGACAAAGAAAGGCGACCTGTTTGCCGCTCATGACGGCTTTGAAGGCGGCGCGGATGGCGACTTCGGTTTTGCCGAATCCAACATCGCCGCAAATCAGCCGGTCCGTTGGGCGCGGCGATTCCATGTCGCGCTTCACGTCGTCGATGGCCGTCAGTTGGTCGGGTGTTTCCTTGTAGAGGAAGCTGTTCTCGAACTCGACCTGCCACTTCGTGTCTTCCGGATGGCCATAACCATTGAAACTTTGACGCTCCGCCTGCAGTCGTAGCAACTGCGCGGCGTAGTCCATGACCGACTTCTCGGCCGTGGCTTTCGTTTTTCCCCAGCGTCCACCGCCGAGCTTGTTCAATGGTGGCGCCTTTTTTCCGGATCCGACATAACGAGAAACGAGGTGCGCTTGATCGAGCGGGACATAGAGTTTTGCCCGGTCCGCATACTCCAAGACGAGGACTTCCTCGGTCGTGTCGCCGTCACGGTTTTCGAAGAGGCCTTGATAGCGGGCGATGCCGTAGTCCAAGTGCACGACGAGGTCGCCGTCGTTGAGTTCGCGGAAGTCGTTTTGCACGCGCCGCGCTTTCGCTTGCTTCTCAAGGTGGAGTTGGCGATGGGCCCGAGTTTGGCGGTAGCGGCCGAAGATTTCCGCGTCGGTAAGGATGGCGATTTTCGCGGTGGGGATGACAAAGCCGAATTGCAAACCGCCGATGACAAATTGGATCCGTCCCGTATCGACCTCGCTGTTCACGGTGAGCAGCTCGCGGAAGCGTTCGATTTCGCCTTCGTTGTTGAAGAAGATAGCGACGCTCCAATCATCTGAAAGCCAATCGGTTACTGTGTTGAGAAAATTTTCCCGCTTCTGCTCCTGAAGGATGAAGTCACCGGCTTCGAAGGTGGCGACGGGACTTTCGAGCACCGCAGTTTCCAGATACTCGCCTTCCGCTTCGGCGAGCGACGTTTCGAGAATGCGAACACTCGCGTCTTCGAAGGGTTCATCGCCTTCTTCCTCGATGGAAATGACGATGTCTTTGTCGCTTTGATAGTCGACGAGCTTTTGGAACGCGGATGAAGGCTCGCCGAAAACGATTTTCGCCTCCGGCACGCGGCCGATCGACATCTGTGAATCGATTTCGAACTTCCTCAGTGACTCGACTTCGTCGTCAAAGAGTTCAATGCGGATCGGGTTCGGGCTTTGCAACGAAAAGACATCGAGAATCCCGCCGCGGAGGGCGAATTGACCGCGTTCGAAAACCTGGGGGACTTGTTCATACCCCGAGTCCTCGAGGCGGGCGGCCAATGTCTTGAGGTCAAGTTCATCGCGTGGGCGAATGACGAACTCCTGCTCCGCCATCGCCGCGAGAGTCGGAACATCTTCCTCGAAGCTCGAACCGACGAGACAGATCGCGAGTGTTTCGATATCGTCGTGGCCAAAGTCCTGGAGAAGGGCGAGACGTTCCGCGGCCAGATCGGGATCGGGGAGGATGTCGCCGATTTCGGGAACGTCGAGTTGGGGAAAAAAGCGCAGGTGCTCCTCGCCCAGCCAGACCGCCAGTTCCCCGAAGATCCGTTCCTGCATCCTCACGGTGCCGCAGACGATCCACGCACGATTTCCTCGAGAGTGCGCGTGGACGATGGCGGCGGCGAGAAAAGCGAATCCCCGGCGTTCGACTTGATCGACGACAACAGTTTCACCGCCGATTCCCTTCAATCGGGAGGCAATCGGTTTCGCTGTGAGCCATTGCTCAAAGAGTTTTTCGCGATCTCCCATGCAGGAGCGGAGGGCAGTCACGAAAGGTTACGTGGCAGATCTTGCAAGATTGGAGGAAAAAATTCCGAAACCCGTGAATGGACGAGGAGGTATGGAGTCCATTCAAACAATGAAAACGCAAACCAAACTCGAAATAGTGGCTTTCCTACTCATCGCGTCCCTGCTGGCACTCGGGACCAGTTCAGGCGACGAGAAACCAAAGCCTGAACGTAAGCCAAAGATCGTTAGAGCCGAAGCGGGTCCTGTTCGATCAGAGCCTTCCAAGCCGCAGAACCACATTCTGGAGGTTGAGGTTACCGGGGATGTGGTCTGGCAGGCAGTGCTTCAAACCCATCCGCACGATCGCATTCAAATCGCGGCGGGTGGGGATTCGATGATCTCCGCAAGTTTTATGATTGCTCAGGATTCACCGGAGGGGGCACTGGTGCAATATGCGTTGGAGTTTCGAGTTAAGGTTGAAACCACAACGCCGGGTGGCGTCCGCTATGATTTTGAAGAGCAAGGAGTCACTGGTAGTGTCTACTTGGCAAAAGGTGAAAAGACGGAGGTACTCCGAAGTATCCCGCTTGGATTGAGTTTCACCCTCCGGCAAATCGGTGTCTCTGCTACCAAGCCGAGCGCTTCTGAGCCTGCGGGAGCAGAAGCTCAAAATGCCTCGGCACCACGTCGGCGAGTTTTGCCGCGTAACTAGAGAAAAACTACCGCAGGCTCAAGCGCCTGCGTGGCTCTTCCTTCGTGCCGAGCGTGTTGAGCGCGGCGGTGAGTTTGCCGAGTTCCTTGTTCATCTCGGCGCGCTCTTCCTTGAGCATGGCGACCTCGGTATTCAACGAGCTTACTTCGGCGAGAAGGTCGAGCATTTGAGCTTCTCGTTCACGGGCGCTGGTCTTGAGTTTGGAATTCTGTTGAAGGACGACGTAGGCCTGCTCGTCGGTGCGTGTGATGAGATTTTGAAGCTGGCTGCTTGTTTGTTCGAAGTTGGCGACGAGAATTTTCGCTTCCTCGCGAGCCACGGAGAGTTCCCCGCGAAGTTCATCAACCGTCCGCTCCAGCATCATTTCCCGACGGCTGTAGCCAGCGAGGGAGGCGGCCATGTCGAGTTTTTCTGTGCGGAGCTGAGAGAGTTGGGCAAGCAGAGTCGACTTTTCGTTGACCAGTTTGTCGGCGCGCTCGGTGAGCTGGGAAGCTTTCGATTTCCAAACTACGATCTCATTCGCGAGCTGGTCCTTCTCATCTTCGCTATTACTGACCATCATGATGACCGGGATGGCGAGGGCGGTGATGGCGCTCAATTTCAGCCAAAGTGGAGTTCGAATTTCCGGGCGCGAGGATGTGGTTGTCATGATTTTTAAAAACTTCAGACTATCTGATAGTTTAATTTTCCTGATTATTTAGTCAAAGGGAATCTTTTTCCGGTTGTGACGTAAAAAAGGCCCCTCTTGACTTCGTTTTCGGGCTTCGGACGATGGCTTCCGATGAAATTCGCGATTTGTAATGAAACTTACCAAGGCTGGAGCTTCGAACGGACGTGCGAGCACGTGGCTGCGACGGGTTATGATGGGATTGAGATTGCCCCGTTCACGCTGAAGGAAGACCCGCGCGAATTGACCGAGTCAGAGGCGGCGGAGTTTTCCAAGACTGCGGTTGCCGCAGGATTAGAGGTCGTCGGTTTGCATTGGTTGTTGGTGAAACCGGCTTGGCTTCATCTCACGACGCCAGATGATTTGTTGCGTGGTGATACGGTGAAGTTTGCGAAACATCTCGCGAGGATTTGCGCGGCGATGGGTGGCACGATCATGGTTTGGGGAAGTCCGAAGCAACGCCAACTGGAACCGGACTGGGATTACGACGAGGCGGCGAAGCGAGCAGCGGATGCTTTGCGAGAGATCGCGGAAGCGGCTGGTGACTTGGGCGTGACGATTGCGGTGGAGCCGCTGGCGCGGAAGGAAACGAATTTTCTCACCACCGCGGCGGAAACGGTGAAGCTCATTGAACAAGTCGATCATCCGGCGTGCCGGTTGCACCTCGATGTGAAGGCGATGAGCGACGAAGAAACGCCGATTCCGGACATCATCGAAGCAAGCAAGGACCACACCGTGCACTTCCATGCGAACGACCCGAATCTACGCGGACCGGGCTTCGGGGATGTCGATCATGCGCCGATTGCCGAAGCGCTGAAAGGCACGAAATACAGTGGTTTCGTGTCTGTGGAGGTCTTTGACTACACGCCGGATCCGGAGACGATTGCGACGGAGAGTCTCGCGTATTTGAAGACGACCTACGCGTGAATCGTCACGCCTTTTGAACGTGCGAATGCGGGCTGGAAGCCTGCGCTAATATCCCTTACTCGCCTGTTTCATGAAGTCGAGGATCTTGTCCTTGTCCTCGCCGCTGTCTGCAGACCAGACGACGCGAAGGAAGTCGGCGGGGTGGATGTCGTGTGCGGTGAGAAATCCGCGGTCGCCTCCGCAGGAGTACATGATGTCGGGATCGAGTTCGCCTTTGAGCTTGGCCGTCGCTTTGACGATGATGCGAGGAAGCCAACGGTAGCGACCGAGTTCTTCGTCCTTGCCGGGAAGGTCGGACGGAGAGATTTCATGATCGGAGAGTTGGCCGTCTTGCATCGTGTGGAGGTAATCGCGGCGGACGGAGGCGATGAGGATGGCGCTCTCCATGCTGGGTGCTCCGTAGTCTTCGAGATCTTCAACGAAATCGAAAAATTCACGTGGCTTGTAGCCGATCTTCTGGAGGAACGCGTTGTCGGCCTCGCTGAAATAGCCATTTAAGTCGGATTCTCCCGCTCGGTATTTCTCGAGGCTGCGTTGAAAGAGGTCCTTGAAGGTCTGATCCCACGTAAAATTCTTCATGCGGCCATTCCTACCGGACAAATCCCCCTTTGCCAACAGGCGCCTACTTCGAAAAATCGTCCATTTTTCCGAAAAACCACTCTTGCGCCGTGGCTTTTCACGTGGCTTATGAGCATCTTCCGCCTTTTGGCCCAGCAAGAATCATCCATGTCCGAACGTCGCGTTGTCATCACCGGAGTCGGCGTCGTAAGCCCCGTGGGCAACGACGTGGAGACATTCTGGGCAAATTTGACCGCGGGGAAGAGCGGAATTCGTCGAATCGAAGCCATCGACCCCGAACCTTATGCCTGCCAGATTGCGGGGGAGGTGAAAGACTTCGACCCGAAACCTTTCTATAAGAATCCGAAGGACGCCCGACGCAACGACCAATACGCGCACTACGGCGTCGCCGCCGCGAAGATGGCGCTGGACGACTCCGGTGCGAGCACGGAGGACATCGATCCGTTTCGGTTTGGCTGCATGGTCGGCAGCGGTATTGGTGGATTGCAGACGATTGAGATGCAACACCACGTGATGTCGGACAAAGGTCCGGCGCGCACCTCGCCGTTTGTCATTCCGATGATGATTTCCAACATCGCGACGGGCATGATCTCAATGGACTATGGATTGCGCGGTCCGAACATGGCGATCGTCACAGCCTGTGCGACGTCGAACAACAACATCGGCGAAGCGTGGCGCATGATTAAATTCGGTGACGCGGATGCTTTCGTTGCCGGTGGTGCGGAAGCCGCGATTGCGCCGATGGGTGTCGCAGGATTTTCCGCGATGAAAGCGATGAGTACGCGCAACGACGAACCTGAGCGTGCTTCGCGACCATTCGACAAGGAACGTGACGGTTTCGTCATGGGTGAAGGCGCCGGTGTGGTCGTTATTGAAGAACTTGAAACAGCGAAACGCCGCGGAGCGAAAATTTACTGCGAACTCGCAGGATATGGCGCGTCTGGTGACGCTTATCACCTCACCGCCCCGGACCCGTCCGGCGAAGGCGTCATGATGTGCATGAAGACCGCGCTCAACCACGGGAAAATCAATCCCGAAGAAGTCGGTTACGTGAACGCGCACGCGACATCGACGCCGCTTGGCGACATTTGCGAGACGAACGCCTTGAAACTGACCTTCGGGGACCACGCCAAGAACAGCCTCCTCGTCAGCTCGACCAAATCCATGACCGGCCACCTTCTCGGCGCGGCCGGTGGTATCGAAATCGCCGCCAGCATCAAGGCGCTCGAAACCGGCATTGTCCCGCCAACGATCAACTACGAAAACCCCGATCCCGAATGCGATCTCGACTACGTCCCGAACGAGGCACGTGAAGCGAAGTTGGATGTTGTCGCGAGCAACGGCTTCGGCTTCGGCGGCCACAACTCGTGCCTCGTGATCAAGCGGTTCGAAGGGTGACTCCGATCCACACGTTCCAGTAGTCGCTCGTCCCTCGGAGAAGGTCTCACGCCAACGGTGTGATCGCTCAAAGCCCAGGGTTTCCGACGAAGGAGGATACCCAGGGATAGTTAGCCTCACGGGTTTAACCGCAACGCGGTTGAACTCGCCATTGTGCGTAACGTCCCACCTCCGACGGGTCGTTGAACCGCGTTGCGGTTCGCGGCTAGTGATGATTCTTCCCAGGGCGGCGCCTCGGGCTTGCTCTGGTCTTTGGGCTTTCAACGCCGCGTTGGCTTTATCCAGCAGCATTTTCACCGCTGTACCGCTTGGAGATCGTGGAGGGCAGCCAAGGAGAGTGGCTTTTCACGGGTTTTTATGGCAGAAAATCGGAAAATTGGATATACTGTCAAACATGGCACAGACGATTTCCATTGGAAGGCGTGGAGCGATCACGCTTCCGGCGAAGATCAGAAAGCGTTTTGGCTTGGAAGAAGATGATCAGCTGCTCATTGAAGAAACCGAGCAAGGGCTTTTGCTCCGGCCTGCGGTGAGTATTCCGGTCGAACTCTACACGGAGAAACGGATACAAGAGTTCGCCGCAGACGACGATGCGGTAAGCAAAGTTCTGGACGACATGGGTGTGAAGTAAGCGGTGGTTGTTTTCCTCGACGCGAACATTCTGTTTTCTGCTTCCAATGACAGGAGTGGTTTGCAAAGGCTTGTCACCTACCTTGCCGAAAACCATAAAGTCATCTCATCGAACTACGCTCGGGATGAAGCCTACCGAAATGTTTGCGCGAAAAGACCCGCGTGGTTGGACGCCTACGGCGAGTTGGAAAAACTGGTGAGGTTTGTTTCAGATATCGATGTTGAACTGGAAGTGGAAATTGCGGAGAAAGATCGACCGATTCTCGCCTCCGCTATCGCTCACAAGAGCGACATTCTACTGACCGGAGACAAACGCGACTTTAGTCATTTGTTCGGCATCTCCGTTCAAGGCGTTAAAGTGCTTTCACCGGCAATGCTCGTTGACCAACTGAAAGACGAAGGCTCCTAGCCGCAGGTTCAGTAGGTCAACACCGCCCGCACTTCGGCGTCACCGAGCTTTTCCCGGCCATCGAGGAATCCCAATTCGATCAAGAACGCGAGCCCTAACAATTTCCCGCCGATCTTTTGAATCAAATCCACGGCTGCTCCTGCCGTGCCGCCGGTGGCGAGAAGGTCGTCGACGAGAAGGACGGACTCGCCGGGTTGAATGGCGTCGGTGTGAATTTCCACTTCGTTGGAACCGTATTCGAGGTCGTAGGCGACAGATTCGGTTTTCCACGGGAGTTTCCCTTTCTTCCGCACGGGGATGAATCCGATGCCGAGATGATGGGCGACCGCGGCGCCGAAGATGAAGCCTCGGGCATCGATACCCACGATCTTATCGACGGGGCCAAGTTTTTCGGCGATCTCAAGAAATGCGGCGATGGAAAGCTTGAATAGTTCGCCGTCGGCCATCACAGGCGCGATGTCCTTGAAGACGATTCCGGGTTTCGGAAAATCCGGGACATCCCGGATGGCGCCGTAAAGTTTTTGGACCTGTTCTTCTTCCATGTCGCGCACCATCGCGGAAACAAGCGGTCGGTCAAACTTTCAGCGACTCCGTGTGTGTCCATGGATTCCGAACGCGGGAAAAGTGCGAATGTTCTTACCGAGGAGCACCGCCTCCCATTGCCAAGTCCAGTCGAGAAATCGCTTCACCATCCTCGCAAGACCATCCAGCCGAAGGCGAGGACAAGAATGATTCCCGTGATCCACCAAAGCGGCTTGATCCCTTTCGGTCGCAATCCTCCGCCAAATTCGCGTTGCTTGAATTCCTCGTAGTCGAATTCGTCCTCTTCCCCGGGCAGGTCGAGTCCATCCAGATAATTATCCTGCTCCCAGCTCTTCTTCTTCACGGCCTCCTTGTTGCACGTGGGGCATCCGTTGCTTCCTACTGCAAGCTCCGCACCACAGCCGGGACAGATGTAGTAATCGACGGAGTTCATGGTTTCGGGGTTTCAAGTGATGAGCCTGCATTCTCTTTGACGATGCCGGACACATGCCATTTTGCAGAAAGGAACCCTCCCGCAAAGCCAAAAAAGTGCCCGTGCCAGGAGATTCCCTCCTGATGACGGAACAGGGTGAAAATAAGACCCCCGTAGAGGAGTGCCGCAACGATTGCGACGACGATCCAACCAATTCGCCGCCCAAACCATGCGCGGAAAATCAGAAATCCCAGCAAACCGAAGACCACGCCGCTCGCGCCGATGTGCAAGGAATTCGGCGGAGCCAGCAACCATGTGCCAATTCCCGCTGTCATCGCAGTGACAAAGAAAACTTCCAGGTAAATCAACCGACCGCTCAGAATAACGAGCGCGGAAAGCACGATGAAGGGAATGGAATTTCCAAGGAGGTGCTGAAACCCGCCGTGCAAAAACGGGGCGAGAATGATTCCCGGCAATCCGGAGGCTTGGCGCGTAAGAATACCAAATCGGTCGAGGCTGCTTTGCGGCGTGAACACGTCCACGATCTCCACCAGCCACATCATGCCGACGAGAGCGAAAATCAGATAGGCGTTCTCGCGAATGGTTTCGCGAAGGGAGAGTGGCGGGGAATCAACAGGTTGTAATGGTTCGATCAAGGAAGAGATGCTACAACACTTCACCGTGATCGTCACCCGCTTCGCCCCCAGTCCGACCGGCCGCCTGCATCTCGGGCATGCTTACTCGGCCCTGTCCTCGGAAAAGGTGGCGCGCGATGGCGGAGGGAAGTTTCTTGTGCGCATCGAGGACATCGACTTCACGCGATGCAAACCGGAATTCGAAGAGGGGATCATCGAGGATTTATCCTGGCTCGGCGTCACATGGGATGGCGATATTGTTAGGCAGTCGGAGCGCGGGGAGTTTTACCAAAACGCGCTGCGAGAACTGGATGTCATGGGACTGATCTATCCCTGTTTCTGCACGCGAAAAGAGATTCTCGCGGAGATCGAACGCGCGGGCGGCGCGCCGCATGGACCGGAAGGACAAGTGTATCCGGGGACTTGCCGAAATCTATCCGAGGATGAGCGCCGGATGCGGATAGAGCGCGGCGATCCCCACTCGCTTCGG
>JBCCWV010000149.1:0-12275 GCA_039192745.1 Verrucomicrobiota bacterium | reverse complement strand
TGCTTCCCGGGTTCGATCCTGCCTCCAAGATCAAAGACGCCGTTCGTGTGCGGGTATTGACCGGTGAGGATGCAGGCGCGACTCGGGGTGCAGATGGAATTCGTGCAGAAGGCGTTCTCGAAGAGCATCCCTTCTTCGGCGAGTCGATCGAGCGTGGGAGTCGGATCTAATGCCGCAAGTCGTCCCCCATAGGCGCCGATGGCGTGGGCGGCGTGGTCGTCGGACATGATGAAGAGGACATTGGGACGGTCGGCGGCCTGAAGCAGGAGGGTAGGGATGAAGAAAAGGGAGAGTAGAAAGGTCCGGAGGATGGGGGATGAGGGCGTGGTTTGAGTCATGGATTGCGCGGGTAGGGAAATATGGATTTTAGCGAAAGATTGTTCGGCTTGGGAGCTGTTCTCTGGCAGAGTATAATCATGGTTTTCCCCCGGCCACTTCTTATTTTTCTTCTTGGTGTCAACCTGTCGCTCGGAGCCGAGAAACCTGAATTTCTTTTCCTCGTCGGTGAGTATGAATACGGGACGAGGGAATCGCTGCCGGAGTTCGCGGAGAAAAATCTCAAACCGAAAGGGTATAAAACCAAATTTGTCTTCGCGGAATCGGATGACCGAGCGGATGCCGGTTGTCATGAGTTTCCGGGATTGAAAAAGGCGCTGGATGGGGCGGACGTGTTAGTGATCAGCACCCGACGTCGTTTCCCGCCGAAAGAGGAGATGGCGATGATTAGAGAGTGGATCGCCGATGGAAAACCGGTGGTGGGAATCCGCACGGCGAGTCACGCGTTTGCTGCTCGTGAAAAGGGAAAGGGATACACGACGCCAGAGGGGCATGAATCTTGGCAGAACATCGACACGGAATTTTTCGGCGCGAAGTATGAAGGGCATTTTCCGGGGAGCACGGATGCGGAAACGTTTGTGCGTGTTTCGGAGGGGAGCGAGAATCATGTGTTGCTCAAGGGAACGAAGTGGAAGAAGCCAAAAAAGGTGAAGACTTCGCTCTACAAGAATCGGGAATTGGTGGCGGATGCCGATGTCGTTTTGGAGGGGTTCGTCGCGTCGGGAGAGAGTGAACCGCTGGCATGGACGCGAGAACGAGATGAGCAGCGCATTTTCTACACTTCGCTTGGCGGGGTGGATGACTTCAACGAGGAATGGTTTCAACGGGTGATGCTGAACGCCCTTGAGTGGGCTGCGGGCATGAATGCGCCGGGAAAGCGCCCGGCGCTGGAGAAGCGCTGAAGCTCTTTCAGCTGCCGCCGGATCTGGAGGTCGATCTCATTGCCGCGGAGCCGGTGGTGCAACAGCCGTCGTTTCTCAACTTCGATGAAAAGGGGAGGCTTTGGGTCATGCAATACCGGCAATACCCGGAACCGGCGGGCCTGAAATTGGTCAGCCGCGATCGCTACTGGCGGAACGTTTATGACAAGGTGCCCGCACCGCCGGGGCACCCGGACTTCGTGCCGGGAAAGGACCGGATCACAATTCACGAGGACACCAACGGAGACGGGAAATTCGACACAGTGAAGGTGTTTCTCGATGGGTTGAATCTCGGGACGAGTTTTGTGCGCGGACGGGGAGGCGTCTTTGTTCTTCAGCCGCCCTATCTGCTCTTTTATCCCGACGAGAATGACGATGATGTTCCTGACCGCGATCCGGATGTTTTGTTAGAGGGTTTTGGAATCCAGGACACGCATGCAATTGCGAACTCGCTCACCTGGGATCCTTCGGGTGAATGGTTGTATGGCGCGCAGGGGTCGACGGTGACATGTGCAGTGAAAGTACCGGGGAGTGAAGACGAGCCGGTGCGACGACAAGGACAAATGATCTGGCGTTATCACCCGGAAGAAAAGCGGTTTGAGGTCTTTGCGGAAGGGGGAGGGAATATTTGGAGCTGTGAGTTCGATTCCGCAGGTCGCGTCTTTGCGGGGAGTAACACGGGAGTGCCGGGCTTTCATTATCTTCCGGGCGGCTATTACCGGAAAAACTTTGGCAAACACGGACAGCTTTCGAATCCCTATGCCTTCGGGTATCTCGAGGGAATCGAAACGCCGGGATTCAAACGGGTATCGACGGCAATTTGTATCTATGAGGGGAAGACTTTGCCGAGTCGCTATGATCGTTCGTTGATCTGGGCAAATCCCCTGACCGGACAGGTCGGCGCAACCAAGCTTTCCCGCGAAGGTCTGAAATGGAGGGGTGAGTCGATTGACGTTTTGTTAGGTGCAAATCAGGAATGGTTTCGCCCCGTGTATGTCGATTTCGGTCCCGACGGTGCCCTATACATCTGCGACTGGTGTGACACGAATGTGAATCACTTGCGAAATCACGAAGGACAAATCAGTCGGAAGGATGGGAGGATTTGGAGGGTGCGGCCCAAGGAGGGATGGACGCCTCTAGATTCGGAAACCATTCCGAAATGGAATGATATTTCGTCCTTCAATGATTCCTCCGCGCGTGACGGCGGAGACAGTCTCTCTGACTTTCCAAGCATCAACCAGCGTTGGGCCAAAGAAGTCCTTTCTAGGACGAGGAAAGATGGGGATTTCTCGCCCAAGTATATTCCTTGGCTCTTCAATGACCTTGAAAACTGGTTCCGTGACTATCCGACCGACGTTGCTTCGATGACTGCCCGTTATGAGCGACTGTCGCGTTCTCGGAACATCCTCGTTTACCTGAGTCGATGTAAGAATTTTGAGGATCTATCGCTCGCTCTCGAATTTGTTCGTCCGTTGGAATGGGAAAAGGCTGAATCAGTTTTTCGTGCCGTGATGGATTCACCATGCGCAAGCGATGAAAGCTTTCGTTGGTGTATTTGGTGGGCTCTTGAAGGTTTCTGTGAATCTGATCCAGTCTCGGTTGTAAGTTTGTTAGGAGAAGCCCGTGTCCGAAGCTTGGAAATCGTGAAAGAGTTTCTCGCTCCCTTGGTTGCTCGCAGACTGGCGGCTCAAGGCACGGAGGAACAGTGGAGAGCCATGAAGTTGCTTTTTTCTGATTCCGTGGACGGAGAATTGAAGGGCCGACTACTCACAGGTTTAAAGGCTGGCCTTGAGGGGAAGGACTTGGCGACAATACCTAAGGAGGTCATAGCAGTGCTCCCGAAAAGCGGGATCGAAGGATTACCGCTAAGAATCAGGCTCAAGGAGGCTGCTGCGATTGAGCAAGGGATTTCAGTGCTGAGAGAAGAGAAGGGACCCGAAACGTTAAAATTGAAAATATTGGAGAGCTTCGCGCAGAATCCGAATGCTGGAGCCTTAGAGGCTATTCTGACTTGTTTGAGGAATGACGAGTTGGTTCCCGCCGTCTTGACGGCTCTTTCTGAATATTCAGATGAACGAGTTGCCGAAGAATTGATTTCGAAAATTGAGGCAATACCACGTGGAGACCTTGAGGCGGCTAGGACGCTTCTGACAAGTCGGCTTCGTTGGAGCCAGATGCTGTTGGACGTGATCGAGTCTGGTGATTTGGACGCCAAGTATTTTCCGAAAGACGAAATCATTCAGGAGCTGACGAGGCATGGGGATGAAGCGATGAATGCGAGGGTAGAAAAGCTCTTTAAATCCGAAAATGATTCGGTGTCCACTTTGGATAATGAGCTTGAGCGCATGTTCGCAGTCGCGGCGAAGGGTGGTGGCGACCCTTTAAAGGGTCGCGAGATTTATCTTCAGCGTTGCTCCGCCTGTCACAGACTGCATGGGGAAGGTGGCGAGATCGGGCCGGAGTTGACTTCGTTTGATCGGTCAAACGTGGACTCGATGGTGTTGGCGATTGTTGATCCGAATGCGGAGCTTCGGGAAGGATTCGAAACCTATGTTGTGAAGACAAAGGATGGTCGCGTGATGAGCGGGTTCATCGCGCAGGAGCAAAAAGCGATGATCGAGTTGCGTCCTTTGGGAGGATCCCGGTTGATACTGAGACGAGACGAAATCGAGTCACTGAAGCCACTCGGCATCTCCATGATGCCCGCAGGACTGCTCGCCGACCTTAGCGACGAGCAGACTCGCGATTTTTTCAGTTATCTGCGCAGCGACCAGCCGCCGAACATCAGAAAGAAGTAACAATTACGCCACTTCATTCACCTCGAATCCCTTCCGGTATTCCCGCGTCAGAAGCGCGAGGGCTTCTTTGGTCGCGGTATCGCCGGTGAAGGTTTCGGCTTCGGAGTCGATTTCCAGCATGGGTCCCAACTTGATCGAGGCGGGGTCTGGAGTGATTTCGTTGGCGGCGAGGTGAGTGTGGAAATCGTCGATGACGGCGTTCCATGGTTCGAAATCTTTCACGGCGGCTTCAGCCTCTTCGCGAGAGTATTGATCGCCGAGTTGGAAGGAGATATTACCGAGGTGGCACCAGGCACTGGAGTAGTGGATTTCCTCGACTTCCGCATTCAACTCTTCGCGTTTCCGGGAACGAACGGCTCCGAGGAAATTCTTCGCGTGGTCGCGACCGCCGGTGCCTTTGAAGCTTTTGAGTTTTTCGCCGTCCTGATCGTAGGCCGCGCCGCCACCGCGTCCGCCGGCGTAGTAGCCGCCTTCGCACTCGATGACGAGGAAGCCGCGAGTGCGGCGTGCCCGGTAAACATCGCCACCCTTGACGCCCTTTTTCACGGGCAAGTTGTGCACGTCCATGATGACGGGGATGTCGCCGCAATCCATATAAACGAAATGGGTGTTGGGCGTCTCGCCGGCATCGTCCCAGCCAAAGCGACCGCCGCCGGCGATGACCCGTTTCGGGTAGGCGAGTTTGTCACGGAAGACGACGTTGCGCAGGTCGTCGAGAATGTGAGGTCCCCAGTTGCCGAGTTCGCCGTTACCTTGATTGAAATTCCAGTGCCAGTCGTAGTGGAATTTGTCCCGGTAGATCGGCTTGTCCTGCGAGGGCCCGAGCCAGAGGTTGTAGTCCACAGAGTCGGGTGGGGAGAGCGGAGTGTCGCGTTTCCCGATGGAAGCCCGGTTCCCGTAGCGGTTACAGCGGACCCAGTTGATCTTTCCGATTTCGCCCGAGTCGAGGAAGTCCTTGATCTCGTCCTGAAGGGGATCGCTGCGCTGCTGGGTGCCGCCTTGGACGATGCGATTCGTTCGGCGCGCGACGTTCACGAGTTGGCGACCTTCCCAAATGTTGTGGGAGATGGGTTTCTCCACGTAAACGTCCTTGCCCGATTCACAGGCCCAGATGGCGGAGAGGACGTGCCAGTGATTGCACGTGGAGATAACCACCACATCGACATCCTTTGCCTCGATCAGCTTCCGCATGTCGGTGGTTGTCGAAGCTTCGGGAAACTTCTCCTTCATCTCGTCGATGCGCATTTGCTCGACGTCGCAAAGCCAGGCGATCTCCGTGTCTGGTTCCTCGCTGAACCACTTCGCCGACTGGCGTCCGCGGGAACCCAGTCCGATAAGGCCGACTCGAATCGTGTTGTTCGCGCCGAGAACTCTTGAGGCGGAAAGAGCGGTGGCGGCGAAGGTGGACTTGGCGATGAATGATCGGCGGGTGGTTTTCATGGAGAAAGCGTAACGGGATTATCCGTCAGAACACACCGTGTACGAAAGCGGGTTCTCACGGAATGAAAACCTGATACTTCGAATGGGGGAGAAGCGGTGAATTCGGGCGGAAAAAGCGCAGAGTCGGAGCAGAAAACTTAAGAGAGCTAAATAATTTAGTTTTACTGGAAAAATGTATTTGTGAAATATCAACCCCTGCCTAGGTTGCGAGCTTAAAATCTGGCAAATTCATGTTGGGACGCATAGATAGACAAGCTGGCAAAACGTTCATTTACAGCGCCTTCGGTGTAATTTTGCTCGTTTTCTGGATTTGGTTCGCCGCTGCGGTGAGGCCGGCTCTGGAAGGGAAGCTCACCGAAAGAACAAAGCTCGCGTTGGCCTCGAACGGGGTCAATTTCCCGCTGGATATTGCCTTCCGAGGCCGAGTGGGAACGATTTCCGGTATGGTTTCGGGCGTCGATGGGTTGAATCAGCTGGAGCAGGTTTTGGGGCTGATTGATGTCCCTGGCGCGGCAAAGCTGGAGTTGGAAGTCGGAGCGATTCCCGAAGAAGAGCCCGCGACATTGCCCTGGGCCCGGTTTGAGCTCAGTGACGGAACCATACGCGTGAGCGGTGAATTGCCGCAAAGCCTCGAGGAGCAATTCGCGGAGAGTTTTGAGGGAAGCCGACAGAGAGTCGATTTGGCGGATTTGAAATTTGGGGAGCGTGTGTTGCGGGAAGCATGGGTGGAGCGGCTCGAAGACTTCAGTGGCGCACTGCGGAAAACGGTTCGGAATGGAAGTGTGGAAGTGCGACCAACTGCTGTTTCAGCATCGGGAATATTTGAGCGTACAGAGGATCGCGATCAATTCGCGGCAGCGCTTGTCGCTTTTGCCGCGGTGAATCTCGAGCACTCCATGGATTTGAAAATCGTTCAGGCTCCTTCAGAACCAATCCTGGAGTTTTTCGCTGATGGTGATGAAATCAAAGTCGTTCGAGGGAAGCTGCCAAAGACTCGCGTGAGCGGTGACTTCGTTGACCTACTTGAAGAAATCGGTGTCCGGGGAGTGGAACTGATTGAGCGAGAAGAGCACGTCCAGTCGCCGCGCTGGTTGGTTGGAGCTGGGAGTTGGGTCCCAGATCTCCTTGCGAAACTATCTGATGGTGAGCTAATTATCGATGGGCGCGACTTTTTTGTTCGGGGCGTACCTAAGCCAGGAGAAATCGCGAATGTCAGCGCCTTGATGGACGTGGTTCGGTCGCAGAGCGGTTTGAACATTGTCGAAGAATCGCTGAGCAATCCAGCTCCGCCGCCCGAGCCTGTTGAAGCGGAGTTGAGCATCGTTTGGAGTGCTGAGGGCAACGTCGAATTCGAAGGCAACTTGCCTGATGATCAATCAGGCCAGGCATTGCTCAAGGCGTTGTCGAACGCCTTTCCAGAAGCAGACGATTCCAGCATTCTTTTGGCAACTCACGTCAAACAAGCCAAGTGGATTGGATTGCAGAAGCGGTGGATTCCCGTCATGGCGGCTCTTGGGCACGGGAGCATGAAGGCGGTTGGCAGTGAATTGACGATTGAGGGTGAAGCCTTGTCTTCTTCGGATGCGGAAGTCATCACGAGTACGGAGTCAAAATTGAAAGATGATGGGCTTGACGTCGAATTTTTGATCGCCATTCCCGCGTCGCCGGTTGTTGCGATCAATGGTGAAGAGATGAAGCCAGAGCCGATGATCAGCCTTGAGATTCCTGTGGAGGAACCGGCATCTGAGGCAGAGGAGGAAAACGTGGAGGAGAAGACGGCGAAGGTGATTTTGCTTCCAGAGAATCTCGGAGAGCTGCAAGGATATGGAAGCGTGCGCTTTGTCTTTTCCGGCACATCAGCCTTGCTCGAAGATGAGGATAATTCGCGACTAGAAAACATTGCGGACCAGTTGAGGGAAAAGGACTTGAGTCTCATTGTAGCAGGTTTTGCCAAGCCGGATTCCACCGGGTATGTCCGGTGGCTTAACCAGCGAAGAGCGGACGAGGTTTGGCGGTTGCTAATCGCGTATGGGATCGACGCGAATCGATTGGAATCCGCAGTCTATCAACCACGGGATTCCATGACTGAACCGGAGTTGGAGCGAAGCGTCGTGCTGTTTGCGCCAGCGGAAGGAAGCCAGGGACCCAATGCATCAAGCAGCGGGGAGATGGACCAGAGGCAAATGATTGATGAGCCGGTGATTGCAGAGACGGCGTTGCCAGAACCTGAGCCCGAAGTGGCGGAAGAATCCGAAGCTCCGAACTCAAAGACCGGGGGCGAGTTGGTCGGAATCATTTATTTCGGCCACGGGACGGCCATGGTGAAGGCGCCACAGAAGGAGGCCATGGTTCCGATTGCGGCGAAGTTGAAAGACTTTCCTGCGGACACCCGGTTCGTTGCCGCGGGCTTTGCGGATCCGAGTGGCGATCCTGAGTTTAACCGTTGGCTGAGCGGGGAACGCGCCGTCAGTGTGCGAGGCATGATGGCAAACGCAGGTGTCGCGTCGAGCCGGGTGGAAACCAGAGTTTACGGATCATCGAATTTGCAAGGTAATGTGGAGACGGAGCAAGGCCAGGCGTTAAACCGTCGGGTCGAAATCCGCACATGGTATGCCGATCCCTGAAGATTCGAGTTCTTTGCCCAAACTGACCAAACCGCCTGATTTCATCACACTATGACACTTTATCTCATCGAAACATTTGGCCTGCTCCTGACTGCGGGATGCTTGTTTTTCGTCCTTGGCGTTGGTTGGGGGTGGCTGACTTGGGGGCGGCTCAAGAAGAGTGCGACCGAATGGCGGAACAATAGCGAGCGTCTGAATGCGCGAATCTCCGCGTTGGAAGATGAGGCTGATCGGCGCGAGGCGCTCAAAGCTGAGATTGAGAATGAGAAGACGGACCTGATCGAAGCGCTCACTTCGAAACAGGAGTATGTGGAACACCTCGAAGCAAAGCTGGGTGATGCCACGGAAGGTTTGGAAAACGCATTCTCTGAACTTGAGCAGCGCGAAGGAGAAGTCCGACAGTCGAAAGCTGGCTCAGCGGAGTGGGAAGAGCGGGCGAACTTCCTCGACGAAAAACTCAGCGAGCGTATCGCGTTGATCGAGCAACTGAATTACCGGCACGATGTCCAGATGCGGGACAAGGAATCCCAGATCGGCATTCTCAAGGCGAAGCTTCTCGCGGCCGAACAGTCAACGGAGGCACAGCGCCAAGAGGTCACCTCTCTCGCCAAGCGTCTCGCGGCTGCTGGAAAGCTGACTCCCGAAGAGGTGAAGCTAAAGACTCGAAGAGCCAACAGAAGCAATCGGGAGCCGGAAGATGATCCAGTCCTCGTCGGAGGCACCGATCCGGTCCACCCGGACGAGACGCCGCAGCTTGATCTTCAGCTTAACTGAAGTAACGCGAACCTTGGTTCCTGACGGATTGCATAATTTTACACTTCTGGTGTTACTATGGAATAGTTTTATAAAAAATGGCCAGGTTTGTTCAAGTTTAATGGGTTATTAAATCCGCGGCTGTGGTCAAAATAGCCGACGCTTCGGTGCCGTTTATTTTTCGAATTCGGGACTTTTCCGTGATGACGAAGGATGGTCCGAATCGTTGAATTCCCAATGGTTTTCTCTATCAGTAGACTTGGCAATTTGCCGATTCTCCATGTCGAAAAACCGCAACATTACCCGAATTGAAATCGACCGTCCCGGTGCCAACGGGACGCGTGGATGGGAAGTGCGGATGAGGCGCCGAGGACAGAACATTTCAAAATTCTTTTCGGATCGTGCCTTTGGTGGAAAGCGTGCTGCGTTGATTTCCGCGCGTGAGTATCGCGATGAGGTCCATGAACGTCTCCGTCCAGTTGATCGGGTTTCGAGGATGAAGCAAGTCACGACCCGCAACTCCTCAGGTGTCGCCGGAGTACGGTTGAGGGAGAATGTTGTCGTGAAAAACGGATGGCAATACACTTACCGCACCTGGGAGGCATCGTGGACTCCCACGACGGGAGGAAGAAGGGTGAAGCGGCAGTTTTCGGTTCTGAAGTATGGTGAAGATGGAGCCTATGCCCTTGCCGTCCGCGCCCGGCGCTCTGCCTTGCGAAAGATGAAAAGAGAAGGTCTCGCCTAATCGTAGGAGCGTTCGCCTTCTCCGCGACGATACTGGAAGGGCACGGAATTCACGACGGCGTGGATCATGGTAGAGAAGCTTTTGTCTCCTTCGTTCAGTTGTTGGACGATCTTGTCCAAGGCGCACTTGTCATAAAACTCGACGCCGCGCCCTAGGCCGTAAGTGAGCATGCGTTCGCTCATGCACCGCAAAAACTGGTCCTGTCGATTGGCGATGAGAATCCTAGAGAGGTCGGTGGAATTCTGAAATTTCTCTCCGGTGACGAGTTGGCCTGACGCGTCAATCGGCTCACCTTCGTCCATATCTCTCCATTGCCCGACCGCGTTGTAGTTCTCAAACGCGAATCCGATCGGATCCATCAAGGCGTGGCATGCCGAGCAGTTGGGGTCGTCTCGATGAATTTCCAACTGCTCGCGAAGGCTGCCGCCAGAGGCCTTTTCGCGGGATTCGTCCAGATTGGGAACGTCGGGTGGTGCCTCGGGTGGCGGTGTGCCGAGGATATTCTCGAGGATCCATTTCCCACGTTTCACCGGGGATGTGCGTGTGGGGTTGGAAGTAAGAGTGAGAACACTTCCGTGGCCAAGGATGCCACTCTGGCGGCGTCCATCGAGAGCCACATACTGAAAGTCGCTCCCTTCGACACCCTCGATGTCGTAGAAGCGCGCGAGGCGTTCATTGAGAAACGTGTAATCTGCGGTGAGCAACTCGGTAACGGGCAAGTCTTCTCGGATAATGTGTCGAATCAAAGCCTCTGACTCCCTCTGCATGGCTTCCGCGATCCCTCGGTTGAAACCGGTGAAGCGCCGGCTGCGTTCGACGTTGATAACATCGCGAACTTGTAGCCACTGGCTGGCGAAATTCGTGACGAGTGAATTGGCTCTACTGTCCTTGAGCATTCGGTCCACCTCGGAGCGGAGATTTTTCCGGAGCGTTCCGTTCGCCGCGTGTTGAAGAAGCGCTTCGTCCGGAGTTGAACTCCAAAGAAAGTAGGAAAGCCGCGTGGCCAGTGACCATTCGTCGATGAGGTGGTTTCCTTTCGGTGAATTGGGATCCGGCTGAGTTTCGCCGCGGAAGAGGAAACTCGGTGAAGTGAGGAGTGCGGAAAAAGCCGCATGAATGCCGCGTTCGAAGGCGTAATCGTTTTCATATGAGGCTCCGGATGCGAAAATCCCGTCCGCGAGGGCGTCGAGTTCATTGTCTCGAAGCGGGCGTCTGAATGCCTTCAGTCCGAAGTCCCGGATCATTTTCCTCGCCAGTTCTCGATGCGCGCTTTTCGGAAGGAGATTGCCTTGGGCGGGGGTCGCAAGGCGCTCAAGCGTCAGCGACCTGATGTAGAGGTTTCGGTCTTCCGTCTCCGACTTGAAGTAGTCATTTTCAAAGTAAAGCGACAGCTCCTGCTTGCCGCCCTTCAGCTTCGTTTCGAAAACGAATTCTTTGGGACTCTTCATGCCCGCGCCGACGGATTGTGTGCCAATTACCTGGCGGTCCACGAGGAGTCTCATTCTGGCGTCCTCGCTTCCCGCTTTCCGTTGTGCCGCGACGACCCTGACGAGATAACGGTCGTCGGCAGGCACTTCCACTTCCGCTTTCACGGAATCGCGGCTGGCAAGCAACTTCCACCAACCATCTTCAACTACTCCTCCTTTCAACTGGCTTGCTTTCAGCGTTCGGCTCTGCGGTTTCGCGTATTCTGCGGTGTGTCGGGCAAACAACTCCCGTTGAAACTTTGGTAATGACGAAGGCCCCGCATAAAGCGGCCCGGTGATCGTTGCGCTGCGGACGTAGAGGTTTCGATCCGTCCTTTCCGGATCTTCTGCGTTGGCGTCGTAGAAATCGTTGATAAAGGCGATTTCGATCTTCCGGGTTCCCGCCTTGAGTCGCACTTCGTGGCGAAATAGGCCGGGGTTGTTTCGCGGGTTCTCGACCTCAAAAGTGACCGCTGCCTTCTGCTCATCGATGCGGACGGCCATGGCAGCAAGGTCATCGCCGGCGCGGGACGCACTGGCTTCCACTTCGATCACGTAGGCGCCTGACTTGGGGATCTTGTGATCAAAAGCCAATGCGCTGTTCGTCATCAAAACCTGATCTTCCCCATAATTCTCGCCCCCCTCCATTTCGTTGGACTCGATCCGGACACTGGGAATTACCGGAGGTTCCGTGCGAAGAGCTTGATCGAGAATTTCGTCCGCCAACTTCAGATACTTCTCGAAGAGAATCGGCGAGAGAGAAAGAACGTCCCCGATATTGTCGAAACCATAACCGGTGTCGTCCGGCAAAAGTTCTTCCTTGGGGTTAATCGTCACTCCGGTGAGGTCGCGAATGGAGTTCGCGTATTCGAAGCGGTTTAACCGACGGATTGTGACCCGGCCGGGATCGGGGTTCTCGCAATCAATCTTGAAGACTTCACCGCTGATCCAGCTGAGAAGAATCTCGACCTCTTCCGGCGTCGGCTGATCCTTACGCTTGGCCGGAGGCATGACTTCGACTTCGACGTTGTGCAGCACTTTTTGCCACATCGATTTGTCCTTCATCATCGCCGCCATCGACTCGTGCTTATCGAGAGCAATATCGCCTTTCGCCGAGCCGTCACCGTGGCAGTCGTAGCAATAGTTCTCGAGAATCGGAAGAACATGGTCTTCGTAGGAAATGTCCATCCCCT
>JBCCWV010000148.1:0-12597 GCA_039192745.1 Verrucomicrobiota bacterium | reverse complement strand
TGTTGGAGCGCGCGATTGCGGAAGATCCGGCGAACGGGAGGGCGCATTATCTTCGGGGGATCGGGCATGACGCGAAGCGAGAATTTGCGAAGGCGGCCGCCAACTATGAAAAGGCGATCGAACTCGGCGAGGATAATCAGTTTGAGTTATTCGGGCGCGTGGGGATTTCGCAGTTCAATGCGGGCGAAGCGAAGAAGTCGGTCGCGGCCTTTGACCGTTACGTGGAACTCGTGCCCGACCGCGAAGCGCACCTCTGGCAACGTGGACTCGCTCACTACTATGCGGAGATGTTCGAGGAAGGTAAGGCTCAGTTCGAATTGCATGAATCGGTGAATCCGAATGATGTCGAGAATGCGCTCTGGCATTTTCTCTGCGTGGCGAAGTTGGAGAATCCAGAGGCGGCGCGAAAAGGACTCTTGAAAACCGGCGAAGACCCTCGCGTTCCGATGATGGAGCTTTGGGATCTTTATGCAGGCAAGACGACGGAAGCCGAAGTCATGGCGGCGGCGAAGGCGGGAGAGTCGGATGAGAAGGAGTTGCGGAACCGGCTTTGTTACACGCATCTCTATCTCGGATTACACGCCGAAGTGCATGGGAAGACGGAGAAAGCCAAGAAGCACATGAAGCTCGCGGCGGAGGATTACGCGATGTTTCACTACATGGGTGAGGTCTCGCGTGTGCACCGGAAGGTGCGGGAGTGGGAGTAGGGTCGGAAGGCGGAGGTCAGAGGTCGGAAGGCGGCTGTAAGTCAGGGGCTTTGTTTCACCACGAAGATCATGAAGGGCATGAAGGAATTCAAAAAAATAATCCTTCCGCAAAGAGAGCCCCTTCATTTTCTTCATGGTGGATACGCTGTGGACTTAGAAACTTACTGCGTGGGCGCGGGTGCCCCTCCGGTGCAGCTTTAAGCTGCAACTACTGAGATTACTGAGAGGCGCGGATTTGGAGGAAGAGTTTCTGGAAGGTGGCGGCGTCGATGTCTGAGAGGGTTTGTTGGATCACGAAGGGACTGGGATTGATATCTGTGTAGGTCGAGGAAAGGGAGTGGAATGACCAGGGGTCGGTGATGCCGAGGTCGTCGCTGATCCAAATTTCATACTCGAGGCCGGGGACGGAGGTCCAGGTGATGTCGGGGTTTTCTGTTGCGCCGTCGGTGAGGAAAAACTCGGTGATGCGCAGGCGGGAGGTGGCGTCGTTGGGTTTGGTTTGGGCGAGGAATTCCTGGAGGTTTGTTAGTCCGTCGCCGTCGAAGTCGAGGTCGGCGTCGTTGATACTGCTGTTGAGACCGTAGAAGTCTTCCCAAAAGTCGTCCATACCGTCGCCGTCGGAATCGAATCCGGGTTGGCCATTGAGATTTCCGCCGAGTTCGTAGGCGCCGATATCGATGTGGCCGCACACGATGCGCGGGAATCCGCGGGCGTCGGTGCAGGGGTCGCCAGGAGTGAATTCGTTCGCCCCCGCATTCACGGCCGGGCTTGAAGAGCCGAGCGGATGGGTGAAGGCGAATCCACCAACGGCGGAGAGACCGGCGAGATCGGGAGCGGTCGAGGTGATGTCGGTCGTGCCGGAGAGGAAGGTGCCGTCGGTGAGGTTGTATCCTAGGGAGAGGACGCCAGCGGTGGTATTGGCGTTCACGATCGAGCCGTTTTCCCGGCGGTTCTCTGCGATGATGGTGGAGTAGAGACGGATGACGGAACCTCCGGCCAGGTGGAGGCCGGCGGCCACGGCAGTGGATTCGTTGAAGGCGACGGTGCAATGGCGCAGGGTGAGGTCGGAGGCGGCGAAGGCGAAGATGCCACCGCCCTGATCGTCGGCGTCGTTGCCGGAGATGGTGACGTTTTCCAGGAGGCCGATGCCGTTGTTAAAGATGAGTCCTGCACCGTCGGTGTCGGCATCGTTGGCGTAAACGGCGCTTTGGGTCAATGTTAGTCGACAGCCAATGTTGCGTAGCCCGCCGCCGGTGGGCTGCGCGTTTCCGCCGGTGAGGGAGATGGCGTGCAGGGAAACGTCGTGACCGGCGGTGGGCAGGTCGAAGACGCGGTCGGCGGCGGGACCGATGAGGGTGATGCCGGTGGGTTGATTGGTCGCGTCGATGATGAGGGATTTCTCCACGGTCAAACTGGTTCCCTGGCCGAGGGCGGCGGTGCCGAGGTCGATGAAGTTTTGCGCGAAAATGTCGGTCAAGTTGTCGAGAAAGAGGATGCGCCCGCCGTCCGAGGCGTCGCGGATGGCTTCGCGGAGGGAAATGTTCGAGCCGGAGGGCGTGTCAAATTCGTCGGCCATGGTGGTGACGACAGTGGGGACGGCTGCTTCGACTGCGCCGATGTCGGTGAAAGTACCGGGGATGGATGGATCGCCACTGGATAGTCTCGGGGCTCCGATGTTGTCGCGTTTCAAAAAGTCCGGGTCCGAGAGAGCGCTCGCGTCAATGGCGAGGCTGCCGGAGAGAGGGTAGTGGACGCGGAGGGGGCTACCGAGGTGATGAGTGAGCGGGCCGAGACGGGGGTCGGTTGCGGTGATATCGGAGGGATGATCGAACTCCGCTTCGGTGCTGTCCGTCAGATTGTAACCCGCGGAGTCGAAGATGGTATTGCCACTGGAATCGATATTGTCGAGCGAACCCGCGTTCTCCAGCTTGTTTTTGGCGATGATGTTGTGATGTAGTCCGATGTCTCCCGCTCCGATGCTGGAGCTGGCGATGCCTGCCCCGCGGTCGTCGGCGATGTTGGAAACAACCGTGCAGCGGGCGATTTCTCCAAAGTCACTCTGGACGAACACTCCTCCGCCGGCATTGGTCGCGCGGTTGCTGGAGAAGGTGCAGCCCCAAAGTGTCATGCTTTCAGCGTGCCAACCGGCGCCGGGCTGGAAATTGAGACCGGCTCCGGTAGAGGCGACATTCTCCAAGAAAGAGGAGTTGATGGCGATGAATTGCGCGTCGACGACGGATACGCCGCCGCCGGTGCTCGTCGCGCTGTTCCGCTCGAACAAACTTCGCGTGGCGCGGCCCCAGCCCCCCGCGGAGATGCGCATGGCTGCATTGCCGCCGCCGTTATTGTCTCTCACCGCGCATTGATCGAGAACGATCCGGCCACCAAGTTGAAAAATCGCTTCATGGCCGGAACAACCGGATACCGTGCAGCGGTCGAGGGTGGCGTCACTTTCGCCAAAACAGTCGAGCACGCCATTGGCTGAAGGGTTCTCGAGGTTCAATTGGTGGAGCGAGAGGACGGCACCGTTGTTGAGGCTGAAGATGCCGTTGACGGCGGAGGCGTCGATCGTGACGGGCTCGGCGAGGTTGCTCGCATCGATATGGATGATGTCTCCAGCGCCCAAGGTGTCGAATGTGAAGTTGGCGGAGGCCATTGCGATCTGCGAACCAGAGAGAGAGGGATCGAAACGGATGCTCTGCCCAGGCGAGGTGAGGGCGAGTTGCTCTCGCAGCGACGCGCCCGCGCCGGAGGCGGGGCCGTTGAACTCGTCGATGTTCGTCGTGACGGTGATGAATGGTCCGGCTTCGGCGGCACCGATGTCGATGACGGCGCTTCCGGAGTTGTCGCCGTTGGCGATTCGCGGGAGTCCGCGCTGGTCGGTCGCGGGCGATGGCGCGGGTGGCGGGTTCGCGCCTTGGTCGATGATGGGGCTGTCGGCGAGGGGAATTTGTGAGAGCGTGAATCCGCCGTAAGCGCCCAGCGGTGCCAGCTTGGGATCGGCCACAACGAAGTCATCGGGGTGGTTGAGTTCGGTCTCGGGAAAGTCGGAGACGTTGTGCCCGTCTGAGAACAGGTTGCCGCTCAGGTCAATATCGAGGACGTTGATGAGGACGGAGTTCGAATTTCCGGAAAATAGATTGTGGTGGAACTCCGATGTGGCGCTTCCGCTGGCAACGATTGCAGAGAAAGCAGCACTGCAGTTATCCGTGAATGTGTTGTGGGCGATGCGGGTGGAGATGGACGTGGGATTGTTGACAAAAAGGGCCCGGTCCATGTTCCGGGAGAAAGTGCAGTTCACGACTTCGGTGTCCGAGTCGGTGACGTAAAGCGCGGAAGATCCGGTGGCGTTTGAGATTCTGAAATTGTCAAAAAACGCACATCGACGGGCGCGGAACTCGCCAAAGCGTGACACACTGACGGCATTCCCGAAACTGCCGGAGCGGTTCATGGAGAACTCGCACTCGTCGAGAACGAGGATTCCCGTTCCGGTATTTTCCGGCGGTTTGGACGAGAAAATAGCGGCACCCTGGAGCGAGGCGAGATTCTTTTGGAAGCGACATCGGGAGAGTCGGGTGTTGCCATTGGCAAAGAGGGCGCCACCAGAGGAGGTGGAAACATGGCCGAGGAATTCGACGTTGCAGAGCCGGAGCCAGTCATCATTGCGTGGAGCATACAAGCCACCGCCGCCTATTATTGAACGGCCGCCCTGGATGCAGAGGTTTTCCAAGACAAGATTGGCATCGAGGAGTTGGAGAATGCGGAAGGCACCGTTCCCAGTGAGGCAAAGTTGGCCGTCGCTGCCGCCGCCGTTGATCGAAAGCGTCTTGTTCGAAATGAGAAGCATCGTCGCCGGATCACCACCGGCGAGATCAATGTTGCGAACGTTGGAAGCGACTTCGATTTTTCCCCCAGGCGAAATGTCACGGATGGCTTCGCGCAGGGAAAGATCAGCGCCGGAGGGAGTGTCGAATTCATCGGTCTCGGTCGTGACGGTGAGGATGGGTGGCTCGAAGAGGACGGCGAGATTGTTAAAGATGAATCCCGCGGTGTTCGCGCCGTAGAGAAGGCCGTCGTCTGCCGCCGAATTCTGTAAACCGACGGTCACGCTCGTGCCAAAACTAAGGCCGGATGTGTCGTATTGATAGAGGATGTCCCCGTTGTCGAAGATAAGGACCTGGAAGTTCAGGGGAAGGGCACTGCCGCCGACAAAGCGCAGGTTCACCCACGAGAAGACACTCACCCCGCAATCCGAATGCGGGTGGGGACTGATGTCGAGATACTCGTAGTAAACCTTTCCATTCGCGGGATTGAGGGTGAGGTCGTCGTGAAAGACGTAAAAGCGGGCGCCGCTGCCGATGTCCGGTTTGGCGGGAATCGTCGAATCATTCGTGTCGTCGAGCCCGTTCTCGGAGGGATCGGACGAAAGGTAACCGTTCGATGTCGGGACCAGTTCATCGTAGGTCGCGCCGTGGTAGGTTAGGGGAAACCCGAGCTCGACAGGCGCGCCGATGCCATTGGTGCCACTCGTCGAGGAAGTGTCGTCTCCTTGCGAGATGACGACCGCGCCGGTGGACGAAATATCCAACCATTGGAAGACGGGACCGTCGATTTCCTGGGAGTCTTTGAAGGTGTAACCGTAACCGTCCGGACCTCCGGTGGCGGCGTGGAGTGCGTTCGTTGTGAGGATCCACAAAGCGAGAGCAAGGGCCGGAAGTGAAAGTGCTGTCGCGTGCGTTTGAAGTCTTGTGAGGGTAGATTTCATAACGGTGCCTAAAAAGTAGCCGAAAAACCTAGACGAACGAAAGACGAAAATATGCATCGAGTTTTTCCGATGCTTGCACCCGTGCCGAGGAGAGAAAGGTGGTACGAGGCTGCGCCGCACTTTTCCTTGCGAAAATGGCGCCTTCCCCGTAGTCTTCCCGCCCGCCGCCCCGGTGGCGGGCGCCGACTTTTCAAAGGGGCATTAGCTCAGCTGGTAGAGCACTTGCATGGCATGCAAGGGGTCAGCGGTTCGAATCCGCTATGCTCCACTTTTTTCTTTGAAATCAGGTGACTTGGTTCTGCACGTTCCCTGCGAGGAATGATTTCACGTTTTCGGCGCAAGTTCTGAGGAGAGTCGCCCGTGCTTCTTTCGAGGTCCAAGCCGTGTGAGGCGTCAAATACAGGTTCGGCACGTCGGGTGCGAGAAGCGGATGATCAGCTTGGGGTGGTTCCACGGACAAAACATCGAGCCCGGCGGCCGCGATCTGGCCGGACTTGAGGGCATCGGCAAGGGCGGGTTCATCGACGAGTCCACCACGGCTGGTGTTGATAAGGACGGCGGACGGTTTCATCCACTCGAGTGTTTGTGCGTTGATGAGCTTTTCCGTTTCCGGCGTCTGCGGGCAGTGCAAGGTGATGACGTCCGCTTGAGAAAAGAAGTCTTCTCTGGGGAGTCGGGGAATGTCACCTGAGGGGCGGGCGCCATCGCGACCGAGGGCTACGATTTTCATGCCGAAACCGGCACCCGCTTTTGCGACGGAACTTCCAATCGAGCCGAGACCCGCGATGCCAAGCGTCTTCCCGGCCAATTCCATCACCGGATAATCCAGCCGGGTGAACATGGGAGATGCTGGCCAGACCTTTCGCACGTCCTTGTTGTAGTCGCTCGTGTGAGTGAAGATCTGCAGAAGCATGGCGAAGACATGCTGTGTGACAGCGGCGGTGGAGTAGCCGCCGACGTTGCACACGTTGATCCCCGCTTCTTTTGCCGCTGGGAGATCGATGTTGTTGGTTCCCGTGGCCGTGATCTGGATAAGTTTCAGTTGCGGTGCGGCGGCTATCTCGGAGGCACCGATAACTACTTTGTTAGTGAAGACAATAGTGGCATCTGCAATTCGGGAAATGACGTCCTCCGGGAGGGTGGTCGGATGCCAAGTTACCGACCCAAAAGCGCGGAATGGGGCGAAATGATCTTCGGCAGGAACGGGGAAGAGGGTGGCGGCATCGAGGAAGACGAGTTTTTCAGGCATGGATCGGCGAATGGAATTGAAAGGGTAACCCAGAGCAAGCCGATACGAAAAACGGCCGGTAACGGGTTCTCGCGAATACCCTTCTATCTACCGCGGACTTAAATCCTGCGCCTGGCGCTGAACGTCAGCAGCAATCCCGCAAAAAGGAGAGCGACGGCGTTTGGCTCGGGAATGAGAACGATGTTATCGACGGAAAGGATGATCTCGCCAATTCCGCTGCCGGTGCCGTCGAAAACAGGAGGGAAGGCGTCGGCGTTTCCGGTGTAGTCAAAACCGATCGTCTGGAAGCTGCCGGGGGCGAGGGTGATGCTGGTGAAGAAAATGCCGGAATCGGTGACTTCGCCACCGGCATCACCTGTTTCAATTTTGTTGATGGTGTTGCCCAAGTCGGGATCGGTGTCGGAGATGATCTCCGCTTCGAAGATTTCCAGGCCGTTGACTTCGACTTCGAGGTCGGACTCGACAAAGGCGTCGCTGCCATTGGCTTCGACGGTGTGATCATATTGGATACTGAAGAAGACCTCGTAGGTATCGATGAGCGAGTTGTTCGTCACGACGATGGGAGTGCCGCCGCCCGCGCCGAGAAAAATTTCTGTTACTGATTCACCGTCGAGGTCGCCTGTATTGGTATCGGCGGAGAGATTCCACTCAATGCCAAAACCATCGCCGCCGCCCACGGCTCCACCGCCATGATGGGTGAAACTTGCGGAAACGATGTCCGAGGGAAGGACGTCTCCGGGAGGGCCTAGGAACGTGCGCTCGTCTTCAACGCCGTTGACGGAAGAATAAAAACGACCGGATTGGATGACGGTGCCGGAACCAAAAAAAGTATCCAACTCCATTGTGCCGGTGATGGTGATGTCGCCGGGAATGGCGACGGCAGCATGGGAAATAGATAACGAGAGGGAGGCAAAGATTCCAACAAGCGAGCAAAGGAGGGACTGCTTCATGACGGTGGTAACTTATGCAGAAAGTATGCCGATGGCATGACGTATCTTTCCCAACCGCCTAAGATTTTTTATTTAAAATAACGGGCAAACGTTGATCGAGGTTTCTTCGCCACTTTTGCAACTTTCGCTCATCCGTGTTCGCGATTTGTTTTTTCGCGAAGGTGTTCAGCCGTTCAATGATCGCTTGCTTAGTGTCTTCCGCGAGCAAGTCAGTATCAACGAAACGCTCCGGCTTCGGGCTGACGTGTTGGGCGACGCAGCGGTAGAGAAAGATGCGATCGTAAGTGCTGCTGAGAGCAAGGCCGCCGATTTCCTTCAGTGCGGTGCGCAGGCTTTTTGGTTCGAGGGGAATCTCACTCATCAGGTGCGCGAGTTCGATGCCATAAACCCACTCCGGATTTCGGAAGCGATGGGTGCGGTCGTAGATCGATGCGGTTTCCCACGCGATGATGCCGAGCGTTTGCCGGACGAAACTCAGGACCCATGCGTCGGCGGCGCGTTTGCCGAGTTTTTTTCCGCCTTCGATGGCGAGATTGGAACCAATGATCCAGCCGGCGGCGGTGAGCGGGTTGGTGGCAAGCAGGACTTTGCTGCCTTGCCAGACATACTTGAGCGGATTGATGTATTTTTCGAGATCCCTGTAGGTTTGCGCGGCTTTGGTGGCCTTGCGGATGTTGTCGGAAGTCTGCCGGATATTCCATTCCTTGACGTCGAGGACGGGAATTTCTTCCAGAAAAAGAAGGATCTGGATGGAGGCGCGGTTGATCGACTTCAGCAAGTCCGCGAGATTGGTTTCGAGGAGTGGTTTTTGGGCATCAGGATTGTAGATGCGCGCGACCTTTTCGGTGAAGTCCCAGAGGTCGAGCAGGAGGAGCTTTGGGGAGAACTGACCGTCGATCTGGAAGGCCCCGTCCGACATTCGCTGGAGGAACTGGTCCGCTTCCGATTCTAGCAGGGCGGCGACCTCGGCATCGCGCGCGGTTTTCGCGGGCGCATTCCACGAGGTGTCGCGCACTTCTTCGAAGTCGGGAAACTCCATCCATTCCGCGTAAGCCATGAGCACTTTTTCGATTTCCGCGCGCCGGGTGTCGAGCCGTGCGGCTTCCGCCTTGATCGCTTCACCGGCGACGCGCAGGGCTTCTTCGCGGTCATCGGGGTTCGCTTTTGCTTTGCCGAAGATCTGCAGAATGAGAAATCCAATGCACGCACAAGCGAAAACGACCCATCCGTAAACTCCGAATTGCTCCCTGCCGACGACGGCAATGACGGCGATGATGAGAAAGCACGACCGGGTAACGATTCCCGCGACTAATTCTTTTTTCCCGCCTGAGAAGCCAGCCATTGTCCAAACTTAGTTCGTGGTTGAGCGGTTCGCAAAGAACAGTGCCGGGATTTACTTGCCAAAGAACTTCTCTTCTCCGATAAAATCGGTGCTGATTCGCTATGAAAAATCCCTTCAAACTCTCTTCGTTCATTCTCCTCTTTGCCAGTTCACTCCTTGCCAAAGATAAACTCGCCGTCATGGAAACGGCCTTTGGAAATCGGTGCGCCGTCGAAAGCATCGCGATGACCAAGGAAGCCGGTTACGCCGGGGTGCAATTGCACACGGGCGTGCTCGACGAAAACAATGTCCTGACAATTTCCGACAAGGGCCTGCAGGCTCAATTCCTCGCCGAGGTGGAAAAGCATGGCGTCGAGATCGTTTCCCTTTGCGCCGGGACGATGAACAAGATCAATGTCTGGCAACCCGGAGAATCGCGCGAGCAAGGACTCGCCATCATGAAACAATCGCTGGCGGCGTGCGAAGTCTTTGATTGTGACTTGCTACTTTTTCCGTTCTTTGGAAAATCGAATTTTCAGGAAGGTGAAGAGGTGATCGCTGGGGTCGTTGAGTTTATTCAGGAGATTTTACCGGTCGCGGAAAAGTATGGGGTGACGTTGGGCATTGAATCGCCGGTGACCTATGAACGAGTCATCGAACTTTTCGAAAGACTTGGCAATCCCGAGAACGTGCTCATGTATTACGACACCGGCAACATGCTTCGTGGCGGTGAAGACATCTACAAGGCTATCACCGATCTCGGCAACGACCGTATTTGCGAGATTCACATCAAGCCGCAAGGGGACATTCATTTCGGAAAAGATGAAACAGACTACCAAAAGCTTGCCGACTCGCTCGACGAGATCGGTTATGACAAGTGGTTCGTCTTTGAAGCGCGCGGTGGCCTCGATAAGAAAAACCCGACCGCCCTTTCCATCGAAAATCGCAAGGGTATCGAAATGCTTCTTTCCTTACGTAAGAAGGCTGAATGACCCTGCCGCTTGAATCATCGTTCCTAGGAATCCGTCCAACCTGTGCTCTGATAATCCCATGACCCGCCGCCAATTCCTCCAAACCACCGCCGGTTCCGCCGCAGCCGCAGCCGGAACTTCCCATTCCCTCGCCGCGCTTTCCGCCGACGATGAATACCGCGCCAACATCGGCATTCAGCTCTACACGCTCCGCAACGAGTTGAAAGCGGACACGGATGGCACGATCAAGGCCGTCGTCGATGCCGGTTACAAGCAGGGGGAGATGTACGGCTTTCCGAAAAGCGAAGACATGGTCAAGGCGGCGCAAGCGCACGGTCTGGGCTTGAACTCTTCGCATTTCGAGTGGCAGACGGTGACGAGCCCGTCCGACGAGGGCTTTTCCGACTTCAAGAAAATCGTGGAGCAGGCAAATGACATCGGTCTCACGCACCTCGTCATTCCCTTTCTCCACAACAAGGACCGTGAAACGCTCGACGACTACAAGCGTGTCGCTGGTAATTGCAACAAAGCGGCGGCGATCTCCAAAGAGGCGGGTATCCAACTCGCGTATCACAACCACGCCTTCGAGTTCGAACCGAAAGACGGGTCGACGGGATTCGATGTTTTCGTCGACGAGTTTTCCGACGACATGAAATTCGAGATCGACGTTTTCTGGGTGAAGGTCGGAAACATTGAACCTGCAGAGTTGATCGAAGAACTCAGCGGGCGCGTTTCGCAACTGCACCTGAAGGACCTCATGGACGGCGTCGAGCTACCCATGTTCGATAAACTTCCGAAAGAAGCTTTTCAGGAACTCGGCGATGGCGTTATTCCGATGGAACCGATCATCAAGGTGGCAAAGAAAGCCGGCGTCGCCCATTGCCACGTCGAGCAGGATCACTCGCCTGACCCGCTCGCCAGCATCAAACAAAGCCTGGCTTACCTGAAGGAATTGTAGGCGCTTGATTCGGTTATCCTGCTCTTGTTTCCTCGGGATATTCCGGCCGGCCAGCACAATTGGCGTCATCGTTTATGTTCGCCTTCAAGAAATTTGTCTCCCGGCTCCTTTTTCCGGCGTCGCTTATTTTTTACCCGCTGTTACTCGGGGTTCTTTTGATTTGGTTCGGTAAGACAAGGCGCAAGCAACTCGCTGGCAAGTTTCTCGTCAGTCTTAGTCTCTTACTTTTTGTCCTCTTCACCATGACGCCGTTGCCGAGTGCGATGTTGCGATCATTGGAATATCGCTACGAGCCGTTTGATTATGACAAGGTAAAGGAAGAGCGAGGTGCAGAGTGGTCTCCGGATTTCATCGTCGTCTTGGCCGGAGATTTTTTCCCCAGTGAAAACCATCCACCAACATCTAATCTTGGTCCTCGCACGACGGCGCGCGTCATGGAGGGTGTCCGCGTGCATCGGCTTTTCCCGGAAAGCCGTTTGATTTTCACGGGTGGGAAGCAACACGACGGCGATCCATGGAGTTGCGCCAAACAAATGGCAGAGGTTGCGAAACTCGCGGGTGTGCCGATTGAATCCATTGTGCTGGAGGAAGAATCGAAGGATACGAAAGACCACGTAAGATATCTCGAAGACGAACTAAGCGGGAAACGATTTGTCCTTGTTACCTCCGCGGCACATATGCCGCGGGCGATGGGTCTATTCCAACATGCGGGTCACGTCCCGGTGCCGGGACCGGTTACATTCTACACAAAGCCTGAGGGAGGCATCGAACTGTCCGTGAGGATGTTCATCCCATCCATGGACAAACTCCGCAAAGCAGAGGGCGCCTTTTACGAATATCTCGGCATTTGGTGGGCGAAGCTACGCGGCCAAATTTGATAAGGAAGAGATACCAAGGAAGAGGTATCAAGTAAGAAGGGTCATTGGGAGAGAAGGAAGGAATGTCGAATATCGAACAAGGAATTTCGAAGGATGAAGTTTATCGAATTCGGAATCACCTGTTCGGTGATCAAAGCAGGCAATGACTTTGCTTCCGGAAAATCAATTCTTTCCCGGAGAGTTTCAAAGTTGGGAGTTCGAAATTCCTTGTTCGATATTCGTTATTCAAAGCCCCATCGGGGCGCCCTTAGACCGGCAATTCGAAGCCTTCCCGACGTTTCCGATAAGTCAGCTCTTTCTGCTCGTCGGTGGCATCGATCAATTCCTCCTTCGCGGGATCCCATTGGACGGGCTTGCCGGAACGTTCGGCGACGGTGAGGAGATGGCAGATGGTGGCGGTGCGATGGCCGACTTCGGGGTGGCAGATGGGTTGCTTGCGTGAGCGGATGCAGTCGAGCCAATTGGCGCGATGGGAACGCGACTCCTCCAACATCGTGTCACTTTCTTTGAAACGGGTGGCGCGGATATTTTCCGGCGTGGTTTCCAGTTTGCCGCCACGCCCGACATGGACGGAGCCGTCCTTGCCATAGAAGTTGATGGAGAGTCGCTTCTTGTCCGAGTTTTTGAAGACCTTCAAGTCGTTGGCGTACTGAAAGTAGGAGAAGGGTTCGCCATTGTGCCCGGCCGGGACATAGTTGACGGGTCCGCTATCATCCATCTGCAGGGCCCATTGCACGATATCGAAATGGTGAGCGCCGAAGTCTCCGTTCTTTCGATTGCCGTATTCCCAGAAATTCC
>JBCCWV010000147.1:0-12598 GCA_039192745.1 Verrucomicrobiota bacterium | reverse complement strand
GCCATTTACACCGTCCTTGCTGCCGTGAGACGCGGAAAATTCGAGCATTTTGCCTACTATTGTTTCCTTGCTGGAATCGCCGGACTCATCTACTTTGGGGTGTTGCGGTCGTAAAACTACACTCCCCGTCTTTTGATCCGCCAGACCGCCATTCTCTGCATTCTCGCCGTCACGTTTTCGACGGCCACCTACGGAGCCGACGCCAGAATTAGACTTGCCGATGGATTTGATTACCCCGTGGGACCGCCTGACGCGAAAGGGTATTACAAGGCACGCGGATTTTGGCCAAACGGCCACCTCGGAGAAGACTGGAACGGTGTCGGTGGAGGAAACACCGATTTAGGCGATCCCGTTTATGCCACCGGCGACGGCATTGTCGTCCTCTCAAAGGACATTCGCGTCGGCTGGGGAAACTGTGTCATCATCCGTCACGCCTACCGTGAGAAAGATGGCTCCGTGAAGACCATCGACTCCCTCTACGGTCACCTCAATACACGTTACGTCACGCTCAACCAGCGAGTGAAACGCGGCCAAAAGATCGGAACGATTGGCTCCAATCGCGGGATGTACCTCGCCCACCTGCACTTCGAAATTCGGAAAAACCTCCACATCGGAATGAATCGATCCTCGTTCGCCAAAACCTTCGCGAACTACCACGACCCGACGAAATTCATCAAAGCCAACCGGCGCTGCGAAACATCCAGCCGTCTCTACACCGTTCCGACCGACAACTTTGCCCCCTACGGCAAAAAACTTTCTACCTCCCAGATCGCGGCCTCGAGGAGTTCGACCTCGATTCCGATCGACAATTCCCGCCAGGATGAAATCAAACGACTCGTAAGCCGCGCGAGAACCAGCGACTGGAGGGCTGAAGAAGGCGACAACGTGAGAGTCGTCTCCCGCACCGCCTCCCCCACTGCATCGCTCGATCCCCGCCTTCAACGCATTGTCGAGGAAGCCCAAAAGAAGAAAGCGGCTATGGAAAAGCGGGAAAGAGAAATTGCCGCGATGTCGCGGAATGAGCCATCACCCCCACCACAGCCACCTCAAGGCTCTGGACAAACTCCTTCGCGAGTCGCCTCGAACAATGCCGCCAACGAATCCCGCACACCGTTTTGGAAACGCTTTCGGTCGAAATATGCCGAAGAGGGGCCAGCCACTTCTTCTAGTTCTACCCGCACCCGCCGACGCTTGTTTCGCAAATAGACCGGTCCGGTCAGTAGAGGGGGTATGGCAAAACAGAGTCCCCGAGACGGACGGTCATTCCGGGCCGCAACGTCTTCGTGATCATGCTTCCGATCGAACTGTTCTCGTCAACCTCTTCGATTTTTAGGTCACCGATAATGTAGTGGCCGCGACGGACCGCCAAGGTGATACCCCCGCTCAAGTTCTGCCCCGCTCCCGCGTTGATGCGCACAACATTCCATTCCGAATTCGCTTCCACCACTTCACCGATTTCCGGCAAGTCACGTATCTTTCGCTGCTCATCGGTCAGCTCTGTCTCGGTCACTTCCGCGCCTTGCCGGATCATCTCCGTCTCTTCCGACTTCACCGCCAACTCAGTTTCCTTCCTCGCAAGTTCAGTCTGCAAAAACTCCATGTTTGAAACGGCTTGCTGTCGGTCGTTCTGCAAGTTAGTCATCTCTGCTCGCAAGCGCTTGTTTTCCTCGAGAGCGAGTTCCTCGTAGTCTGGATTCCCTTGCGTCTGCGCCAACTCCCCCCGAAGCCGTCCATTCTCTTCGAGGGCGCGATTGAGTTCCGAGTGGTTCCGCAGCGAGATGAACAGCGCAACAAGGAGCAAAAGCACCGTCACGCTCATCAGGGATTTCGTCATCATGTTCATGGCAAAATTCTTCCGTCTTGGGTTCAAGGGAGATCCGCCCGCGCGGTCGGCATGATAAGGGAGCCCCACCGGAGTTGCAACGTCTGATCGGAACCAAAGGAATGCCGGATTGACCCGCTTTCCGCCGAATGGTAGCGTCGCGACTCGCCCGCCGCGGGCGAAACCAGACAAAGATGATCAACAGTAGCGTCGCGGACACCAAGACCGGCCAAACCAACTACAAGGACACTCTGCAACTCCCGCAGACGACTTTCCCGATGCGCGGCGACCTCGTGAAGAACGAACCCGGCCGTCTCGAAAAGTGGGAAAAATCCAGCCTTTACCAGCGCATCGCCGAAAAGCGCAAAGCTGAGTCCGCGCCCCAATTCACCCTCCACGACGGCCCCCCTTTCGCCAATGGCGACGTCCACATGGGCACCGCGCTGAACAAGATCCTCAAGGACCTTGTCTTGAAATCGAAGTCAATGAGCGGGCATTACACGCCCTACGTCCCCGGATGGGATTGTCACGGACTCCCCATCGAGTTCAAAGTCGTCAAGGAATCACGCAGCCTGAATCCAGTCGAGATTCGGAAAAAGTCAGAAGAGCTGGCACGGAAATTTATCGACATCCAAAGGACATCCTTCCGGCGGCTTGGTGTTTTTGGCGATTGGGAGAATCCTTATCTCACCCTTGCGCACGGATACGAAGCTGACATCGTCCGCACGTTCGCCACCTTCATCGAAAAGGGCCTGGTCTATCAAAGCAAGAAACCAGTCTACTGGAGCTACGGCGCACAGACCGCCCTGGCCGAAGCGGAGGTGGAATATCAGGACAAGACCTCGCCAGCCATCTTCGTGAAGTTCCCCATCGTCGAAGGCCCGCTCGCCGGCGACGCCTCACTCGTCATTTGGACCACGACACCCTGGACGCTTCCCGCCAATGTTGGCATCGCGCTCCATCCAGATTTCGATTATGTCATCGGCACCTTCAAGCACGAGGAGGGTCGAAGCGAAAGTCTTGTCGTTGCGGAAGGGCGACTCGAAGCCTTTGCGGAGTCCACAGGATTCCAACTCGAGGGCGAGCCTTCGGAAAAACTGAAAGGCTCAGACCTGCTCGGCGCAGCCGCTCAGCATCCGTTCCTTGATCGAAAATCAAAGGTCGTCAACGGCCAGCTCGTGACTCTCGAGGCCGGAACCGGCGCCGTCCACATCGCCCCCGGCCATGGTCAGGAGGACTATATCGTAGGCATGGAATACGGGCTGGAGGTCCTTTCCCCCGTCGATGACGACGGGAACTTCACCGACGAGTGTGGCGTCGATGGTCTTGCAGGCACACTCGTCTTCGACGCCAACGGCCCCATCATCAAGCTACTCGCTGAAAGCGGGCATCTGTTGGGTAAGGAGAACCATTTCCACAGCTATCCTCACTGTTGGCGTTCGAAAACACCGATCATCTTCCGGGCAGTTGAGCAATTCTTCATCAGAATCGAGGACCTCCGCGAACGCGCCCTCGAGGAAATCGACCGTGTCACCTGGATGCCGCACTGGGGCAGAAACCGCATTCACGGCACAGTGGAAGCGCGCCCAGACTGGTGCATTTCCCGCCAACGAACCTGGGGCGTTCCACTTCCCGTCTTTTTCAACCCAAACGGAGAGTCCATTATCGACCCCGACGTTGCCCGCCAGGTTGCCGATCTGTTCGAAGAGCACGGCACGAATCTCTGGTTCGAAAAGGACGATGACTGGTGGAACGACGCCCTGAATCTTCCGCAAGGGTCGACACGTTGCCGCGACACTCTCGATGTCTGGATCGACTCCGGTTGCAGTCACGTCGCCGTCCTCGACCGGCATCCGGAACTGGAGGCACCCTGCGACCTTTACCTGGAAGCCACCGATCAGCACCGCGGCTGGTTCCAAAGCTCGCTGCTAATTTCCACCGTCGTGCGCGACACAGCGCCCTACAAGAACGTTCTCACCCACGGGTTCGTTGTCGATGTCGACAAGAAGAAGCTCTCCAAATCCGAAGCCAAAAAAGCCGGCAAACCAATCGATGCCGCGTATTTCTACGGTAAGTATGGCGCCGATATCGTCCGACTGTGGTGCGCCGGCGTCGATTGGGAACAAGAGGTCCCGTTCGGCGAAGAACTCTTCAAGCAAACCACCGAAACCTACAGGCGTTTCCGCAACACGCTCCGCATCCTCCTCGGCAACATCAACGGCTTCGATTTCGAGAAAGACAAGGTCGCGCCAGCCGACATGCCATTGCTCGACCGCTGGATTCTTGAGCGACTGAACAAGGTCATCGCCGACTGCACCGCCGCTTACGACCGCTACGAATTCCGCAAAGTCTTCGACACACTCAATCAATTTTGTGCCGTCGACGTCAGCGCCATCTATGTCGATCTCACCAAGGATCGGATGTATTGCGACGCGCTCGACTCACCCCGTCGGCTCTCGACACAGACGGCGATGCATCTCGTTTTCGAAGGCCTCTGCAAGCTTCTCGCCCCCATCCTTGCCTATACCGCCGACGAAGCCTGGGAGCACGCTGGCCACGAACCCGGAGACATCCACTTGGAGCGTTTTCCTGAGCCGGACCCGGATTTCAAGAGCACCGAAGCGATCGACCGCATTTCGAAACTCCAGGAATACCGAAACGTTGTTCAACAGGAGATCGAACGCGCGCGTCAGGCCAAGGAGATCGGCAGCAATAACGAAGCAGCAGTCGCGCTCGCGCTGCCTGAAGGTAGCGAACAGCCTCTCGATCTTGCGGAATCGAAGGAAAACCTCCTCGAATTCTTCATGGTCAGCTCGCTGAATGTGGAACCGGGCGACGCCGTCAAGGCGGAGGTGACCCCATCAACCGAGCCCAAGTGCCCACGCTGCTGGCGACACCTCCCACTCGCCCCGGGAAGAGATATCTGCGCGCGATGCGCGGAAGTCGTCGGGTGATGCTCCGTTTGTTTCTCATCATTACTCTTCCACTCTTCGTGCTCGATCAGGTCACGAAACGGGCCATTGTCGCTCGATTCGATCCGCCAGATCCCGTCACCAGAATCGTGGACTACCAAACCGTTATTCCCGGTTTTTTTGATCTTGTCAGGGTCCACAACAGGGGCGTGGCGTTTGGAATGTTCAATGGCGGCCAATGGTCGAATTACATTTTCGGCGGTATCTCCGTCGTGGCGCTCACCGTGATTCTCTTTCTCTGGAAGAAAGGCATTCTCGCCTCCTTGATGAGCCGCATCGCTGGCGCGCTCCTGATTTCCGGCATTCTCGGGAACGTCACGGACCGGCTGACCCTTGGCTACGTCGTCGATTTCCTCCACTTTGAGGTCAACAACTGGGCTTGGCCTTCCTTCAACGTTGCGGACGCCTGCATCACCATCGCCGCAGGCCTTCTGATCCTCGACTCCTTTCTCAACCCTCACCCGCCTGCTTCCAAAGAGTCGGAAGCCTAGGCCCAGCGCCGGAAGATTGGGCGGCCCGGCGAAAAAGGGAAATTGCACTCATCAACCGACCGCGGACGTCCACGTCCGCACCTCCCCAAGCTTTAAGCTCCCAACTCTTCGCTCTGTGCTCTGTGCTCTGTGCTCCCAGCCCTACCCCAGTCGCTCTTTTAATTTCGAAAGTAGACGATACTGGCGATAGTTGAGATTCCGGAAGGGAATCCCCTGCACGGTTATCTCGCTCTCGTGGGTAACGCGGTCTTTTTCCAGCGGCAAGAAGGGCTTCTTCGGCTTGTAAGGGACCTGATTAATCGCGTAGAGCATGCAGGTGAGCCGGGCCGCGAGCTTGTTGTTCGAGCGGACAATCACCCACGGGCTCTTCCGCGAAGACGTCTTGCGAAACATCTGTTCCTTGTAGCGCGTGAAAATGTGCCACTTGCGCTGCACATGTTCGTCGTTCTCAGAGTACTTCCAGTACTTCAACGGATCATTCTTGCGCATGTCGAACCGGACGACCTGTGTCTCACGGTTGATCGAGAGGTAGAATTTAATGAGAATCAATCCGTCCTTGATGTGTGCTTCTTCCCAATCAACCACACTGCGCATGAAGTAGTAATACTGGCTCTTCGTGCAGTAGCCCATGGTCGGCTCAATCATCGCCCGGTTGTACCAGGAACGGTCAAAGAAGACGATTTCACCCTTCTTTGGAAAATGCTTTTCGTAGCGCCGGAACCAGTTCCGCGACTCGTTGGGCGTGGGGATGCCGAGTTCCACGACCCGCAGGTTCTTCGGCATGAGATTCTCTGCGAACCGGCGAATTGTCGATCCCTTCCCCGCCGCGTCACGCCCTTCGAATACCACAGCAACCCTCTTCCCCTTGTCGACGACCCACTCCTGAAGGTTCAACAACTCCACCTGCAAACGCGCCTTCTCTGCCTTATAAACAGAGTAAGGGATGTTGTCATAGCAGTCGTAGTTAGCTTCCTTCAATCGGTGTTGTTCCTTAAGCAATCTTAAGCAACAACCGCGACGGAATCAACCAGAAGGGCGCGACTACCCCGTCAAATTGCGGGGAATGGCACCCACTTTTGATCAGAAGCAGAACTCTCCACCGATGTTTTGATGAAGGCCATCCCCGCCACTCCGTCGTCAGCATTCGGGAAATCGTAGCCTTCCGCGGGCGCCGGATTTCCCTCGATCTTGTCGGTAATTGCCTGACCGATAGAGAGATAAACGTTCGCGAACGCCTCAATAAACCCTTCGGGATGCGCAAAAGGAGTACGGGAATTCGCCTGCGCGGCCTCGCCTAGATAGTCGTTCCCTCGGCGAAAAACTTTCCGCGGCGCGTTCGCGTACTTCACGATCAAATCATTCGGCTCTTCCTGATGCCACTCAATGGACGACTTCGTCCCGTAAACACGGATGTTGAGATTGTTCTCGTCACCGTTGGAAATCTGTGAGGCATAGATAATGCCTTTCGCTCCACCCTGGAATCGAACGAGGCAATTCCCATCGTCATCCAATTCCCTTCCCGGAATGAAGGCCGTCAACTCCGCACACATTTCCTCGATCTCCAGACCGGTGATGTAGCGGACGAGATTATGGGCATGGGTTCCGATGTCGCCCATGCAATTGGAAGCACCAGCGATTTTCGGATCAGCCCGCCAGTTGGAAATCTGACCTTGGCCTTCGCCCTCCACGTCTCCGACCGCGTATCCCTGCGGATACTCCGCAACAATCTTGAGAATCCGCCCCAATTCACCGTCCTTCACCATACGGCGCGCTTCCTTTACCATCGGATACCCCGTGTAATTGTGGGTCAGACCGTAAACGAGTCCGGACTTCTTCACGATCTCACGAAGTTCGACGGCTTGATCAAGATTAAGCGTCATCGGCTTGTCACTGATGACATTGATCCCCGCTTCGAGAAATGTCTTTGCGACGTCGAAGTGGAGGTGATTCTGCACGACGATGGACACAAAATCGATCTTGTCCTCACGCGCCGCCTCCTTCTCGGCCATCTCCTGGTAGCTGCCGTAAACGCGATCCGGATCGAGAAAAAAATCCTCACCGGAGAGGCGGGATTTTTCGGGATCCGAAGAGAATGCACCCGCCACCAGTTCGATTTTTCCGTCGAGGTTGGCAGCCATGCGATGGACTGCGCCAATGAAGGCGCCACGACCGCCTCCTACCATACCCATGCGAAGTTTTCTGTTCATGTCAGGAAAGGACGAAAGGATTAGCAAGCAACCGGCGCTCCGGTCTTCGAAGATTCATAGATGGCGTCGATAATCTTCATCAGCGAAAGCGCCTGATCGGGAGTATTCAGCGGCTCTTCCTTCCCTTCGATCGCCCAAATGAAGTTCGTAGCGGAGCGAATGCGCCCCATGTCCTCACACTCTTCGACAACGATCGTCCGGTTGACCGAGTTTCCGTTCTCCTGCGTGTAAAGCTCGCAACTGTCGATGGCCGTCGGATCGATGCCGTCAACGCGGAAGAGGCGCTCGACCTTTCCACCGGCCTTCGAACCCTGGAAAACCACGGAAACGACTTCCCGCTCGTTCATTTCCGCCCAAGAGCAACGAAGCGTCATCGATTGCCCCGTCTTGAACATGACCATTCCATGCGCCGCGCCCTCGACATCGGTCGTTCCTCCTTCTTTGTCTGGAATTCCCCAAGGCCCTTTGAAATCGGGATCGCGGATATGATCATCGTAGGTAGCCCCCATGACGTGAGACGGTTCCGGGTAACCCATGAAGTAGAGCGAGAGGTCGACCATATGAATGAGGTCGATCAGCGGACCACCACCGGCGAGTGCCTTGGTCGTGAACCAACCTCCGAACCCGGGAATACCTGTTCGGCGAATCCACTGCGACTGCGCGGAGTTGATGGTTCCGATCGTGCCGTCCTTCACATACTCCATCATCGCGTAGGACTCCGGGCGGGCGCGATTGTTGAAATTGAACATGAGGAGTTTGCCTGCCTTGTCCGCCGCCGCGATCATTTCCTCAACTTCACCTGCGTTCAGGCCGGGAGGTTTCTCGCAGAAAACGTGCTTGCCCGCCTCAAGCGCCTGAATCGCGAGCGGCGCGTGGAATTTGTTCGGGACAATGATCGAAACCGCATCGAGATCCGGCAAGGCGAGCATGTCGGCCACGTCTGCAAAAACCTGACCAATCCCCAGTTCGTCGGCGACGCTCTGGGCCGCGTCTTTGTTCACATCGGCGACTGCGATGATCTCTGCGCCGCCATTTTGGAAGCCCTTGGTGTGGTAATGCGCCATCCAACCGGCGCCGATGATTCCAACTTTTGTTGCCATAATTTTCGGAGGTAGAAGTTTAAAAATTCGGGACTGTTTCCTAAAAGCGCAGGCCCCTTCGCGCAACTACGAAATTCCCCTTCCACCCACAGCAACGGGCTTCAGACGATCGCCGAGAGCAGGATCAATCTTCCAAGAACCCGTTCATAAACCATCCAGAGCGCCTCGTTGGCCTCATATGTCAGCTCGTAGGAGCGCAATCCACCGTCCTCTGCGGTCGAGCCGTGGAGTTCAAGGACCTCCGCCATAGTTCTCGCCCGCCGCCGCCCGCGACTGTGCAGGGGATTTTTCACTCCACCGGCCAGGTCGAGAATGCGGTTACGTAATCGGTCCGCGTGGACAGAGCGGAATTTCAGCCGTGCCAGCACCTCTTCTCGTATGCGCAATCCTCCTAACATTTCCACCAATGTTTGTTGCGCCGCGAGTACCATTTCCAGTTGTTGCCAGTCTCCCTCGATGCTGGCAAAAAATTCCATCGCCGCGACAAGTCGTTGCACCTCGCGGGCGACGAATGATTCCTTTCGTACCGTCCGCTGCAAGTCGACCACGAGCCGTTCGCGAGTGCTCCTCACAAAATGGCGCATCTCAAACGTCTTTTGCTCATAGTCCTTCTGTCTCGCGTGAACACTTTCGTGAAGCTTCCAAGGATCCCCTTTTTCTCTGGCATTCCCGCCCTCCGGCTTGCGGCCGGCCATGAATGATTCGTACTCGCACACCGCTTTCCGGCAGCGCTCACGAGCTTCCTTCAAGGCATCAATCCGCTCCTCGGACAATTCACGCTCCGTCTCCCAACGCTGGTCAATTTCCTCGCGCCTGCGCCCTTTCACGCCTTCCAATAGATCCCTCCGGGACAGGTGCACCCGCGGCAAAACCCGCCACAGCCCACCGAGAAACTCTTCCACAGCCGCCCGCTCCCTTCGACGGCGACGCCCATCCTTCACAATGGTCGGATTCCCCACGAGCGATCCGTCCTCCCAGACCTCACCAAATTCCCTCTGATAAAATGCGCGCGTCGCCGCCCGCGAGAGTTCGGAGAATTCGCGAAAAAGGCCGGTTGCAGGCTCATCGACAAGAGCGACGCCTTCGGCCCAGCCTTTCCGCCCCGCTCTTCGAAGCCGGGATTTGTCGCTCGGATGCGTGAAGAAAAACGACCCCTGCTCTTTTTGCACCATTTGCTGCGCCAGGGAAACCGCATCGGACGAGAGCCGATCAGCCTGTGATCTTGCCAGCATGGAAAAATCATCGGCAAGCATTCGCTCCCTCCAACTGTCGCGAATCAATCGCCGTGCCTCCATGTAACCCGCTCCCAGTTGCGAGATTCGCTTGGTTGTCCACCAGAAGCCGTCGTGACCAGAAAAGGCGATTTCGTAGCGATCCGCGCCGTATTCCATCTGTCGCAGGGCAAAGCAACTAAGTCCATGCGCCGATGCCATCACAAGCCAGAACACGCCCCGGATCATGGCCACCATCGCCCACGCTGGCCACGCAAAAATCATCCGGATCCCGCGACGACGGAAGGCAAGATCGGAAAGCTCCCGGTCCCAGCCATCACGATCGTGAACGACGAGAAACAACCAGTGATTCAATCTGCGGATCAAGTACGTGAGCCGCATTCCATGGTGTTGCGCGAAGTGCCCCAACTCATGCGCAAGCACTCCACCAAACGAACGCAGGTCCAGCCCCGACACCAACGGCAATCCTATGAGAAGCCGGTATTCCCGGTCCACCATTCCGTGAAACCCACGATTGTACGAAACCGAAGCATTTGCCGAGCAATCCACATAAACGGACTTCGGCTTCGGAACGTCCGCATACTCCGCCACGCGCGCCACAAACGCGTCCAACAGCGGATGATCTCCCTCACTCAACTTCAGAAGGCCATCGCCACCGCCCCGGCGGACAAATAAAGGCTTTAGGAGGAAAAAGAGAACCAGGGGCGAAAAACTCAGAATCGCTCCATATCGCAGCCACGGGAGCACCTCTTTCGTCCCCGCCGGCGGATGAAAGGCCTCATTGACCGCAAAAGCAATCAACCCAAAAACCAGTCCAAAATAAGCGCCGAGAATCAACAATAGCCCGACGACCACTCCGACCAGTCCAAGCCGGTAGGCCAGTGATGGCCGATCAGGACCGATGGAGTAATCGGGAATCGCCGCTTCAATCTTCGCCCAGCGCTGGCGTTCTTCCCCGTTGAGGGTCGAGGGCATTGGTTAAACTACACGCTATCCCCCTCTTCATCACCGGATTTATCGCATTGCCACCATGGACAGTTGGCCGCATTCTTCCTCATCATGCAAGACCTCATTCAAAACCTAGTCTCCAAAGTCGGCGTCTCCGAAGACCAAGCACAGGGCGCCGTCGAACAAGTCATCGCTTTCCTGAAAGACAAACTCCCCGATCAATTCTCAGGCGTCATCGATTCCGCACTCAGCGGTGAAGGCACACCGGATCTTGGCGACCTCGGCGGTCTTGCCGATCAGGCTAAGGATATGTTGGGAGGACTCATGGGCGGCGACAAGTAGTCGCGCAAGTCCGCTCCGCACAATTGGCGGGTTTCAGAACCCGCAGCCCAAAATATCAAAGGTACGCAGCTTTCGCCGAATTATCCGGCGGCCTGGCGTCCTTCGATGTAGGTGATGACGTCTCCGACCGTCTGCAGTTTCTCTGCCTCTTCGTCAGGAACCTCAACGTTGAATTCCTCTTCGAAGGCCATCACAAGCTCCACGGTATCCAAGGAATCCGCCCCGAGATCTTCGATGAACTTGGCTTCCCGAGTCACTTGTTCGGGATTTACACCTAACTGCTCGACGATGATCTCTTTGACTTTTTCTTCGATATTCGCTTCTGACATATTTCGCGGTCGTTAATTTTCTGGAAAGCAGTTTCTACTTCGGCACGCCTTGCTCCGCAAACAAAATTTCGCAGCCTTCCTCAAGCCCCTTCTTCTGAGCCATTTTCCGGCTCCTCGGCCGAGGACTCAATGCGTTCCACATCCACCAGTGCCCCGGAAAAATTGGCCATCAACCGATCAAAAATACGCTGCGTCCCTGGGAATTTCAGCTCGTCGAGAACCGCCTTCTTGGATTCCCCGTCCGCCTCATATTCGAGATAGGCCAGCCCTTTCCGGTCCCACTTGACCTTGTCGATCTTTTTCACCGCCGCGAATGGAATGCGAGTTCCATTCGGCATCGTGATGCTGTCGCCATCGGCGCGCATCTTTTTTCCAAGGTTGAGAACGAGCAACACGACAACGACCAAGGCGCCGACCCCACAGGCACTCCCGATGTAGATTTGCTCACGCAGATCGCTCTTCGGATAGTATTTCAGATCCTTCCCCGCGCGCAGCCCGTGCTCGGCGGCAAAACCATCCCACTTGCGCTTGGCCGAGCCCTCCACAAAGGCCTTTTTCAAGTTCACCACCGTCTCGTCCATCCCTTCAGGATCGATGTTCTTTCGGGTTGCGTAATTCGGCCAAGTTCCGTCTTGAGCCGCTCCCGCTCGGAATGCTTCATACCACGCAAACTCGGGCGCACTCTCCGGCGGTGGCAGGAGACTCTCCAGTTTCTGTTCCCGCGCAAAATCCGCCCATGGCATCGTCGATCCGCCTTCTTGGAACGCACTTTTGATCAGTTGCCGCGTCGCATCATCAGGCGCCATATCTATGTAGTCTTCGTGCTCCTCCACATCGGACCAAGACCCTCCATCTTGCGCCACACCGAAGGCCATTTTCGCAATCGCTTGTTCGTTCAACTTCGGCCACTTCACAAGACCGTCATAAGCAAACCAAGCAGCGAAAACTCCGAGAAGCAGAAACATCAATCCCATCCGGCGGTAATACCAAGCGCCTAGCGGGCACTCAATTTCGCCTCCGACATCCTCCTGAGGGACGGCCTCCTCCTTAAAATCGCTGGATTCCATGTTTTCGGGCATCAGATCGCGCCCAAAAACGCTCAAATGCCCGGGGTGTCAACTTTTCCAAGGCGCCGGAATCCCCTCAAAATCAGGG